>SLOP01000025.1 GCA_007132465.1 Candidatus Izemoplasma sp.
ACACGCATGATGACCATGACACGCATGATGACCATGACACGCATGATGACCATGACACGCATGATGACCATGACACGCATGATGACCATGACACGCATGATGACCATGACACGCATGATGATCATGATCACCATCACGGCGATTACGACCCGCACATTTGGCATGATCCGCTTAACGTCATCATCATGGTTGAACATATTCGGGATGAGTTGATAGCGCTATTACCTGATTACGAAACGTCGATTACTGACAACGCCGCTATCTACATAGGCGAACTGCAAGATCTACACACGATGTTTCTTGATTTGGTTGAACACGGCGAACTTGATATCATCATGCATGGTGGACACAACGTGATTGGTTATTTCATCCACCGTTATAATCTCCGTTATGTCAATCCGTATCGCGGGTTTTCGGCGGATGCCGAACCCACACCAGGTGCGCTGGCCAACATGATTGATACGATGAACCATCACGACATTGAACATTTGTTTTCGGAAAAACTGATTCCTCAGACGGTTGCTGATGTGTTGCGCGAAGAGACCGGGGCCGAAATTCTCTACCTTTACGCGGGTGAAAACATCGGTGTCGATGAATTTCATGCTGGCGTCACGTTCCTTGATATGCTACGGCATAACTACGATCAATACCGTATTGGACTGAAGTACGATGGAGACAACTAAGCGCGTCATCATCAACGTTGATAAACTTACCGTAAAATACCAAAGCTTCGTTGCCTTGCGTGACGTGGCTTTTCGGCTTTATGCGGAAGATTTTGTTGCCATCATTGGTGCGAACGGTTCGGGTAAAACAACACTAATCAAAGCCATGCTTGATCTCGTGCCAATTGCCGCTGGCAAGGTAGACAAAGATAAACACATCCATGTGGGCTATCTGCCACAACACACGAGCATGCAAGATCGTTTTTTTCCGGCCACCGTCGATGAAGTGGTGTCCACCGGATTGCTTGCCCGGAAGACGTTCCCAAAGTTGCTTACGCGTGATGACCGGCATCGGGTGGGTCGCACCTTGGACTATCTTGACATTCGCGATTTACGCAAGAAGCGGATTGGTGCCTTATCAGGTGGTCAGCTCCAACGAGTGTTGTTGGCGCGGGCGCTTGTCAGCGATCCTGACATGTTAATTTTAGATGAGCCGACCAGCGCGCTTGACCAATCGATGCGTGAACAGTTCTTTGAGATTTTACGTAAACTGAACGGTGATGGCGTCACCGTTGTGCTTGTCACGCATGATATTGCGTCCGCGGGTGATTATGTCAACCGGGTCATTTATCTTGATCAGACGCTCCTTTTCGACGGCAGTTTTGGCGCCTTTTGTGAAACCGAAGCAATCTCTCCTTTCGTGCACACGCACAAACTCCGCCATGCTAAACAAGGCGGTGATGCATGATGCTAACGATGTCAATTTGGGAAACGCTTGTGGCGGCATTTAGTTATGGTTTTATGATTCGCGCATTACTCGTCGGCATCACCGTCGCGGCGAGCAGCGCTTTCATCGGGTCGTTTTTGGTGCTGAAAAAGTTCTCGATGATAGGTCATGGGCTATCACATGTGGCGTTTGCCGCCGTGGCCATTGCCCTTGTGTTAAACCAAGCACCTTTGCCGATTACCGCTGTGATTGTGGTGCTTGTGTCGGTGTTGATCTTAAAGTTAAATGAAACGGCAAAACTTCATGGTGATGCCGCCATTGGGCTTGCAGCTACCTTTTCAATGGCGCTTGGGACGACGCTTGCCAGCGTTGGCGGGGGATTCAACATTGAACTTAACCGTTATCTTTTTGGCACCATCCTGGCGATACGTAACGTTGATGTTTGGATGTCAGTCGTGCTTTCGTTCGCCGTGGTGATGGTCGTCACACTCTTTTATGCCGATTTGTTTGCAATGACATACGATGAGGAGTTTGCGAAAGTCAGTGGCATCAAGACAAAACGACTGAACACCTTGTTGGCTATTTTAACCGGACTTGTCATTGCGTTGGGCATTCGCGCGATTGGCGCCGTTTTAATCAGCGCGTTCATCATTTTCCCCACCGTTATCGCAATGCAGTTTTCCAAAGGGTTCAAGACAACGGTTGTTTTGGCGGCGACGTTTTCCATGGTCATTGTTTTTATAGGCCTGTTGCTCTCGTTTGTGCTTGACACCCCCTCTGGTTCGACCATTGTGTTGTTAAACGGGCTTGTGTTCACGCTAGTCTATGCACACCAACGGATCTTGAGAAAGTAGGTAAACTCAATGACGACACAACGAAAAGAAGCGCTTAGGATTCGCCTCGATGAGGCTAAACTGAAAAAGACCAGACATCGCACCATGGTGCTTGATGTGTTGGATCAAGAAAACACGTTCTTATCAGCCGATGACATCTATTTGAAACTAAAACAAGAAGACGCTTCCGTTTCTCTCTCAACGGTGTACCGAATTTTGGAAACCTTTGTGCAAACTGGGCTTGTTAGCCCGATTGCGCTTGATGACACCAAACCGATGCTGTATGAAATCGCCCATGCGCATCATGCGCATCATCTGATTTGCCGGCAATGCCATAAAGTTATTCATGTTGAGCACTGCCCGCTTGAACACTATGAAACGAGACTGGAAAAAGCTCACGGGTTTACCATTGATGAACACCGTCTAAACTTTTACGGAGTCTGTGAGGCGTGCGCAAACACTGACCAATAAGGCGTCCTGTCGGACGTCTTTTTAATAGCTGTTTAAAAACCGCGTTGGCTTTGGTACAATTTGAATGTAGGCATAACGAGGAGCGATGATATGTACACAACCCCAATCCACCCTTTGGTGTTTCAAGACGGCAGAAACCGTTTCTTTATTAAACGCGACGATCTGTTACCGTTTTCTTTTGGCGGCAATAAAGTCCGAAAGGCGTTGCTTCATTTCGAGTACGTCGATGCCCATCATCACACCGCGATTGTCACCGTGGGAAGCGCCACCTCAAACCACTGCAGAATTGTCGCCAACATGGCAGCGCAGCGGCGTTTGCCATGCATCATTGTTTCACCTGAAGAAAGCGAAAAGCCCGCGTTCAATCGAACGCTGACCCAAACGCTGAACGCGCGTGTCGTTTTGAAGCCAAAAGACCGTATCGACGAGGCTGTGGATGTCGAACTCGCTCACCTCAAACGCTTGGGGCACAATCCCTACTACATCCGCCTTGGCGGCCACGGCATGTTGGGAACCGAAGCGTATGCCCGAGCGTACAATGAAATCGTGGCCCATGAGAAGGCGGAAAGACAACCTTTTGATGCGATTTTTTTTGCCGATGGAACCGGCACAACACACGCTGGGTTGGTGTGTGGAAAACGCCAAAACCATCGGCATCATCATATCATCGGCATCAGCGTCTTACGAGAGGTTGACGCGCAATGCGACATTGTGACTCACAGCGTGAACGAATACCTTGACAGCCATGACATTCCACCCATGAAGGCAGAAGCTGTCCATTGCATTGGCGATTACGCCTTTGGTGGTTATGGCAAAACCGACCCCGAACTATACCGTCTCATTCGCACGGTCATGGAGACAGATGGCATCGCACTTGATCCCGTATATACGGCAAAAGCGTTTTACGGCATGGTCAAAGAAGTGGCCAAACGCGGATGGTACGGAAAAAACGTGCTGTTTCTACACACCGGTGGCGCCCCGATCTTTTTTGATGCGCTCGCCGCCGGCAAACTGAACGAGGAGGATCCAACATGAAAATATACGTATCGATTGACATGGAAGGTTTGTGGGGAGTGCATTCACCAGACCAACTACACGCCGGTGAGCGTGAGCATGAACGCACGCGGCATCTGATGGTTGATGAGCTAAACGTAGTTATTAAGGCGCTGTTTCAGCATGGCGCCACTGACGTGCTCGTCAACGACGCCCACGGCAGCATGGATAACGTGCTTATCGAAAAACTTGATTCGCGTGCTGCACTCATCGGAGGTTCGGCGAAACGCTACTCGATGATGGCGGAAATCGACCAAGGTTACGATGGCGCGGTGTTCATCGGATACCATCCTAAAGCATCGACCCAAGAAGGCATCTTCGATCATACCTATTCGGGACGCGTGATTCGCGATGTCACCGTCAACGACGTATCGATGAGCGAAGCCGGGCTTAACGCGCGCTTGGCTGGTCACTTTGGTGTGCCCGTCATGTTGGTTAGTGGTGATAACGTTGTGTGTGATGCGATGCGCGATGAGCT
Organism: Candidatus Izemoplasma sp.; assembly: GCA_007132465.1. Classification (GTDB taxonomy): domain Bacteria; phylum Bacillota_I; class Bacilli_A; order Izemoplasmatales; family Izemoplasmataceae; genus SLQR01. The sequence continues at coordinate 4,225 of SLOP01000025.1, forward strand.
TGGGGATGTGACGACCTTTGCCGTCAAAAAAACCCTATCACGCACCGCGGCACGCCACCTGCCGCGGCGCGACCTAGAAGCCGGATATGGTGCGGCCATTGAGCGCGCCATGCGACATGGCGGCGTGATGAAAACCGAATTGACGCCGGTTGTCGGGCGGATTGCGTTTAAAGAATCGATGATGACCGATAAGCCAGCACAATGGTCCGGCGTGCGCCGGATTGATGCCACGACGCTTGAAGTGACCGCGGACGATTTCGCTTCTTTCTATGAAGCGTTTTTGCTTATGCTAACGTTGGCGAAATAATAAAGAAAAGGGCATCCTCGGATGCCCTTTCTACAGTTATTCACGAAGTTCGGCTTGATAACCGAGCTTGGCGACGGTCGCCACGATGCCTTGGTGATCAATCTGCTTGTCGTCGTACGTTATGGTAAACGAACTTTGAGGCAACTGCATGTCGACATTATCGACACCTTTTTGACGCTTCAGAAGTTTTGAAATGCCCATTGAGCAGCCGATGCAATGCATGCCCTTTACATGGTATTCCGCCTTTTTCATCGCCATCACTCCTTTGTTTTATCTACCATCATCATCGGTCTTTTTCAGTGAAAAGTCAAATCATATGTTTTATAAATAACGTGGTGCTGGGGCATTAAAGCGATCAATTTTGATAAACCAGTTGCATTACACACGCTTTTCGTGTAAAATCTTAATTCGAGGGGCCATAGCTCAGCTGGGAGAGCGCTAGCATGGCATGCTAGAGGTCACGGGTTCGAGCCCCGTTGGCTCCACCACACGTAATCAAAAGCGCAGCGATACACGCTGCGCTTTTTGTGTGGTGGAACCAACGCTTACAGCGTGGTGTCATCGATGCCGTCGAGGTAATCACGCACGAGCGGTACGACCTGGTCAAGCACGCCGGGTTCGAAGGGATTATGTAAGTCGGCAAGGTCAAGCAGTTCGGTAAACCCCTTCGTGCCTCCCGCTTTACACAGTGTGAGGTAGCTTTGCCACGCTTCTTTGTGATCGGTGCGGTCACGCATCCAATACTGGAAGGCGCAGGCTTGCGCAAGTGTGTAATCAATCATATAAAAAGGCACGGCAAAAATATGCATAATCGCTTGATAACTGCCGCCACGTTCGTAGTAATCGGCGTCATCATACACTTTAAAGGGAAAGTATTTAGCGTCGGTTTTTCGCCATAGTCTTTTCCGTTTCTCAGGACTCATGTCGGGGGTGTCGTAGACGGCGTGTTGGAACTCATCAATCGCCGCACCATAGGCAAGCAACTTAAGCGCTTGAGATAAGTGACTAAAGCGGTATTTATCGGTGTCTTGTCCAAAGAACCCCTCAATCCACGGCCAGGCAAAAAACTCCATGCTCATGGAATGGATTTCACTGACTTCCATGGTGGACATGAGGTATTCTGGAACGTCATGATCTCGGCTCATGAACATCTGAAAGGCATGCCCAGCTTCATGAGTTAACACGTCGACGTCGTGTTTTGTGCCGTTAAAGTTCGCAAAGATAAACGGGGAATCATGGTTGGGTATGAAGGTGCAGTACCCGCCACCAGCTTTACCCTGTTTTGCTTCCAAATCAAGCAGTTCACGTTCTCGCATGAAGCGGAAGAAGGTGTTGGTCTCGTGACTCATCTCGGTGTACATCGTGTCGGCATGACGAATAAGCGCATCGACATTGCCCACAGGTTTTGGGTTACCGCTCTTAAAATCTAGCGATAAATCGTAATGCTTCATCGCATCGATGCCTAGTCGTTCTTGAGCTTTTCGGAATAGTTTTTCGTTCAGGGGCACGACATGCTGATGGATCTGCTTGCGATAGTTTGCGACGTCTTCGGCGTCGTAGTCGGTTCGTCCGAGGCGGTCGTAGGCTAGTTCGGTGAAACGCGCATAACCGAGTTTTTTTGCCATGCTGTTTCGCACTTTGACAAGGTCGTCATACAGCTCGTCTAGTTCCTTTTCGTGCGCCTTGAAGAATTCCTCCACGGCGTGTGAGGCGGCTTTTCGTATGTGACGATCTGGATTCTGCGCAAACGGTGCCATCTGACTCAGGTTATAGGTTTTTCCTTGAAACTCAATCTTGGCAGAGGCCAGAATTTTTTGGTGCTGGCTAGCAAGCCGGTTTTCATCTTGCATCTCACCCATGATTTCAGGAGAAAACGTCTTTAGAGACAATGCTGCTTTATCAAAGAGATGGTGTCCTTTCTCGTGAACTAATGCGTCTTTGTGGGGACTGTCTATCAGGGCGCGGTAGAACGCATGATTCCATTGAGAAAACCGCGGGTTGTTTTGGTCAAAAAAGGTTTTCTCGGCATCGTAAAACTCATCACGGGTATCGATGGAATGGCGAATGGACGCAAGGCGATTCATCGTAATAAAGTCGAGGCGAAGTTCGTTTACCTCGTCGATGGCATCCAATGCGTCCTTAGGCGAATCTGCATTCTTAAACCGCTGAATCGCTGTGGTAAATGACTGTTGGAGTTTGTCCATGTCAGGACGTTCGTACGGATAGTCTTTAAAACGCATACGTCACACAACCTTTCTCGTTCGGGAAGTTTACGACTTTATTGTATCACAGTCAGTGAAAAAGAAACCGCCGAAGCGGGTTAGCGGGTTCGTTCAAAATCGGTGATCGGGAAGCAGTCCTCACATTTGAGCAACGCGTGGCGCAAGCCGATTGGACCAAACAGCTCGTACACCAGCGTACCAGCCACCACAATCAACACGAGTTTATCCGTATACGGCGATGACGATAATAAGCTTTGGGCGTATAGAGCCAACCCAATGGCGGCTTGGGCTTGGGGAATTAAACACAGTCCAAGGTAGCGTCGAACGCTGGTGGATGCTTTGCCTATGCGGGCACCGAGGTAGGTGCCCAAAAGCTTTCCAGCCAATCGAAAAACAATGTAGACAATCGCAAATCGGATGAACAGCCCAGTTACCGTGAAATCGCCGGCAAAAAGGAAAAAAACCATCTCGGCACCGACCACAGTAAAGAAAGTGATGATGATCGGTGGTGAAAAGGTGTCAAGCATGTGCTCGGTTTCTTTTCTAGCTAGCGGGGTCGATGTGTTAGCGAACACAATGCCAACGACCATCGGCAAAAGCACCGGGCTTAGGTGAATAGAGAATCCGAACAGCATGAGTCCTCGATTGGCGATGGCGATGGCGGCCATGATGGTTACGAAGGCACTGACGAAGACCACCATATCTTTATCGCGGTCGCGGTAGTCGAGCTTCCGGATAATGGAACGGAAGGCAAAGCCGATGATGGTACCCAAACCGATGGAGAAGACCAGTTCAAAGACTGGACCTTCCATGATGTTTCTGAATGTCATCGACACCCCTTGGTCAACGCCGACGGCATAGGAGAGCACAAGGCCAAAGACGATGATGGCGAAAGCGTCCTCAAGGCCATGAAGCGGCACGAGTGTGTTGGTAAGGTCACCTTTGGTTTTATAGCGTTTGGTGAGAAACAAAATTGGGCCGGGTTCGGTGGCGATGGCAATGGATCCCAGCACCAAAGCGATGTGAATGGGCATGCCAAAAATCCATAGCCCCACGGCAGTCAGTAAAAACGCACCGATGGCTTGAATCATGGTTACAAGAATCACTTCGTTACGCCGCGCCCACAACCGCTTAAAATCCAGCTCCAGACCGATGCTAAAAGCAATGAAACCAAGCGCGAACTTAGTGATAAACAAAAAGGTTTCAAGCAGGTCATCGTTGTAGACCCACAAAAGCACGAAACCAAACAAAATACCGACGAGTAAATACCCTGAGATGCTCGGGAGTTTAATGCGCTCCGCGTATCGGCCAATAAACAAACCAAGCAATATCATTAGCGATAACACCAATAGTAAGTCACACGTGGGACAAGCAGCCAATATAATCATGATAACACCTCATATATGTAATACAAGTTACACCTAACAAGATAACACCAACAAGCTGAAAACGCAAGGTGATTTTCCCGTGACCTCACTCCAACGACGTGATAGAATAAACCGTGTGCGTTAGCTACCTCAATCGAACGGAGGATGACCATGGGCATTCTAACCATCGGTGTACGTGAAATGGTGATGTTTCTATATCAAAGCGGCGATCTTGAGAGTGCAAGCGGTCGCCGCCGTATGCAACTATTAGGACAGCGTATGCATCAGATTCACCAACAAAACTATGGCAACACCGATGAATCAGAAGTCGCCATCGCGACGCAGTTTTCCACCGACAATCGCACGGTGCGACTTAGCGGCCGCATCGATGGGGTGCTTCACCGGGGAAAAACGGTGGTTGTCGAGGAAATCAAAAGCACGCAAACCTCGCTTGAGCTTATCGATGAAACGACGTTTCCCGCGCATCTAATGCAGGCGAAGACCTACGCCGCAATGATTGCAAAGCAACGGTCGCTCGAAGAGGTTGAGGTGTGGTTAACCTACATTCACGTGGAGACCCATGCCATCAAGACAGTCAAAAAACGACACACAAACCGCGCTTTATTAGATCACATCGAGTTGATGTTGCGTCGGTATTTCGATTGGTTTGACGTGTATAATACACACCTTGAGAACAAGATGAAGACGCTCAAAGGGTTAGCGTTTCCCTACGACACGATGCGCGAGGGGCAAGCGCACCTTGTTGGTGCGGTGCGGCGGACGATGATTGAAGGAGAGACCTTATACGCGGTGGCGCCTACTGGCGTAGGGAAAACCGCCGCAACGTTACACGCCGCTTTGACAACCCTTGCCCATCCGGATGACAAGGTGTTTTACCTCACCGCGAAGAACGCAGGAAAAACGATTGCGGTTGAAACAATGGAACGCTTCAAACAACGTGGGCTGACGATTAAAGCCATCACCCTTAACTCAAAGGAAAACATGTGTTTGATGGATGAAGTTGACTGCGACCCCGCGTTGTGCCCTTATGCGAAAGGGTTTTATGATCGGGTGCGTGGCGCGCTGCATGATTTGTTCGTTCACGATGATGTTTACGATGCCACGCTGCTTAAGCAATACGGAGAATTTCATCGCATCTGTCCCCACGAATTTGCTCTCAACGTGGCTGAGTTATCTGATGTCGTCATCGCAGACTATAACTATGTTTTTGACCCGCGCGTCCGTCTCATTCGTTTCTTTGAAGAGGGCAGCGTGCGACCGAAATTGCTCGTCGATGAAGCCCATAACCTGGTGGAACGTTCGCGCCAGATGTATTCGGCGACGTTGAGCATGAACGACGTTGAGGCTTTCCAGGCTATCGTGTCGACGCTTGGCAGTCGCGAAAAAGCATGCGTCAACGACGTTTTGGATGCCATGCGTTCGGCTGTAATGACGAGGTGTGATCGCTCCTTTTACGTTGCCGAACGCGTCGACGGAGACCTGCTTGGTTCGCTTGAAAATGCCTGTGAGATTCTCGGGTCATGGCTTGATTCACACAAGCAACACGCACTGCGTAAGGCGGTGCGTGAAACGTATTTTGAGTGGTTGGCGTTTTTGCGTGTCCACGAGCACGTCGACGAGGCGTTTCGCTTTACCATCGAACACACTGACCATGAGACCACGTTATCCATCGTCTGTCTGGACGCCTCAGGCCCAGTGTCGCAGACCTTCCGTGAGAGCGCTGGAAACGTTCTGTTTTCAGCCACGTTAAAACCGGTTGATTACTTTCGACGGTTGCTGACAAAAGGGATAGGTGAAACCTTTACGGTGCCAAGCCCGTTTGATCCCGACCGGCTCGGCATGTGGGTTGATGTGTCGACATCGGTAAAATATCGCGACCGTCCTTGTAGCGTGCCGCGAATTGTTGATTCCATCTATGCGTTGCTTGAGGGTCGGCGTGGAAACTATATTGTGTTTTTTCCATCTTACGCTTTCATGCGTACGGTGCTGGCGGCGTTCGACGGAGAACCTTATGATGTGCTCGTTGAAACACCTGGTGCGATTCTCACAGAAAAGCAGCGCCTCACACGTGCATTTCTGGCACCAAGCCCCCGCTCAAAGGTGCTTTTTTCGGTTCTGGGAGGCAGTTATGCAGAAGGCGTTGATTTTCCTGGAGAAGCCTTGGTTGGCGTGTTTGTCATTGGCGTTGGCTTGCCGCAAGTTAACCCTAAACAGGCCTTGCTGCGCGAGTATTTCAACGCGCAAGGATTGGATGGATTTCACTATGCCTATACGTTTCCCGGCATGAACAAGGTTGTGCAAGCCGTCGGCCGTGTCATTCGATCGTCTGATGACCTTGGTGTGGCGTTACTCATGGACACGCGTTATGATACCGACGTGTATCGCGATCTTTTTCCCGACCACTGGCGATTTGACTACCTGTTTGAAAACGATTATCCCTATGAACGACTGCAAGCGTTTTGGAAGCAGCGCACGACATAACAAAGGAGCATGTCAATGAAACAAGCGAAAGTACATCTTGCAAGCGTGGCCTTTGCGACGATTTTCGGGTTTACGTTCATGTTCTCCAAAGTCGCGTTGGATTTTGTCATGCCCATCGGTCTAATCGCGTATCGTTTTTTGGTGGCGATTGTCGTGTTTGAACTTTTACGCCGTGTGCGGGTGGTTAAAATCACCTTTAGCGTTGAACGGTTTAAAGCGGTGTTTTGGGTTGCTTTGTTTCAGCCGGTGATGTATTTTTTGTTCGAAATTAACGGGCTTGCTCGGGTGCCAAGTGGCGAGGCTGGGATGATGATTGCGTTGATTCCTGTCATCGCCACGGTGCTGAGCGCGCTTATCTTGAAAGAAAAACCGCGCGCCCTACAAGTGTTCTTCATTCTTTTGAGCGTGTCGGGCATCGTTTTCATCCAAGTTTCTCATGCGGCTGGTGGTGTTGATTTTGACGGGTTGGGGTACGCTTTGATGTTTGGAGCCGTGGTGGCGGCAGCGCTTTTTAATATCGCCTCACGAAGTGCCTCGAGAAACATGAAGACGCATGAAATCACTTACTATATGATGCTGTTTGGTGCGGTGGTGTTCAACGTTATCTACGTGACGGTGCTTATCAGCCAAGGTCGATTGGGTGATTACCTTGGCAACCTGGCGCAACCACAGTTAGTGGTGCCGGTGCTCTATTTGGGCATTCTCGCGTCGATTGTGGCGTTTTTTCTCGTCAACTTTGCGCTGTCGCGGCTTGAGGTTCATGTGTCTAGCGTGTATGCCAACTTGGCGACGGTCACCGCGGTGTTCGCAGGTGCGGTGTTTTTGCGTGAAGCGCTTTATTTTTATCACATCATTGGCGGTGCGATGATTATTATCGGCGTGTATGGTACGGCGCGACTCAACCGCGGGACCCGCCGATTTCGGAAAGCGCAACCTTTAAAGGAGGATTATCGCGTTTGAACGAATGCAAGAAAGGCTTCGCGAGGTTTGTCAGCGGGGGGTTGCCATGGCGATTGTGCCGCAAAGCACCTGTGATCACAGGGATTGAAGACAGCTTATGCTAATCTTGTGATGCGTCACCGGACAACGGGTGATGTCATCTCGTTAAGGCGCACACACGAGAGCAGCGAGTACCGACTGATATCGATTGCTGAATGGCGCGCGCGATGAGTAAACACGCAGAAAAATTCCTTCCCGTATCGTTCGGGAAACCAACGCGAGGTGTGCTATAATAAAAAAAAATGCGGGCGTGCGTATGGCCCGTCCTAACTTCATGGAAAGCGGTGATGGTTTTATGAACGAAACGACGGCACCGGTGCACATCAACACGCCAACCGAGAAAAAGCTCTGGCTTTGGACTGGATTCCTCGGGGTGTTGTTGCTTGCAGCGGTGGTCATCTTTGGCCCCTATGTGCTCTTTATTGCCCTCACGTCTTACGTGGTTGCGCTGATAATTGAGTGGGCTTTCGCCAAAAGCCGAGGCATGAAAATCGATAGAGCGTGGATGATTACGCCGATGATTATCACGTTGATGCTGCCACCCATTATCCCGCTGTGGATTGCTGGTGTGGCCACCGGATTTGGTGTGTTTTTTGGTAAAGCGATTTTTGGCGGTCATGGACGAACCGTCTTTAACCCGGCTTTGGTCGGTGTTTTGTTTGTGTTAATTTCTTTTCCGTCGCAGTTGAATACCCAGTGGTTCGAGCCGAAAGACCACGGCCCGTTGATGCCGTCTACTGAAAACATTGGGCATCCGGACTTCGACGTTGAAAACGACGCAGTCAGTTCACCGGCGTTGCTGCGCATTCCTGGCAATTACACGACGGGCGACTTCCTTTTGGGTCGCACCGCAGGGGCGGTTGGCGAGACATTTATGATAGGCATCATCACCTTAGGTATCGGGCTGATGCTTTTGAAGGTCTTTGACTGGCGTGTGCCACTCGCGTTGCTTGGGACGATGGTTGTGTTAACTTTAATCATGAACCTCGTGGGAACCGGATACCCCTCTCCGGTTACCTCATTGCTTGTGGGCAGCGCGACGTTTGCGGCGTTCTTTGTCGCACCCGATCCGGTGACCTCCCCGATTAAGTCGTGGGGGAAAGTTGTGTATGGCATCGGCGCGGGCATCTTAATCTTTTTGATTCGCTATGAAGCCGCAGCGGTTGATGGCGTGGTGTTTGGACTCATCATCATGAATGCCATCACGCCGCTTATCGACAGTTGGTTCAACGCATCCAGCGCTGAAACAAAAACGTCTGATGAAACCAAGGAGGCGACATGATGCATCCACATGTAAAGATTATATCGTTTATGGTGGTGCTTGGATTAATTGTCTCAGGTTTTCTTGTGGGCATGGACCTATTGACACGAGATCGCATCGAACGCAATCAAGCCTACCGACTGCAAGCAGCCATTTTAGCAGCCAACGATTACGATTTCACGATTGGTAACTTTGCTGAAGTGTTCGAGGCGAACATAGACACCATTGAAACCGATGAAATCACGTTTTATGTCGACCAAGACAGTGGGAACATATCATTCGTCATTGAAGGCGGTGGCGTCTGGGGACCTATCACGGCCGTGATGACGCTTGAACCTGATTTTCGGACAATTGTGGCAATGCGAGTGCTGTCACAAGAAGAAACACCTGGCCTTGGCGGGGTGGTGGCCGAGGCGGATTACCTTGCCAAGTATGTCGGCGTCATTCTTGATCCTGAGACAGGCATTAACATCACTCACAATCCGACGGGCGCCGACAACGAAGTGGATGCCATCACCGGCGGCACCCGAACGTCAGCCAGCTTTGAATGGATGATTAACCAACGGTATCAGACCGCCAAACAGGTGTGGGAAGATAGGGGAGGCGATGACGAATGATTAAGCTGATTCGAATGAAATACACCAAATGGTATAACATCATGCGCGAGGGCCTCTCTCGGAACAATCCAATCTTGATTGCTGTGCTTGGCATCTGTTCTGCCCTGGCCATCACCAATCGCGTGGATAACGCCATCGCGATGGGCATTGGCGTAACGTTTGTCATCATCGCTAGCTCCGCGACAGTGTCGCTGATTCGTCAGTTTATTCCAGGACGCGTACGGATGGTTACCTACATGGCCATCATTTCAACCTTTGTCATCGCCGTGCAAATGTTCATGGAAGGGTTTCTACCCGACATCGCTGAGGAACTCGGACCTTACGTGGGCTTGATTATCACTAACTGCATCGTCATGGGACGAGCCGAAGCGTTCGCGTCAAAAAACCCTGTCAAGTACACCGTCATTGACGGACTCGCCAACGGCCTTGGATACTTGTTTGTGCTCGTTTCAATCGCCGTCGTGCGTGAGGCACTGGCATTCGGAACGATTCTCGACATGCGCGTGATGCCATCAACGTGGGTAAACTGGACCGTCATGGCCATTGCACCAGGAGGCTTTTTCATCCTTGGGCTGTACATTTGGATTATGCGCTCAATGACCAAGAACTACGAAACGCAAGGCTAAATAAAACGACGAAAGGAAGACCGACATGATACAGATATTCTTTGAATCAATTCTCGACAACAACATCGCGCTCGCGCTCATCCTTGGGATGTGCCCACTCATCGCGATTTCAACAAACGTTAAAAATGCCGTTGGCATGGGCCTTGCGGTTATTTTCGTTGTCACGATTACGGGCATCATCAATTACCCGATTTACCTTTTGCTGCAACGCTCAGGAACCGCGCAGTTGTCTCTGCTCGTGTTCATCATTACCATCGCCGCAACCGTACAGTTTCTCGAGATGTTTTTGGAGAAATTCATCCCGGCACTTTACAACGCGTTCGGCATATTTTTACCCTTAATCACGGTCAACTGTGCCGTGCTTGGGGTTTCACTCTTCTTCGTTAATCGTGAGTATACCTTCCTAGAAACGGCATCGTTTTCGCTGGGTGCTGGCATCGGTTGGTTTATCGCCATCGTGCTCTTGGCAGCGGTGAGAGAAAAAATGGACAAACACGGCAACGTGCCCAAAGGTCTCGCTGGTAAAGGCATCGCCTTTATCGTGCTAGGCATTTTGTCGCTTGCGTTTGTCGGGTTTGCCGGGTTAGCCGGTTAAGGAGGCGACACGATGAACTTAGTGTATGTGCCAATCATCTTGCTCGGTGTGCTCATCATCATCGCCGGCTTATTAATACTAGCCGATCATCTGCTCGGGGGTGGCGGGGAGCGCACGCTGACTGTCAATGATAAGAAAGAAATTGTTGTCCGTGGCGATGACACCTTGCTGAACACGTTATCTGACAATAAGATATTTATCCCCTCGGCTTGCGGAGGCAAAGCCACCTGCGGCTTTTGTAAGGTGCGTTTGCTCGAAGGTGGTGGGGACATTAAACCAACCGAAGAGCCGTTTTTATCGAAAGAAGAACAAGCCAGGAACGTGCGCTTGTCTTGTCAAATCAAGGTGCGCGAGAACATGCGCATTGAAATTCCCGAAGGGTTGCTTGAAGCCTCGGAATACCGTGCCAAAGTCGTCGCGGTTGAAGAGCTTACCTACGATACCCGATTGGTGCGTTTTAAACTAATCGAGCCTAATGAAATTGACTTTAAGCCCGGCCAATACGCCCAGCTTAAAGTCCCTGGACTCGACGTGATCCGTGCGTATTCAATCGCGTCGAATCCTGCAAACACACACGAGGTGGAGTTTATCGTGAGGCTCGTTCCGAAAGGGTTGGCCACAACGTTTGTTCATAAGGCGCTTCTCGTGGGCGATGAAATCATTCTAACCGGTCCTTACGGCGACTTCTATTTACGCGAAGAGACTAATCGCGAAATGATTTGCATTGCCGGGGGTTCTGGGAAAGCGCCGATTCGTTCAATCCTTTACTATCTCCGGGATCAAGGATCGAAACGCAAAATCACGTATTTTTTCGGGGCACGCGCTAAACGCGACCTATATTACACCGATGAAATGCGTGCGCTTGAAAAAGAGTTCGACAATTTTACCTACGTGCCTGCATTGTCAGATCCTGAACCCGATGATGCGTGGGATGGCGAAACCGGCTTGATTACTGACGTCGTCGATCGCACGGTAGGCGACTTGACGGAAGCCGAAGGGTATTTGTGTGGTTCACCCGGCATGATTAACGCATGCATCAAGGTGCTTAAAACGCATAACATGCCCGATGAACAAGTGTATTTCGATAACTTCGACTTATGATTCAAGGCCGCGTTTAGCGGCCTTTTTCTTGCTTCAAGTCCTTGCATATGGATAAGAAATCGAGTACAATAAACCTAATTTTCATATAGGTTCGACAATACGGGTTGGACGTTTCTACCACGGCGCCGAAAACGCTGAGACTATGAATCGTTTTTTGCGCATTCGATGGTCAGAAACGTTCATAAGAACGTTTTTTTCATAGAAGGAGGCCCTTATGAAACCGGACAAGGTTCTCGTGGTTGACTTTGGCGGTCAAACCACGCGACTTATCGCCAAAACCATTCGCGAACTCAATGTTTATAGCGACATGGTTGCCTATGACCATGTGCCCACGCCATCAGCGGATGTGAAAGCAATTGTTTTCAGTGGGGGCCCAAAAAGCATCACCGCCGCCGACGCGCTCGCAGTTGATCGTGCCTGGTTTGATTTGGGCGTGCCCATCTTAGCGATATGTTATGGAATGCACGCCACTATGCAACAATTCGGGGGCCATGTAGAAAAAGACCTTGACGGTCGTCAGTACGGTAAGACAGGGATGGATATTGTCAAAGAAGATGTGTTGTTTGACGGCCTTAGCGACCATGAAACCGTATGGATGAGCCATACCGATAGCGTTGTGACATTGCCGCCTACGTTTGAGGTCATCGCGCGTTCAGACCGGGTACTCGCCGCCGTGAAGCATCAAACGAAGCCCATATACGGTGTTCAATTTCACCCTGAAGTTCGTCACACCACTCATGGGAAACAGATGCTGAGTAATTTTTTGTTTAAGGTTGCCAAGGCCATCCCATCGTGGAAAATCACCAACATTGTCGATGGACTCATCAAGGATATTCGTCATACCGTGAACGATAAACGTGTCCTCCTTGGGCTTTCTGGAGGTGTTGATTCGGGTGTGAGTGCCGTGCTGATTGATCGCGCCGTTGGTGAGCGCTTGACTTGCGTGTTTGTGGATCACGGGCTGCTTCGCGAGGGTGAGGCCGACGATGTGCTGACTCGCTATCGTTCACACTACGGCTTAAACGTCGTGTTTGTGGACGCAAAAACCCGTTTCCTTGACGCCCTCAAAGGGTTGGAAGACCCAGAAGCGAAACGCAAAGCCATCGGAAAAACATTCATTGACGTGTTCGAAGGCGTGGCAGCAAAACAAGGACCGTTTGATTTTTTGGCGCAAGGCACGCTGTATACTGATGTCATTGAGTCTGGTGCTGGGGTTGGTGCGACGATAAAAAGTCACCACAACGTGGGCGGGTTACCAGAGAAACTCGGCTTCACGCTGCTTGAACCCCTAAGGAGCCTGTTTAAAGACGAAGTGCGCGAGCTTGCGCGGACGCTGGCGATGGACGCGGTTGACCTTCAACGTCAACCCTTCCCTGGACCGGGACTCGCCGTACGCATTCTCGGTGAAGTCACCGAGGCCAAACTGACCATGGCCAGACAAAGCGATGCCATTGTTCGTCAGGTGTTTCAAGAAACCGGCACGGAAGCCTTGGTTTGGCAGTATTTTACCGTACTGACCAACGCTAAGACCGTCGGTGTGATGGGCGACGAACGAACCTATGGACACGTGCTAGCCATTCGCGCTGTCACTTCTAACGACGGCATGACGGCCGATTGGGCACGCATTCCGCACCCGGTCTTGGAACGGGTTGCCTCGTTGATTGTGAACCGCGTGGATGGCGTGAACCGCGTTGTCTACGACATCACCTCAAAACCTCCCGGCACCATCGAATGGGAATAAGGAGCGATACCATGAAAAAAACCATCCGCGAGGCGCTAACGTTTGACGATGTGTTGTTGGCGCCGGCATACTCAGACGTTTTACCGAAAGAAGTCGACGTGTCCACACGACTGACCCCCACGATGACGTTGGCTATCCCGATTGTATCAAGTGCCATGGACACGGTGACTGAAAGCGCCATGGCAATCGCCATGGCTCGCCTCGGTGGGCTGGGTTTCATTCACAAAAACATGGCAGTTGACGCACAAGCGGCTGCTGTCAAACGTGTTAAACTGAGTGAAGCCGGCATGATTAAAACGCCCGTCACGTTAGAAAAAAATCAGACATTGGCCGATGCAGAGCGCATGATGGCCTACTACAAGATTTCCGGATTTCCAGTCATAGAACCAGATAAAACTCTGATTGGCATTCTCACCAACCGCGATGTGCGCTATCAAGACGACCTGAGCGTGAAAGTCGAAGAGGTCATGACCCCGCGGGAGAAGCTGGTTGTTGCCAATGAAGGCGTGTCGCTTGATGAAGCGAAGACCATGTTGATGCAACACCGCATCGAAAAGCTGCCAATCGTCGATATTAAGGGCAAACTCACGGGTTTGATTACCATCAAAGACATCGAAAAAACCAAGGCCTACCCCAACGCCAGCAAGGACGATGAAGGGCGCCTTCGTTGCGGCGCGGCAGTCGGCGTAGCCAACGATACCGACGAACGCGTCGCGGCGTTGGTTGATGCCGGCATTGATGTGATTGCCGTCGATTCGGCTCACGGACACTCTGAAGGCGTCATTGGCGCCGTCAGACGCATAAAAAAGAACCATCCTACACTGCAAGTTGTGGCCGGTAACGTCGTCACCGAAGCGGCCGCCGTGGCGCTGGTGGAAGCGGGGGCTGATGCCATTAAAGTCGGGGTCGGTCCAGGGTCAATCTGTACAACGAGGGTGATTGCCGGCGTGGGTGTGCCCCAGATTACCGCCATCATGAACGTGGCTGAGGCCCTGCGCAAGCGAGGCATTCCTGTTATAGCCGATGGAGGTATCAAGTATAGTGGCGACATCGCCAAAGCCATCAGCGCTGGTGCCGACGTGGTGATGCTTGGCAATCTGCTTGCCGGATGCGACGAGTCACCAGGCGAGGAGTTGCTTTACGATGGTCGCCGATATAAAATATATCAAGGCATGGGATCGCTTTCAGCCATGCGCCGCGGGTCAAGTGACCGGTACTTTCAAAGCGATGCCCCAGAGATGAAAAAACTCGTTCCTGAAGGCATTGAAGCCCGCGTGCCCTACCAAGGAAACGTTGAAGATGTCATCTACCAACTCGTGGGTGGTCTTCGCTCAGGCATGGGCTATTGCGGTGCGCCGACAATCGAAGCGATGAAAGACAGCGTGTTCTTTAAAATCAGCGCGGCCGGTCACGTGGAGTCTCACCCCCACACCGTTGAACTCACGCAAGAGTCCCCCAACTACAAAGTTCCTCGACGAAAGAAATAACTGAACAAACAAAAACTTGGGCCTGATTATGAACCCAAGTTTCTTATGAAAAGCATTATGATGGCGCTACATCATCAATCGTCTAATTCACACAAATCAAACGCCGGTAACTCAAACAGGGTGTCATCTACTTGGTCATAGACGATGCGGTAACGTTGGCGTTCGAATCCGGTATGGAACTCAATGACCACAATGAAGCGATCTTCTTCGACGGTGATGGTGTATGAATCGAAATCTCCAGCCGTGCTGGTGTTTTGTTTAAGGTTGGATTTGTTTTCCGCTCTTAAGGTGAAGACATTCTCATCGATGGTAAACCAATCAGAACGAACGAAGGTTGGAATCATGCCACGATAAGCCATGTCTGAAACCATGGAGGCATAGTTTTCTTCGGGTTGATCTTCATAGACGACGTAACAATCCTGTGTGTAGGGAAGCTCATAGACATCTAACGCACCGGCTTCTAAAAATAGGTAGGCCAAGGAGCGGTCACC
The DNA here is from genome assembly GCA_007132465.1 of Candidatus Izemoplasma sp. Classification (GTDB taxonomy): domain Bacteria; phylum Bacillota_I; class Bacilli_A; order Izemoplasmatales; family Izemoplasmataceae; genus SLQR01. The sequence continues at coordinate 19,541 of SLOP01000025.1, forward strand.
GGAAACGAGCAATATGTCCATAAAGGCCATCTCACCATCGAGTTTGAGGGTTCGCGTCTGACTTAACGCATCACTGCGGAAGATTTCTAAGGTCACACGCATGTTATCGCTTTCGTGAACGATGTCGAGCCAATCGTACAAGGTTCTTTCTCCAGGTGTTTCATCCGGTGGGGTTTCAGTGGGTTCGTCTCCACCGTTATCACCATAACAAGCACCGAGGGTAAGGGCAATGAGTAAAAGCCCAAAAACGGTAAGTAATCTTCTCATATTAAGCACATCCTTTTTATGCTAGTCCCATTGTAACATATCAATAATAAAATAGAACCCCCGATATACATGCCAAAAATAAGTTTCATTCTTCATCAATAACATGCACCACACGGGTGATACGTCGGATGTTTCCTTGGTCATCTTGCACGATGTACACGACATGATAAACGCCGAGCGTGTCGGTGTCAACATCGCCTTGAACATCAATCATCGCAGCGTCACTACCGATAACCTCAACGCCGGCGTCGGTCCAGTTTTCACCAACCACAACCGTGTCAATACCTGGAACAAGGTCCACTTCCAATGGGTGCGCCTCAACCACTTCAACCTTGCGAACGATGTACACATCTTGCTGGTTAAACCGCGCTCGATAGACGATGTCATAGGTGCCTGGTGTGGATGTGTCAACGGCGTTATCCACGACCGTGACGCGGACGTTCTCATCACCGACAAATGCCACAGCGCCAGCATCTCGATGCGTTTCGCCAACTAACACCGTGTCTACGGCAGGGTTAATTTCAATGTCTATCTCGACCGTGGTTTCGGGCACGCACGTGCGGAGGGTTATGGTGAGCAACACCACCAGCAATGATAGACTACGTCCCATGACTATCACCCTCTCGTTTGCGTGTTGTCGTCATCGGAATCCGGGCGTGTTCAAAGTCAGCCGGAAGCACGTGGACTCGGCGTATGCGCACGAACGTGGCGCCGTTTTGTGTAACCGAGTAACGTACCGTATACACCCCAGGCACGTCAGTGTTTACCGAACCCTCAATGACGACATCGCCATGAGTGCTGGTTGCGCCAGGTTCGACGTAATCTGTGCCTTGGATTACGGTGGCGATGCCGGGATGCAGTGTTATATCAACCGTCACACGGTCATCTTCAAGCACCGTAACGACCCGCGTGACACGATGCACAATGTCATCGTCAACGCGGATAATGTAGACCATGTCGTAAAAACCGGGGGTGAGCGTGTCCACGGTGCCTTCTATGTCAACATCAAGTTCATTCTCCGGGGCATCAAGGCCGGCATCGACCCAGGTTTCGCCAAGGTGCACCGTGTCAACACCAGGACTCAACTTAGCGGCCTCGGGTCTAAACGTTCCTTCGTAAAGCGGTTCTACAATGAGGGTATCCATGATGTTCTCAAGCGCTTCAGACCACCCGGTGAAGTGATAAGTAAACATGTCAGTGGGGTGTTTCTCTGGCGGTTCAGGAGCCTCAACATCCTCGCCGTAAGCCACGTCAACCTCGCGATACACAGCGCCTGACGCATCGAGGAATGTCACGGTGATCATGACATCCTCATACGCCGCGTGCACGATGACATTGCCGTCGAGCAACGTCGCGTCAAAGGGTTGCGTGAAGTTGTCGTCAAAATACCACCCGTTGAAGTCTACACCGGGTTGTTCGATTGGTTCAAGCGTGACCTCATCATCACCGTATGTGTAGTTGATCACATCGAACACGTCGTCGCCAAACATCATCGTGATGGCATATTCGTGTGGATCGAAACGGGCGTACAAATCAATGGTTTCTGTGATAGGTTCGTCTGTATAGGCCTCGATGAAGTCGTCATCGACATACCAACCCGCAAAATCATGGCGGGGTTTTACCGGATTCTCGACGCTTAGTACCTCCCCATGGATGACCGTAATGTGTTGGGGTTCACCGTTGATATGTAAGGTCACGGTGTATTCGTTGACTTCATAGCGTAGGTAGACATCAAAGGCTTCATACACGGGTGAAAAGGTCAAGGGCTGTTCAAACGCGTCGTCTTCGTAGTACCCTGCAAACGTATAGCCTTCTTTTTCCGGGGCGTCGTATGTGAAGGTTTCACCGTCACGAACGCTCAACACCTCGACGATGTCGTCGCCATCCCAGATGGTAATCTCGTGGTAAAGATGTTCGTCAAACTTGGCATAAAAGGTGGTGTTTCCGGAGACGGGCGCATCGTCAATCGGAACGGTCAAATCCGCGTCGTAATACCAACCAATAAAATCATAATCTTCTTGTGAAGGCGCATCGGGGAGCGTGATTGGGTCTCCCGCAAAGGCGTATTCGCGCGCATACGCTTCATCACCGACCACGAAATCGATGGCATACCGTAAACTAAGGTAAGCATTGACAATGCCTGCGCCCACATGTGTCTCTGGCTCCTCGCCAGTCGCACCATCGATTAAGCGCTGGATGACGTCCTCGTAATCGAGGTCGTCGAAATGCGACAGCATCAGTGCGAGAATGCCAGCCACATGGGGTGACGCCATCGACGTCCCGCTGATTGACATGTAAGGGTTGTCAAGTCCAGTGGTGTAAATCTGACTACCTGGCGCAGCGATGTCGATGCTGTTGCCATAGCTGGAAAAATCCGACAACACGCCGAACTCATCGACCGAGGACACTGAAATCGTCGTTTCAAACGCGGCAGGGTATACCGGAATATCGTTTCCGTAGTTGCCGGAAGCTGCGACCACAAAAACACCGGCCTCGCGCGCCGCTTCAAGGGAAAGACGCATCGCCTCATTTTGACCAAGCTCGTGTGAACCAAGCGACATGTTGATGATGTCAGCACCTTGCTCCACCGCGTAATCGACGGCACGAATTAACGAGGATGCCTCAAACGAACCTTCACCGTCGATGTTGGCTTTAATAATCAGCAGTTCAACGTGCTGGGCGATGCCGGCGATGCCGATGCCGTTGTTTTTGTTCGCGCCAAGCACACCCGTGATGAATGTGCCGTGACCCTCGTCGTCCTCAACATGTTCCAACCCGACCTCATCGTGATACGAATTATAAGACAACGGTGAAAGCCGTCCTTCGAACTCGGGGTGCGCGGTGTTAATACCCGTGTCGATGATGGCAACCGTGATGGCGGCATCGCCGGTGGTAATCTGCCACGCATCGAAAAGTTGCATCATCAGCAAGGCGTACTGGTCGTCAATAAGCGGATCGTTAGGTCCCTCAAGAATCGATACATCCTTATGATTATATGAGAAGCCATGATGGGTCAAGGTTTCAATAGGGGTTGACGCCGTGGTTTCAAAGACGGCAAGGCCATGTCGTGAGACGTGCACGAGTTGCAACTTGAATCGCGATGCGAGCGCTTGGGCTTCATCAATGTCTTCCACACGTCTGAGAAACTCCTCAGGAGCCTGCTCGGCGCGCACAGTCAAAAAGAGGCTTGAGACAAGCCCAAGCAACAAAAGAACGCTGACAAACCGAAGCATGCGAGCCATTGAGAGGTCCCCCGATCTATGTCGTAAGGTGAACACGGTTATATTATAATCGATGTTTTGCCATTTGTCATATTTAATGAATGACGGCGGTTGACTTGCGTCACACTTTGTGCTCTCATAAAACCATACAAAGGAGGATTGTTTATGCAGTTCATCCGCGAGGGTTTAGGAGACATGTTTTCCACCTGGTTAGGTTTTGGCGACGGGTGGGCCTTGTTTTTCATCACGGCGACGATGGTTGTGCTTTGGCTCGTCATCGGGGTTTTAGTCAGCCGACTGGTCGAGCGCATGACCACACGGCATTTTATTCGTGTGAAAGGCGACGCTCGCGGCAAAACCATCGGTCAGCTGCTTTCTGGGTTGCTAAAAGTGATCGTTTGGTTTGTCGTGCTGTTAACCATCGCCAGCGAGCTGATGATAGACATTCGCCCCATTCTTGCCGCGGCCGGCATTCTTGGCTTGGCGATTGGTTTTGGATCACAACACCTCGTCAGCGACGTGGTGGCTGGGTTCTTCATCATTGTTGATAATGCCTACAACGTCGGCGAAACCATTGAGGTGGATGGGTATAAAGGAAAAGTCTCACACATGAACCTCCGCGTCACACACGTTGACAACTGGCAAGGCTCATCGCTGATACTGAACAACAGCACCATTAAAAAACTTATCAATTGGTCGCGCAACCACACCACCGCGGTGGTCGATTTCGGCGTGGCCTATGAAACCGACTTGCAGACGTTAACCAAAGCATTGCCGGCGTTCCTCGAGCAACTTGAAAAAAAGCACGACGACATTGTTGACAAACCGATTTACCTCGGCGTCACGGACCTTGCCGATTCAAGCATTAACATGCGCATTATTGCCAAGTGTACGACGGGAACGCATGTTGCCGTTGAACGAAAAATTCGCCACGACCTGGTTGCTTTCCTGAACAACCAAGGTGTGGAAATTCCTTTTCCCCAGGTTGTGGTGTCACAAAAATCAACCTCATAAGGCGAAGAAAAAAAGCGGGTAACCGCTTTTTTTCATGGCCAAGGACGGTGAAAATCGTGTATAATGGGAACGGTTACATGATAGAAAGGAGACGCTGAGATGAATCGTGGAGATGGTGAGTATCAGGCTTTTTTACGCGTTTTAAAGCAAGAGTTGCGTTTGGCAGCAGGGTGCACAGAGCCAGTGGCGATTGCGCTTGCGACTGCCAAAGCGAAAACGGTCCTCGGCGAAACCCCCGACCGCATTGTGATGCGTGTCAGCGAAAACGTGTTAAAAAACGCCAAGAGCGTCATTGTCCCGAACACCAATGCGCTTAGGGGCATCCGAACGGCCGCCGCCGCTGGGGTAATCGTCGGCAACCCCGTTAAAGAGCTTGAACTGCTTGCTGATGTGAACGACGCACAAAGACAAACAATTGTCAATTATCTCAACGACACCACCATCGACGTGTCGCCGATTGACAGCGAGTATGTTTTTGATGTTGAAGCCACCGTATATAAGGGCGAAGACTACGCCAGGGTCCGATTGATTAACGCCCACACGAACGTTGTCTTGGTTGAAAAAAATGGTGTTGTTCAGTTTGCTAAGGATTATGCTCACACAGAAGCCACTGACAATGCCGATAAAAACAGTTTATCCGTTAAACGCATCATCGCGTTTGCCGACGCACTGGACATCGACGATGTCAAGATGCTTTTCGACAGACAAATCGAAACCAACATGGCCATTGCCAATGAAGGCCTAGAAAAAGACTACGGTGCCGCGATAGGTAAAATCATTCTCGCCACTGAAACAAGGGACATTAAAAACCTAGCTAAAGCGTACGCGGCCGCCGCAAGCGATGCCCGCATGGGCGGCAGTAAAAAGCCGGTTACCATCGTGTCGGGCAGCGGCAATCAAGGCATCACAGCTTCGGTGCCACTGATTGTGTATGCGCGTGAAAAAGGAATTGATCAGGCGCATTTGTATCGCGCGCTTACAGTATCAAACCTTATCAGCATTCATCAAAAGACTGGCGTTGGCGCCCTATCAGCGTATTGCGGTGCTGTCTTTGCCGGCGCCGCTGCTGGTGCTGGCATTGCCTATCTCGAAGGCGGTGGATTTGATGCGGTAGCTCACACGCTCGTTAACGCCCTGGCCGTTGTTTCGGGCATGGTGTGCGATGGTGCCAAGGCATCCTGTGCGGCGAAAATCGCTGCGTCGGTCGATGCTGGCATTTTTGGTTATCGCATGCACGTGCAACACCGAGAGTTTATAGGTGGTGAAGGGTTGGTTGCCAAAGGCGTTGAAAACACCATTGCCAACATCAAGCGTTTGGCGCGAGAAGGCATGTGTTTAACCGATAAAGAAATCATTCGCATCATGAGTGAAGAGGTGTAGCACCATGCGATTAAACCTACGCGAGCGGCCGATGGTTTATACCAACATTGTGGTTTTGACCACGGGTATCATTATGGTGGGAGTTTTTTGGTTCACCAATCTCGATATGCGTGTGGCTGAGCGTTATCGCCTCGGAGATGCTTTTGTCGGCCCAGAGAATCCCGTATTTTCGTTTTTTTATTACCCGCTCAATGCTGTGCTGTTCGTTGTGCCGATGATGGTTGGCATGCCGCTTTGGCTCATGTCGTTTTCTCGCCGACCGTTTTTTTCGACCATCCGCCGCCACCGCCGCCATGCTGCCTTATTGATGCTGGGCACCTTAATATTGGCGGGCGTGCTCAACAGCATCATCCTTAAATCGATTTTTGCGCGTCCCCGCCCCTACGTCGTGTTGGCCGGCGATGCGGGGTTTTATCGACCTTTTGAAATTGTCCGCACCTACTGGGGTGCTGTTGACATGAGTTTTCCCAGTGGCCACGCAAGTGTTGCCTTTGCCCTGTTTGGGTTTTACTTTGCCTTCCAGCACGCGCCTTCACTATGGCGTAAGCTTCTCAAATGGGGTGTCGGCGTGGTTGGCGCTTTGACCCTGGGGGTAACGATGTCACTCTCCCGGGCTGCTTATGGCGATCATTTTTTATCCGATGGGCTGTTTGCGGGGGCGTTAATGTATTGTTGGCTGTATGTCACTTACCACGCTTTGAGCATTCCCGAACGAGACGAACGCCTTAAACGAATCCCACCCTCACGCGGGCAATTAAGCGCACAAGATGTGCCGACGCTTGTGGTGTCTTTTGTGATTCCAATCGTGCTTTTGTTTGTGCTTTTTACGCAGTTTGACGGATTGCGTTCGTGGTAAGCCGGGCCTCGTCAAACAAACCGAGATATGGTACACTAACAGTGGTATTCCACTATAGAAAGAGGTCATCACTATGATTGATTTATTGGCAGTGAGCTCTACCATGGCGTCCGTTTTCACTGTCGCCATCATCCTTGTGTTGGTCATCGTTGTCGTGACCCATCGCACCGTCATTGAAAACCGGAAAGAAACGATCCATCATCGAACTGTGGTGATGCTTTACATTACGCTGTTTGTGATGCTTGCTTTGGCCACGGTGACCATCTTGATGCTCTGGGGCTATGACGTCACGGATTACGCAGGACAATTAATCAGCAACCTCGCCGTTTTGCTTGAAGGAAGTGTGCCAAAACTGGTAGGCACGTTGGTCACGATTTTTGTGACCTTGGCCATCTACAAAATCATTAGAATATCGCTCTTTAAACTCACTAAGCTTCCCGGACAAAACGAGCGACGGAAGACGACTATTGCCAAAATTACCCTGAGTATCTCCAAGTATGTGCTCGTCATCATCGGTCTGTTAGCCGTGTTAAGCGTGTGGGGTGTCAACGTGGCGCCAGCTCTCGCCGGGCTCGGGATTCTCGGGTTGGTCATTGGTCTTGGCGCGCAAAAATTCATCAACGATTTGATCAGCGGATTTTTTATTGTTTTTGAACACCATTTCGACGTGGGCGACTGGGTTGAAATTAGCGGATTCATGGGCGAAGTCATTGACATTGGCCTAAAAACAACCAAAGTGAAAAACTTCCGTGGTGAAATTAAGATATTCAACAACGGCTCCATCGATCCGGTGTCGAACTTCTCTCGCACGGAATCGCTCGCCATCGTTGATTTTGGCATTGCCTACAAAGAAGACATCGCAAAAACCATCGATGTGTTAAATCAGGAAATGCCAGCGTTGGTTAACGAAAACGAAAACTTACGCGAAACGCCACGCGTGCTCGGCGTCACCGCCCTCGCCAGCAGCAGCGTCGATTTACGCATCGCCGCCAAAGTTACCAGCATGACCCAATGGGGCGTTGAACGCTTCCTTCGTCAACGCGTCAAGGAAATTCTTGTCAAGCACAAGATTGAGATTCCGTTCCCACAAGTGGTTGTGCACGGCGTCAGCCCAACCAAAAATACCCCATGAGGAGGCGCGGTTTAACCGCACACATGAGATGAGTTTATTAGAGATGAATGGCGTGTCGTTCGGCTATGCCGACGAGACGCTTTACCGTGATGCTGAGGTGCGCTTGTTCGAAGGCGAACACGCCGCGTTAGTTGGTGAAAACGGTTCAGGAAAGACGACCTTACTGAAACTGTTAAACAGAGAAATCAAACCCGATGCAGGTGACATCACCTGGGTTAACCACAAACGCATCGGCTACCTAGACCAATATGCCAGCTTACCCGACCATCGACGCGTTGGCGATTACATGCAAGAAGCGTTTGCCGCTTTATTTGCCTTGGAGCGCGACATGGAAACGCTGTTTGAACGTGCCTCAGTTGAGAAGGCTATCGATAAGCAAACCCGTTTGCTGACACGTGCTGGGCGTTTTAGCGATCAGTTGGTAGAACGCGGTTTCTATGCCATCAAGTCAAAAATTTCCGACATCACCAACGGCCTTGGGTTGCCCGCGGACGTCCTTGACAAACCGATTGGACACCTTTCAGGCGGCATGCGGGCGAAAATTATTCTCGGTAAGCTGTTGCTTGAAGAAGCGGACGTGCTATTGCTCGATGAACCGACAAACTTTCTCGATGTAAAACACATCGAATGGTTGTCACGCTTTTTACGTGACTACCCCAAAGCATACATTGTTATCAGCCATCATGAGTCTTTCTTGAGGTCTGTGGCCACCACCGTGTTTGCGATTGAAGGTAAACGCATCACACGCTATAAAGGAGATTATGATTTTTACCTTGCCGAACGTGCTTTGCGGCGACATCAACACGCGAAAAATTTTGCCGCCCAACAAAAGTTCATCAAGCGTACAGAGGAGTTCATTCAAAAAAACATCACGCGTGCGAAGACCAGTAAACGCGCGCAAAGCCGTCGTAAAATGCTGGCTAAAATGGACCGCATTACCACCCCCAAAAAAGATCGACAGTACCGCTTTGCCTTTCCGCTTGCCTCAAGCAGTGGGCGAGATGTGCTCACGGTAAACAACCTGGAAATCGGATACGATGACCCCCTCGTTGAACCTATTGACATGGCGCTGTTTAAGGAAGACAAAGTCGTAATCACTGGCAAGAACGGCATCGGCAAATCCACCCTTATCAAAACCCTCGTGGGAGACATTGCGAAACTTTCTGGCGACATTGCTTGGAGCGACACGGTGCGCATTGCCTATTTCGCTCAAGAGCAAATGATGCCAGCGGGAAGCACCCCGTTTTCGCTCGTGCACGACACGTACCCCCGGTTCACCAAAAACCACGTGCTCACGCTGCTTGCGACGCATGGCATCGATGCTGACATGGCCACGCGGCCTTATGCGTCATTGTCCGGTGGTGAGCAGACGAAAGTTCGTTTAGCGCTTCTACGGCATCAGAAAGCCAATGTCTTGATTATGGATGAACCGACAAACCACCTTGATAAAGCCGCCAAGGATGCGTTAGAGGAAGCATTGATTGCCTACCGCGGCACGCTGGTGCTCGTGTCGCATGAAAAACCGTTTTATGAAGCGGTATGCGATTATGAAATAACCCTGTACACTGACTAGGAGGTTTACGCATGAACAAGTCCTTTGCACACCTGTTTCTTGAAGGATCCAAGTACCAAAACATGGGCAAAACCGACCAACAACTAGGCACCCCGGCACCGCCCCTCGAAACTCCGTGTGACGGGAAACGCATTGCCCTACCAAGTCCCCCCTCTGACATGGGGCGTCAGGCGCTGGTCGAGGTGGTTCATCAAAGACGTAGCGTACGTCGCTATGCCGACAGACCGCTCACGACGCAGGAGCTCAGCTACTTGTTGGACATGACCCAAGGCGTGCAAACGCAAAGCGAACGGCACACGTTGCGCACCGTGCCATCAGCCGGTGCCCGTCACGCTTTTGATACGTACCTTTTCATCCGTTCCATCGAGGGGTTGTCCCCGGGGCTTTATCGTTATATCGCCCTAGAACATGCTTTGGTCTTTATCAATCACAACGACGCGTTGTTCAATCGGCTCGAACAAGCCTGCCTCGGGCAGAAGATGGTTTCACGTGCGGCCGTCACCTTTGTTTGGGTTGCGGACATGCATCGCATGGCCTACCGCTACGGTGAACGCGGCATGCGCTATCTTCATTTAGACGCTGGCCATGCATGCCAGAACCTATACCTCGCTGCTGAAACCATCGCCACCGGGACGTGCGCCGTGGCCGCGTTTGACGATGATGCCATGAACGCGCTACTCGATTTGAATGTCGCAACGCACTTTGCCATCTACGTAGCGCCGGTTGGAAAAAAGGCTTAGCCACACCGTCCGTATACATCGTTTTGAAAGCGTTATTCTCACCACTCACCATGTGAGACGGTGCTTGGATTCTGAGACCTTTATTCAGCAGCTTGTTTCCACGCTATTGCTTGAAAGGCGTAAATAGGGTATGATGATGGTAGTTTTACCGTAATTCGAGAAGAGAGGGTTTGCGCGATGGACGAGAGATATAACGAGAAAATTAACCAACAGAATGAAGAAGAAAGCCTTAGACGTGAGGAACGTAAAACCGTCTACGGCGACTTTTATAGACGTCGTGCGACACGTCACGAGTGGGAAAAACGCATGCATCCGGTCCCAAGCGCAATCTTGAATGGGTTTATCATGCTTTTTACCACGCTAGTGAGTTTCGTGCTTCCCGTGTTTGGGCTTGCCACGTGGCTCATCTATCGCGATTTAAGAGAAGGTCACGGGCAGTATTCGTTCGTCGGACTAGCGCTTGGTTCTGCGCTTTGGACCATTCGAATCGCTTCGAACCTTATCGCCCAGTGGTTCTCCTTAGGGTAAATGACACCGAGGCATGCTCATGCATGCCTTTTTAGGAGGAAACACATGACGTATTTTTGGGCCATCCCAATGGACGAGGCGCTCACCGTGTACGCTAGCACCATGCAAACAGACGATCTACAGCGTCTATATAAACGCATGATCGATGCTTTAGAACCCCTCGAATGCCTCGTCGATCGACGTGCCTATCGTCCACATGTGACGTTGTGTCGTCGCGCATCGTTCCACACCCATCCAAATCACTCAAAACCACCCCTTTGGCTAAGGATTAATGCCATTGTCCTTTATGAAAGCAACCGCATCGAAGGTGAACGGCACTACATTGAACGCAACCGTATCTCACTTAAGGCAAAGACTAGACCAAGAAAGAAGGCGTAACATGATCATTCATCCGGATGTGCAAGATGCGCTGGCCAATCAACAACCGGTTGTCGCCCTTGAATCGACGATCATCACACACGGGCTTCCTTATCCCGAGAACGTGACAATGGCGCGCAAGGTTGAGGCCATCGTGCGCGACGCTGGCGCCGTGCCGGCAACCATCGCCCTTATTCAAGGGAAAATCACCGTTGGTCTTGACGATAAAACACTCGATACATTGGCTAAAAATCCTGATCCGATAAAGGTTTCCACCCGCGATTTTGGCTATGCCATCAGTCAGAAAAAAACCGGTGGGACAACCGTGGCTGGCACCCTACATGTTGCCGAACAAGCAGGCATTCGTGTGTTCGCAACCGGCGGCATTGGCGGCGTGCATCGAGGAGCCGAATCCACGTTTGATGTGTCTCGCGACCTTGAAGCCCTTGCGATCCACCGCGTGGCAGTGGTGTGTGCCGGTGCGAAGGCGATTTTAGATTTAGGTAAAACTCTTGAGGTTCTTGAAACCAAGGGCGTCGACGTCATTGGGTATGGCACCGATGTCTTGCCAGCTTTTTACACCCGCGAAAGTGATTTTGCGGTTCCCCATCGTCTAAACACGCCCGAAGCCGTCGCAGCCCTAATGCAGGCGAAGTGGGCCTTTAATGTGCCAGGTGGTGTGGTGATTGTCAACCCAATCCCTCGTGAACACGCAGCAGATCCATCGCTTATCCAACGCACCATTCAAGAAGCCTTAATCGACATGAATGAGCGACGCATTACCGGAAAAGATCAAACACCCTTTTTGCTAGATCGTCTCCGACAGTTGACCGAAGGGAAAAGCGTTGATGCTAATTTAGCCTTAGTGTACCACAACGCGCGAGTGGCGGCGGACATCGCGGTTGCTTACGCCAAAACGCTGGGTTGAACACGGTGTTTACGCACGCTATATGCTTATTCACAATTCTTACAAAATGCGCGTAAAATACGCCTCGAACTCTTTTATTTTCCCCTGTTATTTGGTACAATGCTAGCAACAATAAGGAGGGTGTTCGATGCTTGTTTTAATCGGCGCCAGCGCCAGCGGGAAAACAGAGTTGGCCAAACGTCTCATCGCCAACCATGGGTTCTTAAAGACCATCACCTATACCACGCGACCCAAACGACCTAACGAAGTCAACGGCGTCGATTATCACTTTATTGATTACGATGCTTTTTTAGCTAAACAGCGCGAATCGCAGTTTCTTGAAACGACACATTACCATGGACATCATTATGGCACGGCGTTTAAAGACGCCCTTTCCAAGCGGGTCGTCATCGTCGATATTGATGGAGCGAACGCCATCGTCTCAGCCATGCCTGATCGGGTGGTGGTGGTGTACGTCGAAACCGATGACATCGTAAGAAAGCTTCGCATGCTTGCCCGCGGTGATAGTCAAGCCCAAGTCGAATCGCGCTTGCACCATGATGCATCCCTGTTTGATCCAGCCCGGTTAACACGCGTTGATCGCATCGTCCATAACAACCAAGAACAGCTGGCAGACCTTGCCGGCAACATCGCCATGTTTTATCACAACAAACTCGGTCTTTGAGTTTGTTTTTTTATCGCCTGATAAGGAGGGGTCTACATGGCTTTTGTCGTCAGTCCTGAGGCAATGCGGCAGTATGACGTTCGTTGCATAAAACGCGAAAAAATAAGCGCCTACGAACTCATGGAAAGAGCTGGAAGCGCGCTTGCGGACGCCATCGTTGACGGTGGTCACATGAACACCGTCAGGCCTTCTCGCGTGCTTGTGGTAAGTGGCCCCGGCAACAACGGTGGCGATGGGCTCGTCGTTGGCCGCATCCTTGCCGAACGAGGGGCAGACGTCACGTGCGCCATCATTAAAGGTGATGACGCCACGGATGAAAACCGCCGGGCCCAATCCGCGCTTAGTAAGTCCGCGGCATCGGTGGTTACCCTAGATTCAGACTCGGCGATGCAGCGCCTTTTTGAGACAACCTATGACCTTATAATCGATGCGTTGTTTGGCCTTGGCCTCGATCGGGTCCCCGAAGGACTGTTCGCCAATGCCATAAGACAAATGAACGCAAGCACAGCCACGCGGGTGGCCCTCGATATTCCATCGGGATTACACGGCGGCACAGGTCTCGCGTTTGTCCCTTGCGTTCATGCCCACGTCACCCTCGTCGTTGAAGCATTCAAACATGGCAACCTTATGCACGATGCGCGCGACGTGTCGGGCGACATCATTTTGGTGTCGATCGGCATCGATTGCACCGGATCTAAAGAACGCTTCATCACGTCTGAGTCGTTGCACAACCAGGTGCCGCTGCGACGCCATCATTCACATAAGTACCATCATGGCACCGTGCAGATTGTTGGCGGCGCTTATGAAATGCCTGGGGCACCGGCACTCACCGCGCGCGCTGCTTATGCGGTGGGGGCGGGACTGGTTATTCTCTCAACGTCATCGTCGGTGCGCGCGGTGTTACGTGACATCCCATCGGAAGCCATCCACGCCACCATCCCCGAACATGGCACACCGGTGATGGATCGTGCCGACGCCTACGTCATCGGTCCAGGTCTGCTTAATTCACCCGCTAACGAAGTCACGATGGAAGCCATGTTAGCGCGCCCAACGCCAATGGTCATCGATGGGGGCGCCCTGGGGATGTTTCATGAGCGCTTCATGATGGCACCCGATAAGCCGGTTGTGTTGACGCCACACGCCGGTGAGATGGCTTCATTATGTCAACTAAGCACAAAGGATTTCACGCAAAACTGGCACCACCATGTGTCACAATATGCGACACAACACGGTGTTTATGTGCTTTATAAAGGACCGTGTAGTGTGCTTGTGAGTCCCGATGGAACGATACGCTACATGCTCAGTGGCAATCCCGCGTTGGCCAAAGCCGGCAGCGGCGATGTCCTTGCCGGCATCATCGGCACGTTCTTAGCCCAAGGCATGCCAGCCAAAACGGCGGTGCCGCTCGCCGTGTACATTCACGGTCATGCGGCCGATTTAGCCGCCCAAGCACATGGTGAACTGAGCGTCATGGCACACGATGTGATTCGATTGTTGTCAGACGCGCTAAAGCCTTTTGTGACCCAGAAAGAACGCGCCACAATTTCCATTCGTTAGAGCGCCATATTATGCTATAATAAAAGGTAATACCAAACTAGTTTAAATGACTGTGGGGGTTGGTTTCATGCGAACCGGCATTGTGCTGGCAGGAGGTAAAGCCTCTCGCGTCGGCAAGAATAAGTTGTTGATGCATATCGACGATAAACCGGTCATCTTTCACGTCATTGACACCATGCGAGACTACGTCGATAACGTGGTGGTGGTCGTCGGCCACTACGCCGAGGAACTGACAACCGCCTTAGCGAGTAAAAACGTTACCATCGTCATCAACACAGCATACGACCGAGGCATGTTTTCTTCCGTGCTCGCAGGCTTACCCCATGCACAAGGCGACGTGATCATGCTGCCCGGTGATATGCCATTGATTGCCCCAACCACCTACGAAGCGCTGCTGCGGGCCGAGGGAAACATTCGTGTGCCAAGTCACCAAGGACGCCGAGGACACCCCATTTTCCTGGCTGAAACCCATGCCGCGCGTTTGCTTGAGGAACCCGTTGAATCTAACGTAAAAGCGTTTCGCAACCGTCATCCGTTCACCACCGTGCCGGTCGAAGACGAAGGCATCTTAGTCGATTTCGATACGCGCGATGATTTTAAGCATCATGCCGTGAAAGAAAGGGATTGATAACGCATGAAAATTGCATCACTTTATCGGCCAAAAGACGTTGAAGACGCCTTGAAGGTCAGTCGAGAGTCCACCGATACGGTCGTTTTTGGTGGCGGCGCGTGGTTAAAGCTTTCGCCGCGTCTTGTCAAACGCGCCGTGCTGCTGGACGACATGGATCTTGCGACCATCGAAACCAGCGATGATGCCATTCGCGTTGGTGCTATGTGCACCTTGCGTATGGTTGAAACCCACGACGCCATCGCGGCGATTGGCAGCGGCATCATCGTCCAAGCATTACGCCAAGTCATGGGCGTTGGATTGCGGAACATCGCCACCGTTGGCGGCAGCGTCATGGGTAAATATGGGTTTTCAGATGTCTTGCCTCCCTTGCTCGCCCTTGATGCTAAGCTGATGTTCGCCGACGCCGGCGAGGTAAGCCTTGCGTCGTTTATGGCATCGAAAAAACGGATGAATGACATTATGCTTTATGTGACCATCCCGCGCACTAAAAGTGTTGGATTCTTCAAAAAAGTTTCGACGACACCCCTTGATTTTTCCTTGCTTAATATCACCGTGTGCAAAACCCGTGATCGCGTTCGCGTCGTGCTAGGATCACGGCCTGGTGGTGCGATGCACCAAGACGTGACGTCGCGCCTTGATTTGAACACAATACCGGACGAAAAAACGTTAGACGATGTGGTACGCGAAGTGCTTGATGCGATTCCCTTAGGCCAAAACGTTCGGGCGTCAAAACTTTACCGCGAACAGCTCGCGAAAACGTACGTTCGCCGCGGTGTGAAAGAGGTGATGAGCCGTGAAGGTTAACCTGACCATCAACAAGCGTCCGCGAACCATCGATGCCGAGCCCGGCGACTATTTGCTTGATACGCTGCGTCGTCACAATTTTCTCAGCGTCAAACGGGGATGCGACGCCGCCAGCTGCGGTGTGTGCACCGTGTTGATTGACGGTAAACCGACGCTCTCATGCAGCGTGTTAACCGCGCGACTTGAGAACAAGGAAATCACCACTGTCGAAGGCGAACGCGACGAAATCGAGAAGTTTTACGCGCATTTCGGCGATGAAGGAGCCGACCAATGCGGGTTTTGCAACCCTGGCTTGGCGCTCACCGTCATCAGTTTGAAACGAACCATTCAAAACCCGAGCGACGACGACATACGTGAATACATTGTTGCCAACTTGTGTCGCTGTTCAGGCTACGTTGCTCAAGTGCGTGCCATTCGACGTTATTTGGAGGAAACCTCATGAAAACCGTTAACCAAAAACATCAATCCGTCGACGGCAAAGGCATCATGCTCGGACGACCGGCTTACACCGATGACCTTGCGGATCCCAGTTCGCTAATCATCAAGGTGTTACGCAGTCCGCATGCCTTTGCTCGGATTAAATCGATAGACACAAAAAAAGCCGAAAAACTACCCGGCGTGGAACTCGTCTTAACCCATCACGACGTGCCACGTGTTTCATTCACCCGCGCTGGACAGGGCTATCCTGAGCCTTCGCCACACGATAAGTTTGTGCTCGATGAGTATGTGCGCTACGTCGGCGATGAAGTCGCCGTCGTCGCCGCGATTGACGAGTCTGTGGCCGAAGCGGCGCTTGACCTCATCGACGTAGACTATGAGGTAATCGACCCCGTGCTTGATTTCGAGGAGGCAATTGACCATCAAAGCGTCGTGCATCCCGAGGAGGGGATCCACGAGATGTTCCCGATTGGTTTTGAACCCAAACGCAACATCGCTGCGTCATATGCGATGGATTTTGGTGATCTCGACAACGCGTTTAAAGCATCCGATGTCGTCGTGGAAGAAACCTTCCATACACAAGCACAAGCACACGTGATGATGGAACCTCACGCCGTGAATGCACGGTTGGATTTTCAAGATCGACTGCTGATCATTAGCGCCACACAAACACCGTTTCACGTGCGACGCATCCTTTCACAAACCCTTGATATTCCGATTGAAAAAATTCGTGTGATTAAGCCACGAGTCGGCGGGGGATTCGGCGGAAAACAAGCGCTACACGGCGAAATGTTTGCGGCGTTGGTTACGATGAAGACAGGAAAACCTTCAAAACTTGTTTACACCCGTCAAGAAGTTTTTGAATCAACCTACACGCGTCATCCGATGACCTTAAAGGTTAAACTCGGCGCAACCAAAGATGGTCGATTAAACGTCATCGATTGGCACGTGCTTTCCAACACTGGCGCCTACGGTGAACACGCGTTGACGGTGTTCATGGTCGCCGGATCGAAAGTCATGCCCTTGTACAACAAGGTTGACGCGGGACGGTTTCACGGAGAGGTAGTCTACACAAATACCACCCCAGCGGGCGCGTATCGCGGTTATGGCGCTATTCAAGGCAACTTCGCGTTGGAGTCGGCCATCGACATGCTGTGCGTCAAACTTGGCATGGACCCGATTGCTTTCCGCCAGAAAAACATGATGCGTGAAGGCGAAACCTCACCTATTTTTGAAATCATGGGTGAGGGCACCGCGGGCACGGCGATGACCATGGAGACGTGTAAGCTCGATTACTGTTTGACGCGAGGATTGGAGCTTATTGATTGGAACAATAAATACCCACGCACAACCACTGAGGACGGTAAGATTCGTTCGGTTGGCATGGCGCTTGCCATGCAAGGAAGCGGCATTCCCTATATCGATATGGGCGCGGCCACCATCAAATTGAACGATGCTGGATTTTATAATCTCACCGTGGGTGCGACCGAAATCGGACAAGGCTCTGACACCGTGCTTTCCCAAATCGCAGCAGAGGCGTTAGGGGTGCCACTCAACAAGGTAATAGTGTACTCATCGGACACCGATTTGACACCTTTTGACACCGGGGCGTATGCGTCGAGCACGACGTATGTTTCTGGTAACGCCGTTTACAAAGCGGCGATGAAGATGCGTGAGATGCTCCTCGACGAAGCGGCGGTTGTCTTTGGCGTGGAGGGAGATGACATCGATTTTGACGGGGCCACGTTCAAAAATAAAGCCGATGGGAAAACCATCAGCCTTGAGCAACTCGCCAACCGCATCACCTATAACGAAGATCAAAAACAGCTCACGGCGACCAGCAGTTATGTGGGAACCAAATCACCCCCACCGTTTATGGCTGGGTTTATCGATATCGCGGTGGATAAAGACACGGGTGAAATCGACATCCTCGATTACGTAAGCGTGGTCGACTGTGGCGTGCCAATCAACCCTAAACTGGCCCAAGGTCAGGTTGAGGGCGGCATCGTGCAAGGCCTCGGCATGGCGTGTTTTGAAGAGGTCAAACGCGGTAAAAACGGCGCGCTCATTTCCCACGACTTGCTGAACTACAAAATTCCAACCAACGTCGACATCAAAAAACTGACGACGGAATTTGCCGAAAGCCACGAGGCAAGCGGCCCCTTCGGCGCAAAATCGGTCGGTGAAATTGGTATCGACACACCGCCGGCGGCGTTGGCGAATGCGCTGTATAACGCCCTTGGTATCCGTTTAACTTCGTTGCCGTTCACCGCTGAAAAAATCATCCGTGCACTGCACGATAAAGAAGGAGAGAAAACGACATGAAAACACTGAAAAAGTTTTGGCCTGTCATTTTGTTTTACGGTGCACTGTGGGGCATTATCGAAGCAACCTTGGGGTTTGCGTTGCAGCTGCCCATCTTTCCACACATCGCCTCGGGATTAGTGATGTTTCCCATTGCGATGACCTTACTGGCGGCCGCTTACCGTCGGACGCAATCGGCGCAAAGTTTGCTCTTTATTGGCCTTGTGGCGGCCAGCATCCGCGCCGTCAATCTGTTCTCGCCTGTGCTGCTTACGCCGTGGCGAACCGTGAACCCGATGATTGCCATCGTCGTAGAAAGCTTGCTTGTGTTGGTTGTCATCACCGTGGTCATCAAGCGCCCTTGGCCTCAGAAAGTCGCCGCGATTATGGTGGCGAGCATCGGCTGGCGCCTTACCTTCATGGGCGTGCAAGGCATCAACCTAGCGGTCTTTGATTTCGTCCACGTTAACTTGACTTCGTGGCGTTTGTTTGCCGAGTTCACGCTGCTGCAAGGATTCTTGAGCGGGCTGGTTGCCGTGGCGTTTGTCGGCGGGTATTTGGCATGGGTTGACGCGTCGCATCGCGACCATCGGATGTCATGGTTGAAACCGCACCTTGCCGGTGCGCTATACGTGCTCGCCTTAGCACTGACATACATCTTATAATCATGGCCGAGGTGTGTTTAGCATGCCTTGGCTTTTTTGACAACAAGGAGGCTTCACCATGGACCTATATGAGAAAATCCTCGACTGCCGACGACAAAACATCCCCGCCGTCATTGTTACGGCGGTAGAGAAAACGGGTGAAGGCCCGGTGGCGGTTGGCAAAAAAATGCTTGTCACCGCTCGTGGCGATGCCTATGGCACCGTGGGCGGTGGAAACCTTGAGTACCATGCGCGTGAGAAGTGTAAAGAGCTTTTCACCACGCGCAAACACTTGCATGAACGCTACGTCCTTAACGACGGTAAAGTCGTCCCGGGCGCTAAAACCTTACCGATGGTTTGCGGTGGGATTGTGACGCTCTTTTATGAGTATCTGGGTGCTGAGATGAGCGTGGTTATTTTTGGTGCTGGCCATGTCGGACAAGCGCTCGCCAACACCTTGCGACCGCTTAACGTACATCTGACCGTCATCGATGAACGCGAACCGGTAATTACACGATTTAACAACGCCGATCGCACCGTGCATTCAGGGTTTGCTGAGTTTATCGATGAAGAAGGCATTGAACCGGGAGCGTTTGTGGTTATCTGCACACCGTCTCATGCATACGACTACCACGTCGTCAATAAAGTGTTCGAAAAAAACCTTAATCCCAAATACATGGGGATGTTGTGCAGCACAAAAAAGCTGCGCGAGTATTTGGATAAAGCCTATGAACGGTTCGGAAAAACCATTGACTTAAGCCGCTTTTACGCACCAATCGGTTTGTCAACAGGAGGCGGTTCACCTGAAGAAATAGCCGTTTCCATTGCCGCTGAAATGCTTGCCGTTCATCACGATAAAGACGTCATTGGTCACATGAGGGAGACCGAAAATGGTAACCATCGTTACTGGGAAAATGAATGAGGGAAAGACCACGGCGATGAGGGCTTTACATGACCGCTGGGGCGGCGATGGCTTTGTGTCGCTAAAGCGCATGGACGGCGATAAGGTGCTACGTTTTGACGCGATGCGCTTAGCAGATCAAACACAAAAAACCCTCGCCATCCACGTCGAACACGACACCATCGGTTTTTCCCTCGGGGCGCGTCTTGGTCCCTACCGATTTAGCGAAGCCACC
Source organism: Candidatus Izemoplasma sp. (assembly GCA_007132465.1). Lineage (GTDB taxonomy): Bacteria > Bacillota_I > Bacilli_A > Izemoplasmatales > Izemoplasmataceae > SLQR01. Next base: position 39,715 of record SLOP01000025.1, read on the forward strand.
TGGCGATGGATAAACGAACAGATTGACGTGATGATAGACGATGGCATCACACCGATATACCTCGATGAAATCGGCATGCTTGAGCTGAATGGCGAGGGCTTTCACCAAGCCTTGGTTAAGTTGGTTAAAGCCCATCACCCTCTCGTGTTTTCGGTTCGCGAAGATTTGCTTGCCGACGTCTGCAAAAAATACACGCTGATTAACCCGCGCACGATGCGCGCAAACGAGGTGGAATCATGCATGACATCGCCATAAAAAACGGTCGCGTCCACACCGGCAGAACATGGGAAGCCCTTCATGTGTACATAAAAGATGGACACATTGCGGCTTTGAGTTGTCACGATGAACCGGCAAAAACGCACATCGATGCCACCAATCGTGATGTGTTGCCCGGGTTGATTGATCCTCATGTGCATTTTGAGCTCGACCTCGGCGATGCCGTCTCGGTGGACGATTTTGCCGGTGGTTCACACGCCGCGTTGCACGGTGGCATTACCACCGTCATCGATTTTCTAGATCCGACCGACACGATTGAGGCGTTAAAAGCCGCGCATAAACGACGAAAAAAGCAAGCCGAAAAAAGCCTCGTTGATGTGCGCTTCCATGCCACATTAAAAGCACCGAAGTGTGATTTGGAAGCCTATGTTAAGACGGTTAAAGCCCTTGGCATGCATTCGATTAAAGTGTTCACAACCTATTCGGAGTCCAATCGGCGAACGGACGACATCGCCATTGCGACTTTGTTGCGGTTGACAAAAGCGTACGATTTTACACTCGTCGTGCACGCCGAACGTGACGAACGCATCGTGCACGATGCGTCGTTCACGCATAAAGATTTACCGATATCGCGCCCGGAAGTGGCTGAAATGGAAGCTGCCCTCACGCTTGCAGAAATGGTTCGAGCCACCGGAGGTCGCGCTTACATGGTGCACACAAGCAGCGGCCGAACGGTCGAAATGCTGAAAACACGCGCCGCCGATTTGCTCAACAAGACGCTGTTTTTAGAAACGTGTCCGCAGTACGTGTTGTTCAACGATGAACGACTCCGCGATGAGCAAGGAAAACGGTTCACGTTTGCCCCACCCCTTAGGGATGAAGCGGCCCGAAAAAAACTGTTGGCACACGCTGATGCCTTGTACGCCTTTGGCACCGATCATTGCGCTTTTCACCTTAACGATAAGGACAAACCGCGCCTGAGTGACATCCCACTTGGCATTGGCGGTGTGGAGTTTAGCTACGCCGTGATGAACCTCATGGTTGGTGATAATGTCGTGAACCGCATGAGCCGCCGCGTGGCGGAGTTGTTTCACATTGACGGCAAGGGTATCATCGCCACGGGAGCCGTTGCCGATGTCGCCGTGTTCGACCCCACACCACAGGTTGTCGAAAACCACCATGGCAATGCCGATTACAGCGTTTACACCGGCGAGACCGTATCCGGACATTTTACCGACGTAATACATCATGGTGTCGTGAAACTGCGTGATGGCAAGCTTGTGTTGAAGGAGGATGCGTAACGTGAAAAAAGCAATCATCAACGCCCGCATCTATGACTATGAAACGTACATTGAACGCGGCTATGTGGTGTTTGACACCACCGTGTTAGCGGTTGGATCGATGAACGAGTTTACCGAAGATGTGGAAGATGTCATCGATGGTGATGGGATGCTCGTGTTGCCTGGGTTCGTGCTTGGCCATACGCACATCTATTCGACCTTTGCTCGCGGGTTGGCCCTGCCCTTTAATCCGAAAGATTTTCAGGATATTTTGAATCAGTTATGGTGGAAAATCGATCGGCAACTCGACAATGACACCACGTATCACAGCGCCGTGGTTTACGCTACCGACGCGCTAAAAAACGGCATCACAACCATTATTGATCACCACGCTAGCGGGCGTGAGATCGAAGGCTCACTTGAGGCGCTTCGACGCGGGGTTGTCGACAAGGTTGGGTTGCGTGGTGCGTTTTGTTTTGAGACGAGCGATCGCTTCGATGTTGAGGCGTGCATCCGTGAAAATCGTGCGTTTTTGGACCGTGAACACAACGGGAAAACCGCCGCACACTTTGGACTGCATGCGTCGATGAGTCTAAGCGAGACAACGCTAAAACGCGTTGCCTCCTCGCTTGATCACGACCCAATCCATATTCATGTCGCTGAGAGCGAGCTTGATCAAGAACTCGCCGAAAAACAAGCGCAGACGCGCGTTGTCGAACGGCTTGATCGCCACGGGTTGCTGCACAAAGACGCCCTCATCGTGCACGGACTTTTCCTTGACAATCATGAGCTGGATATCCTGAAAAAACGTGACGTCACCGTCGCACTGAACGTGGGTTCTAACATGAACAACGCCGTGGGGTTACCACGCTATCAGGAACTCAAAAATCGAAACATCCCTATCATCGTCGGCAACGACGGCTTGTCCACGAGCGTGACAAATGAGTACCTTACCTTGATGCAGACGATGCATCTCAAAGAAGGCACCCCCCTTGCCTTGGGCCTCGACGATGTCCACACGCTCATTGAAACGGCCTATGATTACGCCTCACGACGGTTCAAGGTTAAACTCGGAAAGATTAAACCGGGCTATGAAGCTGATCTCATTGCTGTGCCCTACGACCCGCCCACACCCATGGACGCACACAACGCGCTAGGGCATCTGGTTTATGGTCTTTTCGCTTCGATGAAAGCCCACACAGCCTTTGTAGGTGGTAGGATGGTGCTTCACCATTACCGCGTGCCATGGAATGAAAAACGCGCGTTCAACGACGCACGTAACGCGGCACAGACATTGTGGAATCGAATAACGAAAGAAGGGTGAACAATGAAACTGAAAACCACGTTTGATGGCATGACGCTCAACAACCCGTTGATGCCGGCGGCCGGTCCCTTGGTCGGCGACGACAAGAAGATGGCATTCTTACGAGATGCAGGGTGCGGTGCCATTGTCAGCAAAACCATTTCGACCAAAGACCCCCACATTCCCCGACCTTGCATATTTGGGGACAAACATCAAGTGATGAACAGCGAACTCTGGAGCGAACACGCGATGACGCGTTGGCGCGACGATTTTTTCCCGCGATACATCAAGAACAACGACAGACCGTTGATCGTCAGCGTCGGCTACTCCGAGGGCGACATGGAAACCTTGATTCCGATGTTTGATGAGGTGGCCGACGCCTTCGAAGTGTCGACGCACTATGTCGGCACTGACTTGTCGGTCATTGCCAACACCGTCAAAACGATTCGAAAACACACCGATAAGCCGGTGTACATGAAAATCAGCCCGCACCTACCTGACCCAGAAGGGTTCGCGCGCGTAATTAAAGAAGCGGGTGCGAACGGCATTGTCGCCATCAATTCACTTGGACCGACGATGAAGATTGACCTTGCCGGTCGGCGCATTGTCTACGGCAATGAGGAAGGCTACGTATGGACAAGCGGTCCGGTCATTAAGCCGCTTGCCCTCGCTGTGGTGCACAAAATCAAAACCGCTGAGCCTGACTTGACTGTCATCGGTGTCGGCGGCATCGCCTCAGCCGACGATGTGATTGAGTTCTTGCTTGCTGGTGCATCGGCCGTGCAAATGCTTTCAGCAGCCATGATTAAAGGCAAGCAACTGTATAAAAAAATTCTTGATGATTTGCCTGGGGCGCTTGAAAAACATGGCTTTAGCTCCGTTGAGGATGCCATCAACACGCGTTTGGTTAACGACGTCGTGTATCACGCCAACACACCAACACTGATTGAAGAAAAATGCATCGAGTGCATGCTATGCGTGAAGGTTTGTCCATACCATGCCATCGAGTTCAAAGACAAAATCACCTTTGATTCGGAGCGCTGCTTCCAATGTGGTCTTTGTGTCGCACAATGTCCGACCGATGCCATTGAAATGAAACCCTAGGAGGAATCACGATGCCAGACATTCATCAATCGGTTCCCAAAATCGACGCCAAAGAAAAAATATCAGGTCGCATGACGTACGTTGCCGACATGCGGTACGACGACATGTTGTATGCGAAAACGGTGCGCTCATCTCAGGCTCACGCGCGCATTCGTTCGGTGCGTGTGCCAACCCTTCCTGAAGGGTATCACGTCGTCGACCATCGAGACATCCCGGGCAAAAACGTCGTCAAAATGATTTTTGATGATTGGCCGGTGTTTGCCAGCGATACAGTACATCATGTTGGCGAACCCATCATGCTCGTGGTCGGTCCAGATAAACGCATCGTGCAAACGTTGGTTGATGCCATTGTGATTGATTATGAGCCCCTTAACCCAACGTTTTCCATGACCGACAGTGTCGTTAACTACCATTACGATAAGGGCGATCCGGCCTCGGCCTTCAAGGCGGCGGACACCACGGTTGCTTATGACTACGAAACCGGTTACCAGGAACAAGCCTACATCGAACCACAAGGTTTCATCGGCACTTACGACGATGAACGCATTCACCTCATCGGTTCGATTCAGGCCCCTTATTATGTTAAAAACGCCGTCATCGATACGATGGCGTGCGATCCCGATGCCATTCGCGTGGTGCAAGCCACCGTCGGTGGCGCTTTTGGTGGGAAAGAAGAATTCCCATCGCTCATGGGGTGTCAGCTTGCGGTGGCCCTCAACAAAATCAAGCGACCAATTAAGCTAATATACGAACGCGAAGAAGACATGGATGTCACCACCAAGCGTCATCCTTCCAAAACCCGCATTGAAGGAGCCATCAAGGAGGGAAGAATCACGGCGCTTCGCATTCACATCGGCATTGACGGCGGTGCGTTTATCGGCCTTTCAGGCGTCGTGTTGTCGCGCGCTATCATTGCAGCCACCTCAGCATACACCGTTGACAACCTCGACGTGTCGGGCGATGTGTATAAGACCAACACGGTGCCTAATGGTGCATTTCGAGGCTTTGGGGCACCGCAGATGATTTATGCCGTCGAGATGTTTTTTCACCATGTCGCTAAACACCTGAACGTCGACGTGCATGACTTCCGCCTCAAACACCTTGCCAAACAAGGCAATCACACATCGACGAGCGGCCTTTTCCGCGACCCGATTTTGATGCCTGAGATGATTGAACGCGCGTGTGCGATGTCTGATTATCACACCAAGCGAAAAGCGTACGCCAACCCCGAGGTTTATAAAGGCATTGGCATGAGCTGGTTTCTGCATGGATGTGGGTTCACCGGCAGCGGCGAAGCCGAGCACATCAAAGCCAAAATCAAATTGGAAAAGCTCCCTGACGGTCTTGTCTATTTACGTGTCGCCGCCGTTGACATGGGCCAAGGCGCAAAAACCACGTTGATGAAAGTGGCGGCAAAAACGCTCGACTTGCCGCTTGAACGCATACGTTATGAGAACCCGGACACCGACCTCGTGCCGGATTCCGGCCCGACGGTGGCTTCACGCACGGCGATGGTCGTCGGTGGTTTGGTGGCCCGCGCCGCCACCAAACTAAAGAAAACATGGATTGACGATGAGCATCAAGTCATCCACGAACAGTACGTGCAACCTGATTATGTCCGTTGGAACCAAGACACCTTCACCGGTGACGCTTACCCTGCGTATTCATGGGGCGTTAACGTGGTGGAAGTCGAAGTCGATAAAACGACGCTCGAGGTTGAGGTTAAACATATCTGGTCAACCTACGACGTCGGCCAATCGCTTGACGATAACATTGTGCTCGGTCAAGCCGATGGCGGCACCGCCCAAGGCGTTGCTTATGGCTACCTTGAAGTGATGCGCCATCGTGAGGGAAAACTTCTACACAAAAACATGACCGATTACGTCATTCCCACCGCGGTTGACATGGCTAAGACGACGACCGAACTGTATAATAACCCCTTCGCTCTTGGCCCGTATGGCGCAAAAGGTGCCGGGGAGTTGACGCTTGTCGGTGGTGCCCCTGCTGTGGCGCTCGCCATCGAGATGGCGATTGGTAAGCGAGTTCATGCCATTCCCGCGACGCCAGAATACTTGATGGAGGTGCTTCATCATGCCAACGATTAACTTCACTTTAAACGGCAAACCCGTGTCCCTGAACACGGACCCCACACGCCGATTTCTCGACGTGTTGCGTGAAGAGCTTACACTCACCGGACCTAAAGAAGGCTGTGGCGAAGGCGAATGCGGAGCCTGTGCCGTGCTCATTGACGGCCACATCACCAACAGCTGTATTTTACCGCTCGGCAACGTTTCGGGCCGTGAGGTGATGACCATCGAAGGGTATAGAGAAACCAAGCGATACCGCGTGCTTGAAGAAGCGTATATCGCGGAAGGCGCCGTTCAATGCGGCATCTGCATTCCCGGCATGATCATCGCCTCAGAAAGTCTGTTGGCACACAACCCTCATCCCACCGACGATGACATCCGCATCGGCCTCTCGGGTAACCTTTGTCGCTGCACCGGATACAACATGATTGTGCGCGCCGTTAAACGCGCCGCAACGAGGGGGAAGGGATTATGGTAAGCCACGTCATTCCCAAAACTTACGCCGAGGCCTTAACGGTGTTAAAGGCAGGGAATCATCGGGTCATCGCTGGGGGCACCGACATGATGGTTCGCCATCGTGCGTGGGCGGGGCTTCCACCCTTGTTTGACAAACCGGTGTTATTTGCCTTTACTTTATCAGAACTTAAATACGTCAAAGAAGATGAGCAGGTTATCTGCATCGGCGCGATGACCGACCTAGAAACGTTGCTTCATCACGAGCGCACACCAGCACTGCTGCGTCAGGTCATCGCAATCATGGCATCGCCAGCGATACGCTACGTCTCAACCCTCGCCGGAAACATTGTTAACGCTTCGCCGGCAGCCGACAGTTTATTGGCACTGTATGCCCTTGATGCCCAAGTGGTGCTTGAAAGCACCAGTGGGAAACGCATCCTCTCGATTGAGAAGACCATTGTCGGTCCAGGGAAAACGGTGCTTCACGACGACGAGATGGTGGCTGAAATACGCATCCCGAAAACCCGTTTTACGCACACAATGTTTCGAAAAGTCGGAGGCCGTCGTGCCGATGCCATCACGAAAATTGGTTTTGTCGGTTGCGCAACGGTGAACGAGGGTATCATTCGCGATCTACGCTTAGTTTTCAATGCCGTCGCTCCGGTGGTGGTCCGAGAAAAATCTGTCGAAGCGCTGCACGTTGGTCACAGCGTTAAGAATGTGCTGAGTGATACTGACACGCTCATGCACCACTACAGCGAACACATTAAACCGATTGATGATCAACGCTCCAATCAGCATTATCGGAAGGAAGCGGCTTTAAGGCTTGCAAGGCACTTCCTTGACACTTTGGCTTGAGAAAGGGTGGTCCCATGAACGCAAAAACACGTGTTTTCGCTGCCTTAGGTAACCATCCCGTTGACACGCTTTTCACCAACGCTAAGTTGGTTAACGTGTTCACCGGGGAAATCGATTCGACCGATGTCGCGGTGCATGGCGGTGTCGTGGTCGGCTACGGTCACTACGACGCCAAGGAAACCATCGACCTTAAAGGCGCATATTTAGCGCCTGGATTCATTGATGGTCACGTGCACATCGAATCATCGATGTTGACACCGGGAGAGTTCGCCCGGGTCGTGGTTCCCAAAGGGACGACGACGGTCATTGCCGACCCGCATGAAATTGCCAACGTTATCGGGTTAGATGGCATCCGTTATATGCTGAACGCAAGCGAAAACATCCCGCTTAATGTCCGCATCATGGTGCCAAGCTGTGTGCCGGCGACGAGTTTTGAAAATGCCGGAGCCAGCATCGACGCCAACGACATCGCCTCAATTAAAGACCACCCGCGTGTGCTCGGGCTTGGCGAGGTCATGGATTACCCTGCGGTGATGCAAGGCGATGACGCGATGTTTGATAAACTTGCGGTGATGCATGGGAAGCCCATCGACGGTCATGCTCCAGACATCCTTGGCAAAGAACTCAGCGCCTATGCCGCCGCCGGCGTTCAAACCGACCATGAATGCACAAAAACCGAAAGCCTCATCGAACGTATCCGCCGTGGCATGTATGTGCATCTTCGCGAAGGGTCAGCCACGCGAAACACCCGTGAACTGCTCAAGGCGGTGACAGAAGAAAACTACCACCGCTTACTGTTTTGCACCGACGATAAACACCCTGAAGACATCGTCGCTGAAGGGCACATTAACCATAATGTCAACCTCGCCATCAAGGCAGGGGTTAAACCGATGCATGCGATTCGCATGGGCACGTTGAATGCGGCTGCGTGTTACGGATTACACGATGTTGGCGCGCTTGGCATCGGGTATCGTGCCGACATGATTGTGTTTGACAATCTTACAATCATCACCCCTCGTGATGTTTACAAAGATGGCAAGCGCGTCGTCAAAGACGGCGTGGCCACTTTTACCATCACGCCCTACAAAGAAAACGCCGTGACGCAATCCGTCAACGTTCACCGTGACACGCTGGATTTTCGTTTGCCACTGAAGGGTGATAAAGCCCGTGTCATCGGCATCATTCAAAACAACATCACCACCCGCCATGAAATACGGCAGGTTCCGGTCAAAGATGGCGAGTACGTTCACAACCGGCAAAGCGGACTGAACAAGCTTGCCGTCATCGAACGCCACCGCCACACCGGCAATGTCGGCGTGGGTTTGGTTTCAGGCTATGATATCGAAAATGGCGCCCTCGCCATGACCATCGCCCACGATTCACACAACCTCATCGTCATCGGCGACAACGACCACGCCATGCGACTGGCGGCTGAGCGCATCATCGATATGCAAGGTGGTATCGTGCTTGTTCAAGGTGAAGACGTTGTCGATGCCTTGCCGCTTGACATCGCCGGCATCATGTCAAGCAAATCCGCTGAGCATGTTGCTGAAACGCTTACACGAATCGGGAAAAAGGCACGTTCAATGGGTTTGAATGAGGCCATTGATGATCCATTTATTACGCTGGCTTTCTTATCTTTACCAGTGATTCCCGAACTCAAGTTAACCGATCGCGGCTTGTTTGACGTCGCCTCATTTAAGCACGTTGCCATCGAACCAGAAAGCGAGGACAGCTAATGGAACACGTGATGCACGGCCGGTGTACCTTGTGTGATCGGACCGCTGACACGGAGAAGCACTTGACGTGTCCCTCGTGTGGTGAACAAGGTATTTTAGAGATAGAGTATGATTACGTAACCATGAAACAAACCATCAACCACGCGTACTTTCAAAACAACGTAGACCCCACGTTGTGGCGCTACCGTCCGATGATGAGCCTCAAGGATACCGATTTTACTCGCGGTCTTTACTTGCCACTGACACCGCTCATCGACGCGCCACGGCTTGCCCGAGACCTTGGAATTAACGCACTGCGCCTGAAAGATGAAACGCGACAACCCACCGGTTCGCTTAAAGATCGTGCCTCGGCCGTTGCGTGCTTCAAGGCCTTGGAACAAGGTGCCACGCACGTCGCGTGTGCATCCACGGGAAACGCGGCTTCGAGTTTGGCTGGAAACGCGGCCAAACTGGGATTGCAGTCAGTGATTTTCGTCCCTGAGCGCGCCCCCAAAGGCAAACTCGCTCAGTTAATGGTATACGGGGCCGATGTGGTGCGTGTTCAAGGCGATTATAAGGCAGCGTTTACGTTGTCCAAAGCCGCCATTGATCACCACGGATGGTACAACCGGAACGCTGCCATCAACCCGCATCTGGTCGAAGGAAAGAAGACAGTGGCGCTTGAGATTGCTGAGCAATGTCTGTTTGAGCCCCCCGATTGGGTGGTTGTCTCGGTGGGCGATGGATGCACTATTGCCGGCGTGCATAAAGGGTTCTACGACCTGAAACAACTCGGATTGATCAATCGTGTGCCCAAACTCCTTGGCGTTCAAGCTGAAGGTTGTGCCCCGTTCGCCCTCGCCCATGAGACCCAACAAAACCTAGTTGAATGCGAAGAAAACACGCTTGCCGATTCGATTGCTGTCGGTATACCACGCAACCCTGTCAAGGGCTTGCGAGCGGTCAAGCGCTCCAATGGCGCTTTTGTGAGGGTGAGCGATGAGGCCATCCTTGAGGCCATGAAGACGCTTGGAAAAACCGAAGGTGTGTTCGCAGAACCGGCCGCAAGCGCCGTGATTGCCGGCCTATCGGTAGCCCTTAAAACCAACCTGATTGCACCCGAAACCACGGTCGTTGCTATCATTACTGGCAACGGCTTAAAAGACACCGACAGCGCCAACCGCGCCACCGGTGAGGCAGCGCACCTACCTGCCGATTTACCCACCTTGATAGCGCATAGAAAGGATCGTGATAACCATGCGTAAGATACCCTATGGACCAACGTATGCGGAAATGTTAAATCCGCACACTATTGATCCAACGGTTCGCCGGCGCGCCTTAGACGCCAGCGACGATGAATTTAACCCATTGAACCTTTTTAACATCACGTGGAAAAACGCTGATAACGCCGTTAACAAAATCGTTTTACCCAGTGCACTGACGGGCGTCGATGCCACCATCGTGGTGTTGCTCGGGAAAGATTTCCCTTCCGGTTCGCATAAAGTCGGCCCCGCTTATGCCACCTTGATTGAAGGCTGTGTCGACGGCGATATCGTTCCCGGAAAACACACAATCTTGGGTCCGTCGACCGGTAATTTTGGCATTGGCGTGTCCTACATTTGCAACTTGATGAAGTACGATGCCATTGTCATCATGCCGGACACCATGAGCAAAGAGCGATATGACCGGATCAAACACTACGGTGCAGAACTCGAACTGACACCAGGCACCGAATCTGACGTTATCTTGACGTTGGAGAAAACCCATGACATGGTCAAGAAAAACAAACATCACCGCGCGCTTGCCCAATTTGAACTGATGCCTAACTATCGGTTTCATCGCCACGTGACAGGTCACAGCGCCATCGAAGCTGTCCGCGGCATAGGCAACGAACGCATTGCCCTTTTTGCCTCGGCCCCGGGAAGCGCTGGCACGCTGGCGGCCGGAGACGCGATTAAAGAAGCCTTTCCTGAAGCACGTGTCGCGGCGCTTGAGCCTTATGAGTGTTCGACGCTGACCGACGGCGGCCGTGGACAACATCGCATCGAAGGCATTGGCGATAAAATGTGCACACTGATTCATAACGTGCTGACGACCGATTTTCTCGTCTTGGTCGAGGATGAAGCGTCGGTACGCGGACTTAAAGTGCTTCGCGATGGGCAATCGGTGCTTGCCAAGCACGGTATCGACGAAGCGATGTTCCACCGCATGCGCGATCTCTTCGGGGTCAGTGGCATCTGCAACATTCTCGGGGCCATCAAGATGGCTAAACACCTGAAGCTTGGGCCCGACGACAACGTTGTGACAGTCGCCACCGATGGGTTTGACCGGTACGACTCTGTGCTGGACGATCTGAATAAACGTAGTTTAGAGACCAGCGATTACGTGCTTGAACGGTGGTTTAAAGACGTGTTCATGCAGGCTGATACACGCCACATCACAGACGTGCGTCACCCAGAAGCCAAAGCACGCTTGTTCAAGCAAAAAGAAGACGATTGGTTAAAGTTCGGGTATTCACAAGCTTACCTTGACCAAATGAAAACAATGCAATTTTGGCATGAAGAGTACGCAAAAATCCACACTTACAACGAAACCATCATGCAACAACGAAAGGATGACTCACAATGAAAAAAACCATGCAAGCCATTCACCGCGCCGCCCAAAAATACGAAGCGGACATCACCGCGTTTTTGCGCGACATGATTCGGATACCAAGCGAGTCGGGCGACGAGAAAAAGGTTGTCTTACGCATTAAAGAAGAAATGGAAAAAGTGGGTTTTGATGAGGTTCGCATCGATACGATGGGCAACATCATTGGCCGCGTCGGGCACGGCAAACACGTCATTGCCATGGACGCGCACATCGACACCGTGGGCATTGGTGATCCCGACCAATGGACGTTTGACCCTTACGAAGGCTTTGAAGATGACAAGCACATCGGCGGCCGAGGCGCAAGCGACCAAGAAGGCGGCATGGCTTCCATGGTCTATGCCGGCAAAATCATTAAGGAACTTGGCCTAGAGGATGATTATACGCTCTTGATCACCGGCACGGTACAAGAAGAAGACTGCGACGGTTTGTGTTGGCAATATTTGATTGAACAAGAAAAGCTCCGTCCTGATTTTGTCGTCATCACCGAACCCACGTCTTGCAACATCTACCGTGGTCACCGTGGTCGCATGGAAATGAAGGTGACGACCAAAGGCGTTTCCTGTCACGGCAGCGCGCCTGAACGCGGCGATAATGCCATCTACAAAATGGCGCCGATTATTCAGGAAATCGAGCAGCTAAATACCCGCTTGCACGATGATCCGTTCTTAGGAAAAGGCACCATCACCATCAGCGAGATATTCTTTAGTTCGCCTTCCCGTTGTGCGGTCGCTGATGGATGCACGATTTCCATCGACCGTCGTTTAACGCATGGTGAGACACACGAAACGGCGATGGCGGAAATTCGGGCGTTGCCTTCGTTTAAAGCCGCCAACGCGACCGTGGAAATATACGATTACCAAAAGCCTTCTTACACCGGGTTTGTCTACCCCACGCAAGCGTTCTTTCCCACGTGGGTCCTAGCGCACGACCACATTGTCTGCGAAGCAACTGTCGATGCATACAAGGCACTGTTTAATGCTGAGCCAACCGTTGATAAATGGACCTTTTCAACCAACGCTGTCAGCATCATGGGCCGACACGACATTCCGTGCATCGGCTTTGGCCCAGGCCATGAAGATCAAGCACACGCACCCAATGAAATCACCTTTAAAGATGAGCTTGTTAAAGCGTGTGCGATGTACGCTGCCATCCCACTACACTACCTTAACCATAAACGAAAGGAAGCTTGACATGAAGCCAAAATACAAAGGCAAACATTTTATCACCTTAGAAGATTGGACAAACGAAGAAATCAATGATTTACTCGAAACCTCACGTGAACTCAAACGACAGTTTTACGCGAACGAACCCACCGAGTACTTAAAAAATAAAACCGCGTTTCTGATGTTTTTCGAACAATCCACCCGAACCCGTAATTCAATGGAGGCCGGCCTAGCCCAACTCGGAGGACACGGCACGTTCCTCGACACCTCAACCATGCAAATTTCACACGGCGAATCCGCTAAAGACACCGCCGTTATTCTCTCTAGCTATGGTCACGGCATTGCAGCCCGTAACTGTTTTTGGGGCATCGGTAACCGCTTTTTGCGCGAAATGGCCAACCACGCTAGCGTGCCGGTGATGAACTTGCAGTGTGACCTTTACCACCCGATGCAGGGACTCGCTGATTTGATGACGATTCAAGAAGTTAAGACAACGACGAAAAACCTCAAAGTATCGATTATCTGGGCATACGCTGAAAGCCACAAAAAACCAATCAGCGTTCCGCTGACACAAGCGCTCTTGTTTCCGCGCTACGGCATGGACGTGACGTTGGCGTATCCCGAAGGGTATGAACTACCGGAATGGGTCATTGAAAAAGCGAAAAAGAACGCCGAAGCAAACGGTGGCTCGCTGCGAGTCACTAACGACCAAGAAGCCGCGTACAAGGACGCTGACGTGGTAATCCCGAAGAATTGGGGCAGCTGGGTCAGTAACCAAAGCAGCGATGTCATCGATGACATTTTGAGTGCCAACCGTCACTGGAAATGCACCGGCGATCGCATGGCACTTGCCAAACCTGAGGTCAGCTACATGCACGCGTTGCCTGCCGACCGAGAGAACGAAGTTGAAAATGCCGTGATTGATGGGCCGGCTTCGATTGTTTATCAGGAGGCAGAAAACCGTCTGCACACCGCTAAAGCCGTGATGGTCATGACGATGGGCGATAAATAGATTAAACGTTAAAAAAATGAGCCCGCCATGACGGGCTCATTTTAATAGATGGTCTTCTTTTTGCGTTCATATTCTTGAAACAGCGGTAAACATAACTCGCGGTGACGTTCCTCAAGGGTAACCACTTTGTCGTCGCGACAGTCTTGTTTAATGAAAGCATAGATGAAATCGTCACGAAATCCGATGGATTCCGCGTCTTTAGGCCGACATCCATACACAACATGCGTGATGTTTGCCCAAATGATTGCCCCAAGGCACATCGGACAGGGGTGCGCGGTGGTGATAAGCACACAATTGGAGAGATCGTGTGTGCCTTTTTTCTTACCCGCCTCGCGGATAGCGTTCACTTCGGCGTGTGCCGTTGGGTCGTGGTCGTTTAATACCGAGTTTGACGTGACTGAAAGCAGCGTGCCATCGGCATCGATGACAGCCGCTCCAAAAGGACCACCGACATCGCGATTCATGGTTTCTTTGGCGCGCTCGATGGCTTGGTTCATGACGTCTTTGAACGTTTCATCGTGTTTCATAGGGTCCTCCCATTGGTGGTGGATGGTTCCATTATACCGTAGCCTGACCAAAAAGCGCAACAATTTCCCAACGGGGGGCTGTCAGGCGAGGGTTGGCGTGGTATAATCAAAATGAAGCCAGCCTTTTTACGTCTAGGAGTGAGTGTGTGAAGACGTGGGTAACTTGGAACGTTAACGGCCTTCGAGCAGCCGTCAAGAAGAATTTTATGGCGTTTTTGGAAAGCGAAAAACCGGATGTGATGGCTGTGCAAGAGACGAAGATGCGACCAGAACAAGCCGATTTCGCTTTCCCTGAGTATCATGCTTTTTGGAACAGCGCCGACAAACCGGGTTATGCTGGGACGCTCGTGCTAAGCCGAAAACAACCAAACCAGGTCATCCATGGCATCGATGACGCCTATAACGACGAGGGGCGTGTCATCACCCTCGAGTATGACGACATGTATTTTATTACGGCGTATGTGCCTAACGCCCAACGGGAACTCGCGCGGCTCGATTATCGCATGGCATTTGAAGACCGACTTCGGGATTACGTGAAGCGCCTTGATGAGAAGAAGCCTGTGATGTATTGCGGCGATCTCAACGTGGCCCATCACGCCATCGACTTAAAAAACCCACAAGCCAACGAAGGAAACGCAGGGTACAGCATTGAAGAGCGGGCGAAGATGTCGGCTTTGCTTGAGACGGGGTTTACTGATGTGTTTCGTGCGTTGCATCCTAACACGGTGCGATACACGTGGTGGAGTTATCGTTTCAACGCGCGGGTAAAAAACATCGGCTGGCGCCTCGATTACTTTCTCGTTTCTAATCGCTTAATGGGGCGTGTTCACAGCATTTCCATTCTTGATGATGTGCTCGGCAGTGACCATTGCCCAGTGAAACTCACGACCGATGACATCACATAAAAAAAGCACATCGGAATGTGCTCTTAGGACTGCGGACTGTTTAACAACGCTTCCTCGAGATCTTCGAGGTCTTGTACGAGGTAGGTCGGGCGACCCGCACCAAGCACCTTATAGTCATCGTAGCCCCAGGTCACGGCCGCGATGGGAAGGTTTATTTTCTTACATGCTTCGATGTCCCGGCGCTCATCGGCGACATAGATGGCTTCGATGTGGTCGACTTTATATGACTTAATAACGCTGTTTAATCGTGTTTGCTTATTGAAGAATGCCGCGCCGCCAACCACCTTATCAAACACCTCAAAATCATGATGTTTTAAAAACTTACGGATAAGTTTTGGGTTGTTTGACGATAAGATGACGACGTCGCTTCCTTGACCTTTGAGTTTTTCAACGGTCTCACGAATCCCGTCAAAAAGCGGTGCCGTCACCATCGTTTCCTTGTAGATGGGAATCACTTCCTGTAAAAACTTCGGCAACTTATAAAACGGCACGTGGAACGCCTTCATCAGCTGAAACATCGAGAGTTCACGCAGGTTCTCGCGATCGTCTTCAGACATGTTTTTGAAGCGAAAGTCGTCTTTCAGACGATCATAGACGCGCTTGAGCACGTCATAGGTATCGGCAATCACACCGTCAAAATTGAAAATGACCAATTTATACATGGTAGCTCCCCTTTTGTTGTCAAGATGTATGTTTAATTATATTATAACAAAGCGCTTCCGAGAATAAAGAGGAAACGAAACTTTTTTATCGGTTCGCTTACGAAGGAATGATTGGATGATCACAGGCGTCATTACCTCTGCACATGAAAAAGTGCGCGCTTACCTTAAAGACGGAGGTATTGCGGTTGATGCAACGTCCGGCCAAGGCCGAGACACGGTCTTTTTGGCAACCCACGCTTCACACGTCTATGCCTTTGACATCCAAGAAGAAGCGGTCGATGCCACGCGCTGTGTCGTCGATGCGGCAGGACTTACCTCCAAGGTCACCTGCGTGTGCCAAAGCCACGCCGCGATGCGCGACATTGTTAAAGAACCGGTGCGTGTCGTGGTTTTCAACCTCGGTTACCTTCCCGGCGGTGATAAAACCTTAACCACCCGCGTTGAATCCACCCTCATCGCACTTAAACAGGCCTTGATTATGCTTGAGGTTGGCGGACTGCTCTCGGTGAGCGTCTATCCTGGTCATAAAGAGGGAAAAAAAGAGGCCCATGCCATTGAGCTTTTCATGGCCTCATTGCCGGCCAAACACTATGTTGTGATGAAAGAATCGATGCTCAACCGACACCACGCACCGTATAATGTGTTTGTTTACAAGCAATCCAATCCTATCACACACTAGAAATCTGCATCAATCAGGAGGTTCGCATGAAAAAGACGCATCATTTGATCATCGTGATGTTCATTTACTTGACAGCGCTTGCCATTGGCGTCATCGCCTATCGACAAACCCCGCTGGAGAGCATCATTTTGCGTTTGCTTGTGGCTGATGTTATCGCCACAACGTGGGTGTTTGGCTTCAGCACCGCGTTTCGCAACTCGTCAATGTACGATCCTTACTGGAGCGTGGCACCTCTTGCGCTTGTCTGGCCGTTCATCGACCTGACTGCCTTGAGTTTAACGCACGTGCTTGTGCTTGTGGCGCTTGTTGTTTGGGGCGTTCGTCTGACCGTGAACTGGATACACACCTTTTCCGGTTTTGATCACCAAGATTGGCGCTACGACCACTACAAACATAAGAGCGGAGGATGGTGGCCGGTGGTCAACTACGTCGGCATTCATATGATGCCGACGCTGGTTGTTTTTTCGGCAATGCTTCCAGTGTTCTTGATGCTGCAGGCATCGGGTTCAGCCGGGCTTTTGACCGTGCTAGCGACCGTGCTAGCGCTTGGATGCGTTACGGTGCAATTCATCAGTGATGCGCAAATGCATCGTCATCGCCGCGAAAGACCTGGGCAGGTATTAGACCGAGGGCTTTGGAAGTGGTCACGCCACCCGAATTATTTCGGGGAAGTGGCGTTTTGGTTCATGCTCTATGCAATGATGTTAAGCGTGACTGGCTTGGGCACCGAATGGATTGCAGGGATTGGCCCTTTTGTGAACCTGGTGCTTTTCCTCGTCATCAGCATCCCGCTAATGGAAACCCGACAACTCAAACGTCGTCCAGCGTATGCCGAGTACATGCAACGCACGAGCGCCCTCGTGCCTGTTCCACCATCGCTCATTCGTATGAAGCGAGAAGCGTGAGGCAAGGGTACTGAGGGGCTACATGATACAATGATGGTGGAGGGATGACGATGAAAAAAGATAAGAAAGCATTGAAACAGAAACTTTCACCAATGCAATACCACGTCACCCAAGAAGACGGCACCGAACCTCCTTTTGACAACGAGTACCACGACGAAACGCGCGAAGGGCTATACGTCGATGTGGTCAGTGGCGAACCGTTGTTCACCAGCCATGACAAGTTCGATGCGGGCTGCGGGTGGCCCAGTTTCACCAAACCGATTGCCGGGGTGAAGACAACGTTTGACACCCGTTATGGCATGCGAAGGACTGAAGTGAGAAGCGAGCAATCCGATTCACATCTCGGTCACGTGTTTGACGATGGCCCTAAAGAAGCGGGGGGACTGCGTTACTGCATTAATTCTGCTGCGCTCCGCTTTATTCCGCTGGATGCTCTTGAAAAAGAAGGATACGGTGAGTACGTAAACCTGTTTGATAAAGACGAACGCTAAGCGTTGGTCTTTTCTCTATGCTGAGCGTGCTGCTAAGGCAGTTGAACTTTGAAAGGATGACACCGATGATCGTGCTTATATCACCATCAAAAACCATGTCACAAACACAAGCCAAAGGGTCACAGAAACCCCGTTTTACCCATGAGGCCGAGAGACTGTTGGCAACCCTGAGAGCCATGAACGAAACCGCGTTGAAAGCGACGTTTCGTCTCAGCGATTCACTCGCAGATCAGACCAAAAAATTGCACGCATCGTTCACACCAGACAAGCGTGCCATCGAGGCCTATACTGGTGTCCAGTTTTCGGCATTGAACGCCTCGTCGCTTTCCGATAAGCATCAACAGTACATCGCCACCCATGTGCGGATTCTTAGCGGCCTTTATGGCCTCGTGCATCCAGAAGATGCCGTCGGACTGTATCGCTTACCGATGGGCGCCACCGTTGATGGCATCAAGCTGTCAACGTTTTGGCGGCCGCATCTCAAACGCGCCCTTGCCGGTGAGGTGGTGCTGAACTTGGCATCGGGCGAATACACTGCGGCCCTCGATAAATCCTTAGCGTTGCATCATGTTAAGTTTGATAAAGCCCCCGGCGTGCATGTGAAACGCTTACGGGGCCGTCTGGTTCGTTTGATGGCTGAACACACGATCAGTGACATCGATGGCATCAAACCATTGCGCGTCGATGATTACGCGTTTTCGCACTACGATGAAAACCGGCGCACGTTCGTTTTCAGACAAATAAAAACGTGACACCGCCGCGCGGTGTCACATGTCAAAGCAGCTGCCGCCGATGAACTCACGTAGAAGCGAGTTACATGGCACGACCTCGTCTTTGATGTCAACAAAGTACTTCAAAAATTTAATTAAGCGGTTGGCGGTGATGAAGTGTTCGCTCTCACGGGGGATTTCCATCAGGCTATCGAGCGCGTACTTTTTCATCACGCAAAGCTCATACGCTAAGCCGCTGTTAAAAATGAAGTCGGCACCTTCTTGGTGCGGGTAAATCCAGCGGAACTCACCTTCGCGGACGCTTGGCCACATGGTGATGGTATTGCTAGCGGGGGAGTTGCGAAACTTGCGGTCGCGAACAATGCGACGAAGCAAACGCAAGTTCGTGATGCTGATGGGGTTGTGGTGGTCAATGTTGATTTGTAGCTGCGGGCTGATGAAAATTTTATACTTCTGATGCTTTGGAATCAGCGTGGTTAAGGTTTCGTTTAAGGCATGGATGCCTTCGATGATAATCGGGTTTTGCTCAGTGACGCGCATTTTACGAAAGCCTGAACGTTTCTTGGTCATGAAATCAAAGATTGGCACATCGACGGTTTTCCCATCGATGAGGTCGAGCATGTTCTGGTTAAATAGATTGATGTCGAGGGTGTTGATGTGTTCTAAGTCAATCTGCCCGTTCTCATCAGGTTTTATGGCCTCACGATCAAGGTAGTAGTCGTCAAGTGATATCATCACAGGTTTTAGTCCAAGCGCCATCAGTTCGATGCGTAGGCGCGTAGAGAAAGTGGTCTTTCCACTTGAAGATGGTCCGGCGATGGCAACAAGACGGATGTTGTCGATGTCTTTGATGATGTTTTGCCCAATCTCAGCAATAAGTTGATTGTGTTTCGCTTCACATACATGTACGAACTCAGGCATGGTCTGGCTGTGCGCGTGTTCGTTCATTTTGGCTATTGTGTTGGCGTCGATGCGCTCAGCCCATCGATTGGCATCTCTGAGTGTGCGACCATAAATTGGCGCGTCTTCAAAATCGGGAATCATGCCTCCTGCCTCGGCACGTGGGTATTGAAGCAAAAAGCCGGGCGGATACGCTTTTAGATCGAACATCGTCAAATACCCGGTCGATGGCACCATCAAGTTATACATGTAGTTTTTGTAGTTATCGCATGCATAAAAGTGGACGGTCGACTCTGGTCGATAGCCGATAATGTCAATTTTATCGTGCCATGCTTTCTCTTTATAAAAGGTGATGGCGTCCTCGTTGCGCATCTCAAGGCGCTCGATTGGCAAGTCTCGCTCGACAAGGCGCTGCATTTCTTTTTTTACGTTGGCGATGATTTCGCGAATGCTGCTTGTGTCTTCGACATTAAACACATGGCAAAACGTGGTGCGTGAGATACTGTAGTTGAATTTAAACTGATACTCCGGATACAGATTATCAAACGCCATGGCAATCAAGAAGCGCAATCCGGCTTCGTACGTAAATATCGCTTCGTGGTTTGTTGTGTCGAGAAACTCTACCGTGGCATTGTAATCGACCTCGTATCTAAGCTCGCGAAGTCGGTTATTAACAAGTGCGATAAAGTATTGTTTGTTGGGGTCGTCGATTAAATCGAGCAACCTCACCTTTTTCTCAAAGCGTTTCTTCTCACCGTTCACGCTTAGCGTAAACATAGGCAACACTCCTTCATAATGCAATGAGTATTTCCATTTTATCAAAACACGTGGCTTTTGCAACTGCTTTTGTGCTACAATTGAAGTATCAAAGGAAAAAGGAGGGGCCAATGGCATTTCAATTCGCCACCAAAATTGCCGAACTCATCAAAGCAGGTACGATGCGTGTGGTGCTCGATGAGAAACCGTTGTTGCTTGCGTACCATAAGGATGACGTGTACGCGTTAAGTGACAAATGCCCACACATGAAACATTCGCTTTATGAAGGAACATACGGCGATGGATCGGTCACCTGTAAGCGCCACGGAGCCACCGTGGATGTTACAACGGGAGAAATCAAAGCAAAAGCAAAGCTACTGTTCATGAAAATGCCCACAAAAAAAGCACAGACGTACGTAACCAAAGTAGTTGACGACGACGTGTTTGTCCTCATGTGAAAAAGTTTGCAAAACCCCTTTTCACTCGAGGGGTTTTGTGTTAGAATATTCTAGGATTTCAGCCGATGCCGCTATAGCTCCAACCGGTAGAGCAATTCCATGGTAAGGAAGAGGTTGCTGGTTCAAATCCAGCTAGCGGCACCATCATACATCAACGTCCTTAGGGGCGTTTTCTTTTGGGCGTGGTATAATGAACTGGGGTGATGTACATGCAAACAATTGTGGTGACCGGTGCAACAAGCGGCATCGGAAAAGCCTTAACGAAACACCTTGTCCATGAAGGACACACCGTGTTTGCTTTCGGTCGTGCCGAAGACAAATTGAATCACCTGAAAGATGACATCGGTAAGGCCAAAGGAAGACTGAGGCTAATGAACGCCGATTTCCGTTCTTTATCGGCCGTTGAGAAGGCGCTAAAGCAACTTGAAAAAGCTTTACCTGAGGGCCTGGATGTGCTGGTGAACAACGCCGCGGCGGTCCCTGGAAAAAAAGCCTTTACCGACGATGGGTTTGAAACGCAGTATCAGGTTAACCATCTTAGCCACGTGCACATGACGAAAAGGTTGTTGCCGTTGTTAGCCAAACGCCGAGGAAAAGTGATCACAACTGGAAGCGACGCCCACAAACGCGCGCGCTTTGATTACCGTGATATCCACGCCTTGAAACGCTACCACCCGTTTCGATCCTATTGCCGAACCAAGTTATACAACAACATGATGTCAAACTACTTTAGTCGTCACGAGGACAACGTCACGTTTTTTGTCGTTCATCCGGGACGCGTCAAAACCGACATCGGCACAAAAGACACCAACAAATTTTACGCCTTTGTGTGGCGCATATTTACCCGTAAAGGCTTCACACCTGAAGACACGGTGCCGACCTACGTCATGTTGATCGATGCACAAACGCCCGAACAGGGCTATTATTATCGTGAAGCGTTGCATGAAGAATCGGCGGTTGCCAAAAACACTGATTACCAAGACATGCTGATGCGCCATGCCCTTCGCGAGCTAGACACGTTGTTCTTATGAATGAAAAACGAGTTCCCATCGTGGGAACTCGTTTTGTGTTTAAGGGGGTCCGGGGCTATTCGGGGGCCCAGGGGTTCTATCCGGTGGGCCGGGGTGATTGGTGTCGACGTCGTGTTCGCGTGCTAGATGCACCAATTCGGCAACGCTCATGGTTTTGAGCGTGTCAAAATCGTACTCGGTTGTATCTAAAAGAGCTTCAATAAGGCGCAGACGTTGAACTGACATGTTGTGTTCACGGGCGCGTGCGACTTCCTCACCCACAGCCTCTCCAGCGTGCCCACGGATGATTTCAGCGTTGGGAATGCGATCCATCGCATGCTGAGGGATGCGTGTGCTAAGGTGGTCGTAGAGATTTTGTACGAAGATGACGTCGTGGCCGGTGATGTCAATCATGATAAAGGGATTGGACTCGCTCATGACGCCACGCTGGATGGCTTCATCAACAATCGCGTTGATAAGGTCGTCAAAATTGTCAAAAGAAGATAGGTCAATGGCAGAAATAAGCAGCTGCGCATCGGTGTTAAGCGCGCGCACCTCAAGGACCTGTTCGTCTTCATCAAGGTCGACGGCAATCGACGGATTGATGTCAAGATGCACCGTCGCATACACGTCGGTGGTGGATGGCCAAAAAGCGAAAACTGCCAACAGCAGCAAAGCAAGGGTCCCGGCAAACGCATAGCGGAAACCGTGGCTTTGTCGTGGCTGTGGCCGTCTTGCTTGTGCGAGCACACGGCTTTTCACATCAGGAACATGAGCGTGAGCTGCTTGTTTAATCCGATGTCTAAGGTGGTCATCATTCATGCGAATCACCCGCCTTCCTTCGTATTTTTTGAAGCGCGTTTTGGTATGTCCATGTGACGGTACCGAGCGGTTTTCCCATGGCTTTGGCAATGCTTTTGTGTGTTTCCTCAAGCACGGCGTGTCGAATGACAATTTCTTTCTCCACGTCGTTTAGGTGACCTAACCATTCGGCGATTTCGGCTTGTGATTCCGCCACGCTTCCGGTGGATCCAAACCAATCACCGTCTGTTTGTGGGTCGACGTGTTGCGTGCGTTTTCGATCACGCAACACATTCAATGCGAGGTTTCTCGCGATGGTGAGCAACCATCCTTCAAACGATCCAAGGCGTCGATATGAGGGTAAGGACTCAAGCATTTTGATGTAAGCATCCTGCATGATATCTTCGCTTAACGCGTAATCATGCACCATCGCCAAGATGGTGTAAAATACCTTGGTTTTTGTATAATTATAGACCTCGTCAAACGCAGACTGGTCACCTTTTTTTAGCCGCGCGACGGCTCGGTTTAGGGATGTTTTATCCAAGGAGTCACCTCGCATTCGCCGGCGCTTTCATCATGTAAACACAAAAGTCGCCGGTTTTATTGGTTTTTTTACAGCGAAAGCACAAGTATTTCGGTGGCGTTGCACGATAACGACGATAGGCATCGTCGAAAACGGCGTCAAGCAGCACTTCTTCACGGGCTATTTGATGGCTTGTGGCCTAGACAATGAGCACCGCCGCGCCATGCATAAAAGCGTTTGGGTAAAATAGAAATACCCGATACACAATAACCATATGGAAACCTTTGTGTACATGAACATTATAACGTATTTCTAGCGGGTATGTTACAATTGATGTGAGGTGATTTGATGGAATGTGTGGCCACGTGTGCGTTCGGGCTGGAAGCCGTGGTTCGACGCGAACTAGAAGCGCTTGGGATTAACGTGCTCGCCACCGAAAATGGTCGTGTGCGCTTCCCCTTTACGTCCGACAACCTTGTGCGCGCTAACGTGCACTTGCGTGTGGCCGAGCGTATCTTCATCATCCTTGGTGAACAGGAAAACGTCACAACCTATGACGCTCTTTTTGATTTTGTGCGCACCCTTGAACTGACATCCTGTTTTGCGCCTGAGGACCGTTTTGTGATGCTCGCCAACAGCGTGAAGTCAACGCTTTACAGCCCGAGAGACATGCAGTCGATTGGCAAAAAAGCGCTGGTCGACAACATCAAGGCCGCAACCGGGTGTCATGAGCTTCTTGAAAACGGCCCGACACGCACTTTAACGTTGGAGTTGAGAAACAACCATGTGGGCTTGTGGCTCGACACGACAGGAGCCCCCCTTCACAAACGAGGGTATCGCCTCAATCAAGGTGATGCGCCGCTTCGTGAAACGCTAGCGGCAGCACTGGTTTCATTGAGCTTTTATGGCCCCAACCGCACGTTGTATGATCCCTTTTGTGGATCGGGAACCGTGGTCATTGAAGCGGCCATGATGGCGAAAAACATTGCTCCGGGACTCAACCGTTCCTTCGCGTTTGAAACCTTACGGTGCATCGATAAAAGTGTGTTAAAACACACACGTCGTGAGGCCTTGCGCGCGATAGACCATGCGACGCCATTGCGCATTATCGGCACCGACATCAACCCAAAAATGGTTGCCATCGCAAAAGAAAACGCCGCTGAAGCCGGGGTCGAAGACGCCATTGTGTTCAACGTGTCCGACGTGCGGGCGATGCGTTTTGACGATTACGCCGTCATCATCACTAACCCGCCTTACGGCGATCGCCTGAACGACCCTCAAGAAGCCGATGCGCTGCATGAAGCACTTGGACAACTGATGAAAAAACACGCCACGTGCTCTTACTATGTGTACACAGCCCTACCTGGGGCAGAACAACGGTTTA
Source organism: Candidatus Izemoplasma sp. (assembly GCA_007132465.1). Classification (GTDB taxonomy): domain Bacteria; phylum Bacillota_I; class Bacilli_A; order Izemoplasmatales; family Izemoplasmataceae; genus SLQR01. The sequence continues at coordinate 64,296 of SLOP01000025.1, forward strand.
AGCGTAAAGCGGATCGAACGAGGGTGCTTTTTAACGGCCCCATCAAAGCAAGATACTACCAATATTATGGACCAAAACCTGGCTCCTGAAGCCAGGTTTTACTTTTTTGAAAAAGTTAGGTCAATACTAACTAAATAATAACGTTTTATGTTATAATTGTCGCGGAGTGTGACAAACCATGAGTAAAGACGATAAAAAACGGTATTTAATATTAAAAGATTCAAACATCCCTAAAGGGCTAATTTTGCTGGCGATTCCACTGATGTTGAACAATTTTTTGAAGACGTTTCATGACGTCATCGACATGTTTTTTGTCGGCCGCATACCCGGAAGTGGAACCGCTGCCGTGGCGGCAATTCAGTTGACGTTTCCCGTTGTGTTCACGTTTCTTGCGCTCGGCATCGGGTTAAGCGTGGCCGGAACAGCATTAATCAGCCAGTTTGTTGGCTCAGGCCAAGACGACGACGCCCGGCGTTACGCCTCGCAGCTGGTGACCCTTTCACTCATTATTGGTGGCGTGATCATGGTGGTGTCATTTTTTGGCGCTCCCTACATCATGCGGTTGATGGGTGTCGACCCCACAAGTTTTGAGTTTCGCAACAGCGTTGCCTATTTGCGCATTCGCGCGTTTGAGTTGCCTTTGCTTTTTGTGTTCTTTAGTTACCTTGCCACTCGTCAAGCAAGCGGTGACACGTTATCGCCGGTTTTGGTGAGCGGCTCAGCGATTGTGCTTAACATGATTTTGTCGCCGATATTCATCACCGTTTTTGGCCTTGGTGTCCCAGGAGCGGCCTATGCCACGCTGATTGCCAATGGTGTCGTGATGCCCATTGCGATATACGGACTCTTTTTCGCCAAAACCGGCATCACCATCAAACCGGCATACATGCGTCTTGAACTCGGTGTCACTAAGGACATCATTCGAACCGCCGTGCCTGCATCGCTTGGACAAGCCATCACGGCGGTTGGTTTTGGCGTCATGAACGGCATCATCTATAGTTACGGCACCGAAACAGTCGCTGCCTTTGGCGTCGGTAACCGCATCATGTCGATGATACTTCATCCTGTGATGGCGATTGGTGGGGTGCTGAGTGCCTACATTGGGCAAAACATCGGCGCGCAAAACGTCGCACGTGCCAAGTTGACGTTTCGCAAGGCAATGGGGTTATCATTTTGGCTAATGGTCGCCGGTTCAACGTTCCTAATGTTTATCAGAACACCGATGGCAAGTTTGTTCATCATCGATGACCCTCAAACGCTTTCGCTTGCCAGCGATTACATGTTCTATATATTAATTGGTTTGCCCTTGATGGGGGTTTTCCAGACCTTTATGGGAACGTATAACGGCACCGGCAATACGCATTATTCATTCATTTTATCCGTGGTGCGTCTGTGGATTTTACGCATTCCGCTTGTCATTGTTATGCGCGAGTTCACCACGCTTGGCAGCAGCGGCATTTGGTATGCCGTCCTCATCAGCAACCTGCTCATCATGGTTGTCGGCTTTGCGCTGTACAAACGCATCGACTTTAAACCGAAAGTCACGCTGGATGATGGCACCCGCAAACCCGTCGAACTTCGACCCGCTGGATAATGAAAGCCCTCGATTCACTCGAATCGAGGGCTTCTTTTATGTTGAGGGCGTGGTGATGAACAACCCATGTTTAATCAGATCCATCACCACGTCGACCAAATGATCGACATCGTTGTTTTGGTTGCCAAGGTCGAGCACCACTTTAAGGCCGATGAAGTTGGTGATGCCCATGAGGATGTAGCTGACAATCTCAGTGTCGATGGCGCGAATTTCACCGTGTTTGACGGCTTCATCGAGACCGCGCACGTAGCGCTTCGCGAATGATACGTAGTAATCACGAAACAACTCGCGATCGATGTACAGCGATTCCCAGATAATGTTGTACATGTGTGGGCGGCGTCTGGCAAGGTTAATAAACGCTTTGATGCCTTCACGTTCCTTTTCAAACCGCGTTGTTTTGACAGAAACATGGGCTGCGATTTCACGACGGATGTCATGGCTCATCTGAATAAGCAGGTGCTTATATAAGGATAGTTTGCTTGGGAAGTAGAGGTAGAATGTGCCAGCAGCAATGCCGGCACGTTGAGTGATGTTATTGACCGTCGTTTTATGATACCCGTTTTTGTAGAACAATTCTTCAGCGGCATCCATGATGGCGTGAAAAGTATTGATGGCGTTGCGCGTGGTCGGTTCTTTAATCATGCTTTCCATGCTGAACTCACCCCTTTCGATGAATCATGTTTGACAGTGTAAGCGCTTTATGATAAAATATAGTTGAGAAAATGAATAACCATTCAGTTTATGAACTACCGTTCATCATCTACAGTATAATCGATAAACACACCCAACGCAAGCAATGACTTATGATTAATATAATTATAAAGGAGGACATTATGAACAAAGTGTATGTAGTTTCAGCCAAGCGAACGCCAATCGGGTCTTTTCTCGGGACGTTGAAAGATGTGCACCCGGCGAGTTTTGCAGCTGACGTAGTCAAAGCCATGGTTCACGAAACCAAGGTGCCTACAGAAAACATTGATGAAGTTCTCGTGGGGAACATCTTGCCTGCCGGTCTAGGTCAAGGCATTGCCCGACAAGTTTCGATCAACGCAGGCATTCCCCATGAAATTCCTGCCTACACCGTCAACATGGTCTGCGGGTCGGGAATGAAAACCATCATGAACGCCACGGTGGCGATTCGTGGTGGCGCCATGAACCTCGCGCTGGCCGGTGGCACTGAATCCATGTCTAAAGCCCCGTTTATCTTACCTGATCGCACACGTCAAGGCGTGAAACTGGGCGGTTTCATGGTTAAAGACCACATGGTCGATGATGCCCTGACCGACGCCTTCAACCCGATTCACATGGGCATCACAGCAGAAAACATTGTTGAGAAGTACGGTATCACCCGCGAGGCGCAGGATGCCTTCGCGTTCGAATCGCAAACCCGCGCCCTCGCCGCCATTGACGCCGGACGGTTTACAGACGAAATCGTGCCCATCACCATTAATACCCGTAAGGGCGATTTCGTGTTTGACACAGACGAGCATCCTAACCGCAACACCGATGTAGAGAAACTTGCTAAACTGCGCCCAGCTTTCAAAAAAGACGGCTCTGTCACCGCCGGCAACGCCTCGGGCATCAACGACGGCGCGAGCTTCATGATGCTGGCAAGCGAGGCAGCCCTCAAAGCGTACAACCTGAAGCCGCTCGCCGAAGTCATTGGCATCGGCCAAGGTGGTGTGGATCCAAATTACATGGGACTCGGTCCCGTGCCGGCAATCCAAAAAGCGCTTGACGACGCGAAACTATCCTTTTCCGACATAGAGTTATTCGAACTGAACGAAGCGTTTGCGGCGCAATCGCTTGGTGTGTTTGAAGGACTGAAAGAGGTCTTCAACGCCAATCTTGATGCGTTGCAATCCATCACCAACGTCAACGGTGGCGCCATCGCGCTCGGCCATCCCATCGGCGCCAGCGGCAACCGCATCAGCGTGACCCTGCTTCACGAAATGCATAAACGCCAAGTGACCTATGGCCTCGCCTCGCTTTGCATCGGCGGCGGCATGGGCACGGCGATCATATTGAAACGAGTGGAGGCATAAATTATGCGCTTAAAAGGTAAAGTCGCCATCGTCACAGGCGGCGCACAAGGACTTGGCCAAGCTATGGCCATGCGATTTTCCGATGAAGGTGCGACCGTCATCGCGGTTGATCTAAAGACCATTGAGTACACCCACGACGGCGTTGAAGGCTACGCTTTAGACGTGGCCGACAGCGACGCATGCAAAACGTTTTTCGAGACCATGATTGAACAACATGAACGCATTGACATCCTCGTCAATAACGCCGGCATCACCCGTGATGCCATGACTCGCAAAATGACAGACGAGCAATGGAACCTTGTGATTGATGTCAATTTAAAAGGCGTGTTCAACTTAACCCGTCATATCGGCCCCCACATGGAAGCCATGGGCGGTGGGTCGATTATCAACATCTCAAGCGTTGTCGGTGAGTACGGTAACATCGGTCAAGCTAACTATGCCGCCACCAAAGCAGGCGTCATCGGGCTTGCCAAAACCTGGGCGAAAGAGTTTGCTCGTAAAGGCGTCCCTGTCCGCGTCAACGCCATCGCTCCGGGATACATCATGACCGACATTTTGAAAACCGTCCCAGAAGATCTTTTGAATCAATTTGCCCAGATGACGATGTTAAAGCGTCTCGGTGAACCTCGTGAAATTGCCGATGCAGCGCTCTACCTAGCCAGCGACGAATCATCGTACGTAACCGGACATGTGCTCAGTGTCAACGGTGGAATGAGACTGTAAACAGGAGTGATACCATGTCCGAACGAACGCATGTCGGCGTTATCGGCACGGGCATTTATTTGCCTGAAGGCCGCTTAACAGCGAAAGAAATTGCTGATAAAACCGACGGCACATGGACTGAAGAAGCCGTCATCGACAAGCTCGGCATCCGGGAGATTCGGGTGCCGGGTCACGATGACGGCACCCAAGAAATGGCTGTGTATGCCGCCCGCGATGCGCTTGATAAAACCGGTGTCGATCCGCTTGATATCGACATTATTTTGTCGATTGGCGAAGAGTGGAAGGAGTATCCACTGACGACAACGGCGCTCTACGTACAAGGAAAAGTAGGTGCCTCAAATGCATGGGGCATCGATTTACAAAACCGGTGCTCAACCGGCGTGAGCGCGCTCAAGATTGCCAAAGACATGTTGCTCGCCGACGATGACATCGACACCATCATGATTGTCGGTGGCTATCGGAATGGTGACTTCGTCGATTTCACCGACAAACACATGTCGATGATGTACAACCTCTCCGCCGGTGGCGGCGCTATTATCCTGAAGAAGAATTTAGGCAAAAACGAACTGCTTGGTTCGCACATCGTTTCCGATGGAACGCTCGCACGCACCGCGGGTGTTGAAATCGGTGGAACCGCGAACCCCATCACAAAAGACAACCTTGACCGAGCGTACAAGTCGCTTCGTCTCATGGAGCCGGAGAAGATGAAAGCGCGTTTGAACGAGGTTTCGGTGGACAACTGGTTCACGTGCATTGATCGTGCGCTGAAAAAATCGCAACTGTCGCGTCGCGACATCGATTATTTAGCAATCTTGCACATTAAGCGTTCCGGACATCAAGGCATGCTTAAAGCCCTCAATCTTGACAATAATCAAACAATTTATTTAGAGAACTATGGCCATCTGGGACAAATCGATCCGATTTTGTCCTTACGTCTCGGCCTTGAACAACATAAAATAAAGGACGGTTCTGTCGTCTGCATGATTGCGGCGGGCATCGGGTATGCCTGGGGCGCGTCTATCATAAGGTGGGGTGAAATACATGGCTGACTTTTTACGGCTTGTGTTCAATGGATTCACCAGCGGCAGCGCCTACGCGTTGGCGGCTCTTGGGATTGTTCTGATATGGCGAACTAGTCGCACAACAAACTTTGCGCAAGGTTTGATTGGGACGTTGAATGCCTACGTTGCGGCGTGGTTTATCCTATCCCAGGGGTGGAGCATTTGGCTGGCCTCGCTGGCGGCGTTGGTGACCGCTTTTGCAACAGGAATCATCATCGATACGATTATCATTCGCCCAGCAGCGAAAGTAAGTCCTATATCAAAACAAATTATCACCCTCGGCATCATCATGGTAATCATTGGCATCATTCCGTGGTTTTTCGGTACCAGCCGATATCAGATGCCGCGGTTCATTCCGTTGAGTCAAAGCATTGACGTGGCTGGTGCCACGCTGCATCTCAACACCATCCTCACGTTGGTTGTCACACTTGGGATAATGGCGGTGATGTTTTGGTTTATCCAGTTTACCCGCTGGGGCCTTGCTACCAGGGTGACCGCATCGGATGAAACGACGTCGAAACTGATGGGTGTCCCGACCAAAACCATCACGATGGTGTCGTGGGCGACCGCCGCGATTCTCGGGACTTTGGCTGCAATCATCGTTGCCCCGCGAACTGAAGTGCATGTGATGATGTTAATCACGGTTCAAGTCAGCGCTTTCTTCGCTGGAACCCTTGGAGGATTCACAACATTTTTCGGTCCGGTTGTTGGAGCGTTCATCATCGCCTTTGGTCGTAACTTTGCGATGTTCTACATCTCCGACATTTGGGGCAATGTGTTGCTTTACATGTCGATTCTTGTTTTTTTGTACTTCAGACCATACGGTATTTTCGGCAAAAAGCCGTCAAAGAAGGTTTAGGTGGAACGCATGAAAATCATAGACACAATCATGAGACATCTGAAGAAACTTCCTGCGCTCGTCAAACATCATCCGTCTTGGACGTTCATCTTGTTCGGTGTGTTGGTCTCGCTAATTGCCTTCTTACCTCACATTGGCATAATGCGGTTTGGCACCATGAGCACCGTGTACGCCTACATCATCATACTTACGACCGTGGCGCTCGGGTTAAACTTGTTGTTAGGATTCAGCGGTCTGATATCACTCGGTACCGCGGGGTTCGTAGGTGCCGGTGCACTTGGCACGGCTGTGTTTTTGAACATGGGGTTCCCACTGGAAATCGCCGTTCTTGCTGTGCTGTTCATATCCGGTTTAATCGGAGCGGTCATCGGGCTTTTCTCATTAAAGGTCGAAAGCATTTACCTGGCAATCGCGACGTTATTCGTCGGAGAGATTATGCGCCAAATTTACACCAACGTTCCGATTTTCGGTGGACAGGAACTCAACCTCGGCGACGATAGTCGAAACTTCGTAACGTTTTTCGGCGTATGGGAGCTTAGTTTTTTCGACCAGATGCATCGCAGCATCTTATTCGTCATAATCACAGCCGCCATGGTATTGTCGATGATTATCATCCATCACATCATCAAAAGCCGTACCGGTCGTGCGTTGATGGCGATGAGTCGAAGCCAACATGCCGCGCAGGCAATGGGCGTCAGTTTGATCAAGTACCGCGTCATGGCGTTTGTAATCGCGACATTATTCGCGACGTTCGGCGGCGTGCTTTACGGCATATACTATCAAAGTGTGCCGACCGAACAATGGAACTTAGACCTAAGCCTGTTTTTAATCGCGATGATTGTTGTCGGTGGCTTGAAATCGATTTATGGCACCGTGCTTGGCGTTTTCATCATCCATGGCGTACCCAACTTATGGCTGAAAAACTGGTTTGGTGATGTGAGCTACGTGTTTTCAGGCGTGTTGATTATAGCGGTCATCATATTCTATCCACGAGGATTCATTCACATTGGTCACGACCTTCGGCGTGCGTATGCGGGTCTGCGAACGAGAATGCGGAAGAAGGTGAAGCACCATGGCGAAAACTAATGGTCCGATTCTAGAGGTTGACGGCGTAAGCATGTACTTCGGTGGTCTCAAAGCCGTCGACAACCTCAGCTTCACGGTCAACCGGGGTGAAATCATTGGTTTGATTGGGCCCAATGGGGCAGGAAAGACTACGGTGTTCAACTGTGTCACCCAGTTTTATAAAACGTATGACGGCGGTATCTATTTTCATACAGATGATGCCTCACGAGTAAATCTCAGAGACATAAAAGTTACCAACGTCATCGATTGCGGTCTGGTTCGAACCTTCCAAAACGTCGAGCTGGTGCCTGACTTGACCATTCTTGATAATTTGCTCATCGGTGCACACAATCGGTTCACAACAGGGATCATACAACACATTTTCCGGACAAAAAAGGCTCGCGAAGAAGAAAAACGGTTCATCGAAAAAGCGCATGAAATACTGCGGTTTCTAAACATCTATGCGCTTAAGGACATGTATGTTTCCGGGCAACCTTACGGCATACTGAAGAAAATCGAAATCGCCCGGACATTGATGAGTGAACCGAAGATGATCATTTTAGACGAACCGGCGGCTGGGTTGAATGAGCGCGAGACCAATGAGTTGCAGAAGTTAATCTACGAAATCCGCGAGAAGTACGATGTCACCATCTTGCTTATCGAACATGATATGGGGTTCGTCATGAACATATGCGATCGTGTCGTCGCGATAAACTTCGGGCAGTTTATCGCCATGGACACACCGAAAATGATTCAACAGAACAAAGCCGTGCAAGAAGCGTACTTGGGGAAGGATGATTGATGTCATGGAACCATTGCTCGATATTCAAAACATACACAGCGCCTATGGCCCGATAAAGGCCTTGAAGGGTGTGTCTATCACCGTGAATCCAGGCAGCATAACCGCTATCCTTGGCGCCAACGGCGCCGGAAAAAGCACGCTACTTAAATCGGTTTCAGGCCTTGTCAAGCCTCAATCAGGCGCGATCCATTATGACGGCACCGACATCACGAAGATGTCCCCCGAAAAAATTGCCCAAAAAGGTATTGTGCATGTCCCCGAAGGAAGACGGATTTTCGGCGATCTCACCGTGAAAGAAAACCTCATGATTGGTGCGTTCACCGTCAAAGATGAAACCCTGCCGCTTTCTTTGCTGGAACACAACGCTCGCACCACCACCATGAAACACAAAGTCGACGAAGCGGTTCGACTTGGTGTGACGGCTGTTCAGTGCAAACGAAAAGAAATCGTCAAAAACAACCTCGCCAGAGTATACGAACTCTTCCCGGTGTTAGCAGAACGAAAAGATCAAATCGCCCAGTCGCTTTCCGGTGGCGAGCAGCAGATGTTGGCTATCGGCCGCGGGCTCATGTCGACACCGAAATTGCTCATCCTTGATGAACCCTCACTCGGCCTAGCACCAATGATTGTCAAAAACATCTTTAGCATCCTCAGGCAACTGAACCATGAAGGCATCACCGTGCTCATCGTTGAGCAAAACGCGCTTCAGACATTGAAAATTGCTGATGAAGCATACGTGCTTCAAGTGGGTTCAGTCATCAAACACGGCAGTTCTGAAAGCATCATGAACGATCAAGAGCTAATCAACGCGTACCTTGGAAAGTAGCAACACGTCTGCTTTGAGCAGATTTGAAATAAAAAACATAGGAGGAAATTATGAAAAAGATTTTGCTAGCACTTATTGCATCAGCCGCACTCATTACCCTGGCTGCTTGCGGTGAAACTGAAACAGAGCAAGGTGTATTCAACGACCGAGTTATCATCGGAAACACCGCCGCCACCAGTGGAGGACTCGCATTCGTTGGCTTGCCCTTCAAAGCCGGCATGGAGGCGTATTTTAACATGGTCAACGATGAAGGCGGTGTCGCTGGACGGATTATTGAATACATCCAGTACGACGATGAGTTCAATCCCGCCCTTGGCCTGAGCTACACGACCGAACTTGTTGAGGACGATCAGGTCTTCGCTCTAGTTGGCCATTTCGGAACACCGACCGTGGCAGCGACCCGCACGTACTTGAACCAAATCGGTATTCCACGTGTGTATTATGCAACTGGGCTTAGTGAGCTTTTCAACCTCAATGCAACCGGTGGTGAGCGTTCAAGCTTCCCAGTGCAACCAATTTATGACGCTGAAGGAGAAGTCATGATTGTCCGCGCCATCGGCGACCTCGAAGCCGAACGCATTGGTGTCATTTATGCGAACGATGATGCCGGACGCGCACTTCTCCGCGGTATCCAGCTTCGTGCGGGCGAACTAGGTGTGCCTTTGACAAGCATCGTCCAAGTGGCCCCCGATGCCGATGATATGAGCACCGCAGCATCGATTATGCTCGCCGCTGAAGTGGACCTCATTATCGTGGCCGCCAACCAAGTACCAGCAGCCACCGCTGTGCGCGCGCTTGACGCCGCAGGCAGCACGACACCTGTCATGACGAGTTATGTCAACGCCGATGCCACTTGGTTGACGAGCGTCGCTGATGTTATCGGCAATTTCGAAATTTACGGCAACGCTTGGATTGACATCTTTGACGCTGATGGTGAACCCACAGACGACTACATCCTCTTTGCTGAGACCATTGGTGAGGAGTATGCAGACAACGCATTCGCTTTTGCTGGCTGGATTGCTGCCGCCACGTTCGTGGTAGGCCTCAGACGTGTCGGTGATGAGCCTTTGACATGGGAAAGCTATATTGACGCGATGGAATCAGCACCCGTTGAACTGCCGTTTGGTGTTGTGGTTGATTACGCCAACGGACGTCGAGTCGGCACGCAAGCAATGGCTCTTTTGAAAGCGACCATTGCTGATGCAACACCACTTTGGGTCACCGAGTACCCGATTCAACCCATTTCCGAAATTATCGGCGACTAGCAAAACCTACTCACCATATCTAGCGATACTTGCATCACATCGTATGTGGATTAGGGCGGCTGACGCTGCCCTCATCTGCATGCCTGGAAAGGAGATTACATGGCGAAAAACATCACTGTAAATGACGCGCTGGCTTTGGTTAAATCACACGACCATCTCGTCGCCGGCATGGCGGCCAGTGAAGGCCGAGCGTTTTTTATGAGGCTGCATGAAATTGCTGATCGTATCGACACCGTGAGCATTGATAATTGCCTGCCGCTTTACCCGTATGAGTTCATGGTGAATGAAACATACGCCGACACGTTTCAGGTTAACAGTTGGTTTTTCTCAGGTGATTTGCGCAAAGCGTTTAAACACAAAAACATCGCGTTTATTCCCAATCAACTGCATTTCGCCGGCATGCGCCGCGCGCAGTTCAAGAAACCAAACCTCT
>SLOP01000008.1 GCA_007132465.1 Candidatus Izemoplasma sp.
CATCCTCTCCGTTGGCAAACCACCACCAATGACTTGTAAGGCTCGCTATGGCCATTGGTAAAGCCCCTATGGTTGAATTCAAAGACCTGAAGGAGGTGTCCTGAAGGAAATAACCTGCAACAGAAAAAAACAGGAGCCCGTTTCTGGAACTCCTGCCGACCGGGGGCACCCCAGTCCCTTGATCTGCAAAAAATTACGAATAAATCATTTTTTTATCAGCGATTTAAGGACAACCCACCCATTCTTGACAATTTTTTTCGTAAATTAACCACCCTTAATGAAAACTTTTGGGAGCAATTAATCGTTTTACTACCAAAGGAGTGGATGACAAACCAAATTGATCAAATCATTTCCACTCTTAAAGAAATCATATTACGGCAGGATACGTTTCACCAGGAAATTAGAAAAGCATTGTCATGAAAAAGTTCCAGTATCAGATCGTCCGCTATCTTCACGACCAAATCACCGGCGAGTTTGTAAATGTTGGAATCATCGTTTTTCATCCTGAAAGCAAATTCCTGGAAGCAAAATATATCAAAAGGCATCATCGGATTTCGCAGTTTTTCAAAAATGTTAACGGCGATTTTCTGGTTTCAACATTACGCAATTTCAATCAGGAATTAATGATTGAGAACAGACGCCTCGGTGAATTATTTTCTAATCATGCCACCCTTGATTCCATAACCAGCTCCATTTTACCCAAGGATGACAGTGCTTTGGTTTGTACACCTGTTTTTCAGGGTCTTGACATAGACCTGTCCAAGGCCACAGAAGATTTGTTCAACAGGCTTGTCAATGAATAGGTTTGATCAGGTTCAGAGAAAATCACCGCGCGCCGCGCAAATGATAGCGCCGCGAAATGACAGCGAAGCATAAAGGACACGAATCTTGATGCTACTCTTCATGGCATTAATAATTTGGTATAAAACGGTTTCAAGCTTTAAGACAAATGAAAAACAGAGCGTTAAGCGACACACTTGATTATTTAATATCATCACCGACCGAAACAGAAGTGCTTGAGCTTAAGGAAGCACGTAATTCTTTTGATGTTGATAAGTTGGGGCGATATTTTTCTGCATTGAGCAATGAAGCAAACCTTAAAGGGCATAATGAAGCGTGGTTGCTGCTGGGCGTAAGCAACCAAAAGGAAATAACAGGCACGTCGATTTCCCAACAAAAAACCAATGGTTTCAAATTAGAAATTGCAAAACACACTTCACCAGCCCTCAACTTCAAAGAAATTCATGAAGTAATAACAAACCACGGAAGAGTGCTGATGTGCGAAATACCCGCTGCCCCCAAAGGAATGCCAGTGGCCTGGAAGGGTCATCATTATGGAAGAGATGGTGAAAGCCTGGGTGCACTAAACATTGGCGAAATTGAACAAATTCGAAACCAGCAAAGAATAATCGATTGGAGTGCCCAGATAGTTCCTGAGGCCAGCTTGGACGATTTATCACCCGAGGCTATCAAAATGGCAAGAGAAAAGTTCTTGCAAAAAAACCCAAAATTTAAGCAAGATGCCAGAAGCTGGGATCAAAGAAAGTTTCTCAATAAAGCAAAATTATGCATCAAGGGCAAAATTACCAATACAGCCATATTGTTACTTGGGAAGCCCGAATCAGAACACTTTATAAGTCCTGCAACAGCAACGATAAGCTGGATATTAAAGGACAGTGAAGGAATTGAAAAAGATTATGAACATTTTGGGTGCCCACTTTTTATTAATGCAGAAAAAGTGTACTCAAAAATCAGAAATCTAAAATACAGGTATTTGCCTGATTCCACATTATTTCCTGAAGAGGTTCAACAGTTTGACCCTTATACCATCAGAGAGGGCCTTAATAACTGCATTGCTCACCAGGATTATACTTTAGGTGGGAAAATTAACGTGGTTGAAAAAGAAGATGGACACCTGATATTTTCAAACCTGGGTGAGTTTATCCCTCAATCAATAGAAAAAGTAATTGAGTCAGACGCACCAGAAGCAAGATACAGAAATCCTTTTTTGTGCACTGCCATGGTAAACCTTAAAATGATTGATGTAATTGGCAGTGGGATAAAAAAAATGTTCATGATTCAAAAAATGAAGTTCTTCCCAATGCCGGACTATGACATCACAAATCAACAAGTAACTGTAGATATCGCAGGGAAGATAATTGATGAAAAATATGCAAGAAAACTGGCTCAAATGCCAAAGCTGAGTTTGCATGAAATCATCTTGCTTGACAAGGTTGCCAAAAACAAAGGCTTAAGCCCTGAAGAAATCAAGTTTTTAAGGTCCAGACAGTTGATTGAAGGCAGAAAACCAAATTTTTATATTTCGGAAGCAGTAGCAAAAAAAACAGGATCAAAGTCTGACTACATTAAACAAAGAGGCATCGATGATGGATACTGTCAAAAGGTGATTATGGAATATCTAGATAAATTTGGCAGCGGGAAAAGAAAAGACTTCGAAGCAATATTGCTTGCAAAACTGTCGGATGTTTTAACGCTTGATCAAAAGCGACATAAGGTAAAAAACATTCTTCAGTCGCTAAAAAACAAAGGGTTAATATTTCCTGAAGGGAAAGTTTGGAAAATGTCTAACAATGGCTGATTTTAGACATTTATTGTTACACACATAGACGTTTTTTATTAATAGACGACTCATGATCAGCACATTAAATGGCTTCTTAATAGATGAGGTTATACAGTTTTAGACGTTAACAAAGAAAACGAACCTAAAGACAAGGCACGCCTTGTTTCAACGAACAAATAATCCCCCCGAAGGTATGCGGCATCCCAACCTCAGTATAAATGCTGTGGCTGTTTTATTCCGCACCACTGCGTCTGTTTATTCACCCATACAAATTTAACAATTCACCATTCTCCCCGTGAGCCGCAGATTCATCCTCACCACCTTCCTGCTCACAACAGCATTGCTGCTCGCATTTTTCCTCTGGCGCGGCGGCCATTGGCTCGTGGTGGAAACACCCCTGCAGCAAGCCGATGCCATCGTGATGCTGCGGGGTGGCAGCCCCGAACGCGAACTCGAAGTGGCCGA
>SLOP01000015.1 GCA_007132465.1 Candidatus Izemoplasma sp.
ACCAACTAGCTAATGCTGCGCAAGGCTCTCCTGTAGCGACGCCCGAAAGCGCCTTTAAACAATCTCCCATGCGGGTGAATGTCCTATCCAGTATTAGCCACAGTTTCCCGTGGTTATCCTCGACTTCAGGGCAAGTTCCTTACGTGTTACTCACCCGTTCGCCACTAGAAACCCCGAAGGGCTTCCCGTTCGACTTGCATGTATTAGGCATGCCGCCAGCGTTCATCCTGAGCCAGGATCAAACTCTCCATAAAAGTATCGTAACTTCTTTCGAAGTTAGCTCTTAAGGTTTGTTTGTTTCCTAACCTTACTCAAAGACAATTCTGTTCTATCCAGTTTTCAAAGACCGTGCGATGCATTTTTTGAGTGCTTTAGTATTGTACAACATCGGCACCAGTAAGTCAAGAAATGCACTGCGTTTTGGCGAAGATTTCATCTTCCTCCAAGGACCATGTTTCGCTGTTTCTCGCGGCCCGCAATAAAGAGTATATAACTTATCTTTCGCAAAGTCAACACCTTTTGCCTATTTTTTTCAATCGTCCAAAGACCCTGTTTCCCTGAGTCCTTAAGGCGTTCGGTCAACGTCGCTAGTAACCAGTGTATAAAAAACGGGCGCGTTTGTCAAACAAAAGCGCCCGTCATTTTTACTTTTCCTTGATAAGGTCGTTTAACGCCTCTACCAAGCCTTCAACAGGAACCTCTTGCGTCTGCCCGTTTCGCCGGTCGACGACTTCGACTTGGCCTTCAGCAAATGATTTGCCGACGACGATCCTCACGGGTACCCCGATTAAATCCGCGTCCTTAAATTTGACGCCGGCGCGTTCATCACGGTCGTCAAGCAAAACGTCATAACGGGTACGCAGCGTTTCATACAACGCATCGACCTGATGTATATGATCTTCACCCTTATAGTGGACGGGCACAAGGTGCACATCGAAGGGGCGAACCTCTTGTGGCCACACAATCGCGTTCTCGGTGCTATGTTGTTCCACAATCGCCATTAAGGTGCGGCTGATGCCGAGCCCATAGCACCCCATCACAATCGGTTGAAGTTTGCCCTCGCGATCGGTGAAGCGTGCGTTCATGCTTTCGGAGTATTTGGTGCCCAGCTTAAAGATGTTGCCAACCTCGATGCCTTTCGCGGTTGCGATGGTACCGCCGCACTCAGGGCAGGCGTCACCGGCTTTTAAGCCACTGAACTCTTGGTTGGTCGCGTAAGCGCAAGCGGTGCAATACGTGATGGTGTCTTCACCGACTTCGCTCATCACCATGAACTCATCGGCCGTGTCCCCACCAATCTGTCCGACGTCACTCGACACGATGCGTGTCGACAACCCAACGCGTTCAAATATGCGGGTGTAGGCTTCCTTCATCAGGTTGTACCAATAATCGAGGTCGTCGGCGTTCTCACTGAAGGTATAAAGGTCCTTCATGATGAACTCACGTCCACGCATTAAACCAAAACGCGGGCGCATCTCATCGCGGAATTTGGTTTGAATCTGATAGAGGGCAAGCGGCAGCTTCTTGTATGAGTTCACATACTCACGCACCGCGGCGGTAATCACTTCTTCATGCGTCGGACCAAGACAAAAGTCTCGCTCTTTGCGATCTTTAAGCCGCATCAGTTCCGGGCCGTACGCAGCCCAGCGACCGGACTCATCCCAAATATCACGCGGTTGGAGCGCCGGCATCAGCATCTCGCTGCAGCCACGCGC
The DNA here is from genome assembly GCA_007132465.1 of Candidatus Izemoplasma sp. Lineage (GTDB taxonomy): Bacteria > Bacillota_I > Bacilli_A > Izemoplasmatales > Izemoplasmataceae > SLQR01. The sequence goes on from SLOP01000015.1 coordinate 1,716, forward strand.
GTCAAGTTCCTCGCGGACAATGGTTTCAATCTTACGAATGACGCGTTGCGCCAAAGGCAAGTACGTGTAAATGCCGGCGGCGAGCTGTTTGATTAGCCCGGCACGCCCCATTAGCTTGTGGCTTTTTACATCGGCGTCTTTCGGCGCCTCTTTCAGTGTTGGAACAAAAAACATCCGCTGTTTCATTTCTTACACCATCCTTTATTAATTAAGCAAACGCAACACGTCGTTAAAAGCGATAAACACAAACAACGTGATTAACAGCACAAACATGATGAAATGCAACGTGTTTTCCACGGTTTTGTTGACGGGGCGTCGCGCCACGGCTTCGTAGCCTAAAAACACCAACCGCCCGCCGTCAAGCGCCGGTATCGGCAAGAGGTTAATGAACCCTAAGTTCACGCTAAGAAACCCGATCCACACAAGGAAGTCCAGCGCCCCTTGGCTGATGAACTGCGTGGTGATATCATAGATGCCAATCGGGCCAGCCAAATCGCCAACACCAATCCTCGAATCACCAAACAATGCCCCAATGGTACGGAATATTTGCATCGAGGTGGCACCAAGCTGCCTTGCGGCTGTCGGGAACGCCGCCAAAAAGTCAAAGGCATAGGTCGGCCCGATGCCAATTGCGCTTTGAATTGGTTCCACACCTTGGCCGCGCAAAAAGTCGTGTTCTAAGGGTTCAAGCATCACGCTTTTTGTGATGGTTTCATCGTCATCGCGGCGAATCTCAATGACCGTGTCGCGACCGGTGGTGTTATCCAGCATGAACGTCGCCACATCATGCCAGCGCGTCACGGGTTGCATGGTTTCGCTGGCGTACCCAATGGCGAGTATTTCATCGCCCGGCCGAATCGCAAAGCGATTGTCCGTTCCTTGCTCGCGAGCGTTAGCGGCGGCGGTGTTGCCTCCCACCGTGCCAACGATGACGGCATCGTCGATGGTCGGATCGCTTGAGAACCCGTAGGCAAAGAAAGAAAGCCTTGGGGTGATGGTTCGGGTCATGTCGGTGCCGTCCCGTTCAAACACCACATCCACGGGCTCGCCCCAATCTCTGACCCGCAACGCATCGCGAATGTCATCCCAATCACTCACGGCGATGCCGTTAATCTCAATCAGCCGATCGCCAACCTCAAGCTCGGCAAAAGCCGCCGGAGATTCGGGTGAGATGCCGCCAATGTCAGGATTCGCTTCGACGGGTTGGCCGACAAAGAGCGAGGCGATAAAGAAAATGACCAACGCCAACACAAAGTTCATGACCGGTCCGGCCACGATGGTGCCAAAGCGCTCAGTAAGTGTTTTCGACTCAAAGCTCCGGTCATACGGCGCAATTTGCATTTCCTTGTTTCGCAGGACATAAAACGCATCGCGGCGAACCTCGTGATGATTGATGTAAAGCTTCCCATCATCTTTGGCTTGCAAGTCGACAAAGTCAACCATCACCGTCTCAGCCTCGGGATAACGGGTGTCCGCCGGGTCGAGCACAATGTGCGTGACCCGCTCATCGTCACCGAACACGAGTTTAACCTCGCGTCCCACCTTGACCATTTCGCTGGTTACCTCTTCGCCCGCCATCGACACAAACCCGCCGATTGGAATGGCGCGAATGCTAAAGAGGGTTTCTCCTTTTTTCTTGCTGTAAAGTATCGGTCCCATGCCAAGCGCAAACTCGTGGCATAAAATACCCGCGCGTTTGGCCATGATATAATGCCCGAGCTCATGAATTAAAATCACCAGCCCCAGCAAAAAGACAAATCCGATTATGTTCACAAAAATCATCAGTTTTCACCATCCGTGTATCGTGTTGTGACGTATTGTCGTACGGCTTGATCGAGTGCGAGCACGCCTTCGAGCGACGCATCATGCCCGTTGTCAAATGCTGTCAAACAATCCGCGACAATCGTCTCTATCTCGGTAAACCGTATCGTTTTATTTAAAAACAATCTGACAGCCTCTTCGTTGGCGGCGTTAAGCACCGTTGTGTGTAACCCGCCTTTGCGGGCAACCGCCACCCCTAAATCAAAAAGCGAGTACCGCGTTAAGTCAATGGGTTCAAACGTGAGCGATGGAAACTGCGTCACGTCAAACACGCTTCGGTTTCTCAGCCTGGTATTCCCTTCTAGGGCGGACAGTATGGGGATACGCATGTCGGGCGGCCCCGCATGCCAAAGCACGTTACCATCCTTAAAATGCACCATGCCATGAACCACGCTTTGGCGGTGCAACACCGCTTCAATGCGGTCATAATCAAGCCCGAAAAGCCAATGCGCTTCAATGATTTCAAAGACTTTATTCATCATCGTTGCCGAATCGATGGTGATTTTTTCGCCCATCGACCAGTTCGGGTGGTTGAGGGCGTCATCGACCGTGACTTCGTCCAGCGCCGCCTGTGGCACATCGCGGAAACTGCCGCCGCTAGCGGTAATGATAATTTTTTCCACGTCGTCGATGGAGGTGTGGCTTAGACACTGCGCAATGCCGCTGTGTTCGCTGTCAATAGGAATCAGCGATGCGCCGGTTTTCTTAAGCACATCACGAATCAACTCCCCACCGATGACCAACGATTCTTTGTTGGCAAGCAACACGTCAAACCCTTTTTCAAGGGCGGCGATGGTCGGCTTTAACCCACGTGCGCCAACCAAAGCGTTGACCACCACAAGCGGTCCGTCAAACGCCTGAACAAACGCCGCAAGATCATCGTTCGGGTAAAAGATGACTGCTTGCGAAAACGCATGACAATCGCGTGATGGCCCCGCAACCATGGTGAGGTCGTGGGTGTTGACGATGGCTTGTGCCGCGTCGGTTTGGCTGCCATAGGCAATGCCGATCAGCGTAAACTGTTCGGGGTATTGAGCGATGATGTCAACCGTCTGGCTGCCGATGCTCCCCGTGGCGCCAAGCAACAAAACGCGTTTCACTCAAAACACCTCGAGCAACATCATCACAATGGTTAACGCCATCGCTGCAAACACGCTTGAATCGAAACGATCGAGCACACCACCGTGCCCCGGAAATAGATTAGAAAAATCCTTCACGCCGTGTTCGCGCTTCCAATTTGACGCAACCAAATCACCGATTTGTGCCATCGCGGCGATAAACACGCCGCCAACGATAAGCAGCGACAGAAGCCCAAACGTGGTGGCTGTGTCAAAAACGGCAAACACCCCGGCAAACACCCCAGCGATAGCCACGCCAATCAGCGTGCCACCCACGGCACCTTCAACGGTCTTTTTCGGACTCACCATTGGGGCGAGTTTGTGCTTGCCCACCGTGATGCCGACAAAATAGGCAAACATGTCAGTTAGCATTGCCACCATCAGCACATACACCAACACCAGCACACCATGGCTTCGGACCATCGAAATCGCCGAAAACGCCACGGCGACAAACACAATGGCGAACAACGCTTGCGCGACCGCGCTGACGGTGATGGTTTTCTCAAACAGAGCGCCCATCGTCAACATCGCCGTGAACGCAAACAACAACAGCACAATCCACAGGCCTTCAAGCGCGCCTAGATAGACACTTAAAAGCACCCAATAAAGGACATAAGATGACAAAATCCACACGGTAAAAAACACCACGCGAGGCTTGTCGTTGCGATGCATCAGGAAGAACAGTTCACCGGCCGCCACCAAAGCAAGCAACGACACAGCGGCGTAAAACCATACCTCGCCGACAAAGAGCAAGGGAATTAATACGACGGCGAGAATCACCGCGGTAATGACGCGTTTTTTCATCTCATGCACGCCCTTTCAAGCCGCCGAAACGGCGGGTGCGTTTTTGGTAGTTAGCCACGGCTTTAAGCAAGTGGCGTTTGGAAAATGCCGGCCAGGGCGTCTTGATGAACACCAACTCCGCATATGCCACTTGCCAAAGCAAGAAATTGCTGATGCGTTGTTCCCCACCTGGGCGAATCAGCAGATCCACCGGGGGCAATGCGCCGGTATCGAGTGCGGCGGTAATGGTGGCTTCGTCGATTGGATTATCATGGTTTTTCACCTTACACAGGGCACGAACAATGTCATCACGGCCTCCATAGTCTAAGCAGACGTTGAGCACCATGCCGCTTCGGTCTTTGCTTTCTTCTTCGACCCGTCTAAGTAAATCGATGTTATCCTCGCTCAGTCGGTCGCGGCGTCCACTGAAGATGACCTTGATGTCAGAAGCGCGAAACGTTTCCTCGTATTGTTCTTCAAAGCGTTTGGGCATCGTCATCAGGTAATCGATTTCGGTTTGAGGCCGCTGCCAGTTTTCCGTGCTAAAGGCGTACACGCTCATGACCTCGATGCCGAGTTGGGACGCGAAAACGGCGATGCGCTCCAAATTTTGCGCGCCGCGCTGATGCCCTACGGTGCGGGGCATGCCTCGTTTTTTTGCCCAACGTCCGTTGCCGTCCAACACAATCGCAACGTGCTTGGGAAGCGGACGCTTGGCCACATTACGTAAACCCATTATGCTTGTCCTCCGTTTTCATATGCAAAATCTATTATACACCAAAATCGGCGTATCGAAAAGAAAAACCACCCTTGCGGGTGGTTAGATGACCATCAGGTCTTTTTCTTTGGCTTCCACGGTTTTGCCGACCTTTTCAACAAACGTATCGGTCAGTTTTTGCACGTCTTCTTGGTAGCCTTTGCTGTCGTCTTCCGACAGCCCGCCCTGTTTTTCGAGTTTTTTAATACCCTCGTTGGCGTCGCGACGAACGTTGCGGATGGCAACGCGTGCCTCTTCGGCAATCTTCTTGACGTCACGCACGAGCTGTTGGCGACGTTCTTCGGTCAATTTTGGAAGCACAATGCGAATGTGTTCACCTTCGTTGTTGGGCGTGACGCCGAGGTTGGCCGCCAAAATCGCCTTCTCCACTTCCTTGACCATGTTTTTGTCGTACGGTCGAATCAGCAGTTGGTTGGGTTCGGGAACCGAGATGTTGCCGACTTGTGTGATGGGCGTGGGTGCGCCATAGTAGTTAACTTGAACCTGGTCGAGCATGCCTGGGTTGGCGCGTCCCGTACGCACTTTTGATAACTCGCGATTCAACGCTTTAATCGATCCTTCCATGCGCTCTTCAGCATCTAATAAAATGTCATCAATCATAGCCATACCTCCTTTATTTAATCACCGTTCCAATGTTTTCACCGAGCGCTGCGCGCTTGATGTTGCCCTTAATGTTCATGTCAAACACCACGATTTCAATGCCGTTGTCTTTGCACAGAGCCGCGGCAGTTGAATCCATCACTTGCAATCCGCTTTCCAAGACTTCATGGTGTGTAAGGGTTGCGTAGCGCTTGGCGTCTTTGTTGCCATTCGGATCGCGATCATACACACCGTCCACGCCGTTTTTGGCCATCAAAATTGTCTTAGCGCCAATTTCCGCGGCGCGCAAGGCGCTGGTGGTATCGGTGCTGAAATACGGGTTGCCGGTGCCGCCGCCAAAAATGACAATCATGCCTTTTTCAAGGTTATGAATAGCGCGGCGTCGGATATACGGTTCGGCGACTTGAGGAATGTTCAAACTCGTCATCGCCCGCGTTTCGATGCCGAGCGCTTCAAGCGCATTTTGCAACGCAAGCGCGTTGATGATGGTCGCAATCATGCCCATGTAATCGGCGCTCGACCGTTCCATGCCCATCTCGCTTGCAGTGATGCCGCGCCAAATATTGCCGCCGCCGACAATGACACCAATTTCAAACAGCCCTAAGTCGTAGGCTTCTTTGATTTCTTCGGCAATGCTTTTCACGCGCAACGGATCGATGGCTTTGCCGTCTTCCCCAGACAAAGCTTCGCCGCTCAGCTTGATGATTAATCGTTTTTTATCAGTCATGCGTTTTCCCCCATTCCATATAAAAGGAGGACACAACAAAGTGCCCTGCCATTTAACCCTTCATTTGTGATTTAACTTCACTGGCAAAGTCGTCTTGGCGTTTTTCAATGCCTTCGCCGACTTCAAGACGCACAAACCCAATCGGTTTGGCGTTAGCGTTTTCTAAGTATTTGTCTACGGTGATGTCACCGTCTTTGACAAATGGCTGATCGACAAGGCAAATGTCTTTAAGGTATTTGTTGAGGCGTCCTTCAACCATCTTGTCAACGATTTTCTCAGGTTTGCCTTCCTCGAGGGCTTGTTTGCGAAGCACGTCACGTTCATGCGCAAGCACGTCGTCGCTAACTTCGCTTTTGTCGAGGTAAAGCGGATTGTTTGCAGCCACGTGCATTGCCACGTCTTTAGCGACGGTTTCATCGCCGCCTTTGATGGTTGCCAGCGTCACAATCTTACCGCCCATGTGGCGGTAATGACCAAACGTCATGCTGTCTTCTTTGCTGGACACATGTACCCGACGAAGCGACAGTTTTTCTCCAATCTTTGCGGTCGCATCGATGATGCGCTCCGCGATTGATTTGCCGTCCATGTCAACCGCAAGCGCTTCTTCAAGGGTGGTGATGTCGGCTTCCATGAGGGTGGTCCCGATTTTCTCAAGCAAGGCGAGAAACTCGTCGTTCTTCGCAACGAAATCTGTCTCCGAATTCAGTTCGTAAAGCACGGCTTTGTTGCCCTCGACCAACACGTTGCATAATCCTTCGGCGGCGATTCTGTCTGCCTTTTTCGCGGCTTTCGCAATGCCTTTTTCACGCAGGTAGTCAACCGCTTTATCCACGTCTCCGTCGGTTTCGACGAGAGCTTTCTTGCAATCTAGCATGCCCGCGCCGGTTTTGTCGCGGAGTTGTTTCACCAGTTGTGCTGTTACTGCCATGATATTACCTCCATTGTTATTCGTCATTATTTTACCACAATCAATATTGCTTTCAAAACAGAAGCGACGGCTTTTTGAAAAAGAGAGCTGAAAAAGCTCTCTTTATTTCAACAACGCATCAATCAATTCAGCTTTTTTCAGTTTACTGTATCCTGTAAGTCCTTTTTCCTTAGCCATCTCACGAAGTTCGGCCACGGTGCGTTTTGCAAGCGCGACCGCATCAACGGTGTCCGTTTTAGCTTCCGGTTTAGGCTCTTTTTTAGCTTTGGGAGCGGGTTTTTCCACTGTTTTTTTAACAGGTTTATCCGCCGGTTTTGGGGTCGGTTTTTCCACTGTTTTTTTAACAGGTTTATCCGCCGGTTTTGGGGTCGGTTTTTCCACTGTTTTTTCAGCAGGTTTGGGGGCCGGTTTTTCTGCTGCTTTTTTCACCGGTTTGGGGGTCGGTTTTTCCGCTGCTTTTTCCGCCGGTTTGGCGGTCGGTTTTGCTTCCGAGCGACGGTGCGGTTTTTCCGCTTGTTTTGACTCGGTTTTGGCTTCTTCAGCGCCTTCTGCTTCTCCACCTGATCCTTCGATCAGCGCGTTAGCCATCGTCGTGACGAGAATTCGAATGGAACGAATGGCGTCGTCGTTGGCGGGGATGATGTGGTCAATCAAATCGGGGTCGCAGTTGGTGTCAACCATGCCGAACACAGGAATCTTCAGTTTGCGTGCTTCGAGCACGGCGTTAATCTCTTTGCGTGGATCAACGACGAACAAGGCATCCGGAAGCGTGCGCATGTCTTGAATGCCGCCAAGGAAGGTCTCGAGTCGTGCCAGTTCTTTGCGCAACATGATAACTTCTTTTTTCGGCAAGCGTTCGAAGGTGCCGTCTTTTTCCATCGTTTTAATTTGATGGAGACGACGAATGCTTTTACGAATGGTTTTAAAGTTCGTGAGCGTGCCACCAAGCCACCGTTTGGACACGTAAAATTGATCCGCCCGTTTCGCTTGTTCGATGATTGAATCTTGAGCTTGTTTCTTGGTGCCGACAAACAACACTTTACCCCCATTTTTCCCGATTTCAAGCATGCGGTTGTAAGCGTCTTCGATGAATGTCACGGTCTGTTGCAGGTCGATGATGTGAATGCCGTTGCGTGACGTGTAGATGTATTTTGCCATCTTCGGGTCCCAACGGCGAGTCTGATGGCCAAAATGCACACCTGACTCAAGCAGTTGTTTCATGGTAATGATTGCCATAATGGATGTTCCTCCTATGTTTTCGATTTTTTTACCCTCCGCAAGTTTCGACACACCGCCCCACCATCGCGCCTTGGCGATGGCTCGAAGCGATACTCCGCTTGCGTGCGTATTTTACGGCAGTAAGTAGTATAACAAAAAAACCTTTGAAGCGCAAGTCTTTTATCCGTTATCTTAACGACGGTCTGCGACGTAGCCGTTTTCGCTTTCAAGTCGCGTCATCTCATCGGACAAGGTCTCGTAAAGCGGCCGGTAAAGCCATAGAATGGTTAAGAAGTTGCTGACGGCCATAATAATTTCAAACGGAATGTCCAAAATCAAGTAGTTCCAAAACACCCCCACGCCTTGTTCAATCATCCTGAAGGGAATAAACACCCATCCGTAATAAAACCCGAAAAACAACCCGAAGAATGCCAAGGTCATTTCACGCTTGGTTTTTCTCAGGAGTGTGTGATACATCACGGGAATCGTCAGCCAGCCGATGAACATTGGCGGTGTATATAAAGGATGAAAACTGCTCATAAACATGTTGTCGAGCAACACATAGACCACCACAATCGCCACGGTCTCGCGAAAACGGAACATGCTCGCATAAAGCACGATTAACAGCGTCGTGAACTGGACGTTGGGGACAATCATCAGCATTTGTTCTTGAACAAACAACACCGTCGTGCACATCGCAATCAAAATCAACCGCTTAACGTTCATGGACTACCACCGCCCACGGTGGTGACAGTGAAGACAATAATTAAGCCATCGCGAAGGGGCAATCCATCAATTCCCGACTGCGCCGCTTCTATATCATAATCTACAATCTCACCGTCTTCCCATACAGGATGGTGAAGTGTGATGTAAAGAAAATCATTGGCAAAATCGGTAATGACCGAATCGATGCCAAGCAGAGCGCGTCCTGCAACCGACGAATAAGTCGTCAGGGTCAGATCATAATGGCGATTAAGCACGTCAAACACAGTGTCATCTTCATGAAAAGGAAGGGTGTCGTCGATGACGGCCTGACCCGATGCGTCAATCACACGAACACCGATTTCACCTTCGACGTCGCTCTCACCATATGGCGAAAACCCGACGACAATGACGTACACACCAAGCAACGCGAGCACAACGCTCAACGTGATGAGAAGTTTTTTCATGAGACACCCTCCTCTCTGTGGTCTAAAAACCGAGGTATGTTTTACTCGCCACGCAAGAAATCAAACGCGTGATCAGCACCTGATATGAGCATCGCCAAGGCTAAGAATGCTTGCGGCGAAGTGAAATGTAGATCGACATCGTCATCGCCTAAACGCCAATAAAACAGGCCGTCTTCGCGACCATAAGCCAACAGGCGCACCGCTAAGGCAAAGCCCTGTTGATCAGCAAAGTCCTCGCCGAGCGACGCCCGGTGATCCAAGGTGCTTTCCACGGCAATCATCGCCAAGGCGAACGACGCCCCGTTATCCTCGTAGGGAGTCTCGTATAGCACATCCAACAAAGCTTCCATCGCCGCCTCGGTCATCGCCGCATCGTCATAAAGCGACGCCGCGAGGACAATCAAGGAAAGCGTATCGATGTCTTGGCTCGCCAAACTCAGATTGGCGAGGAACGGCTCGAGGTCATCGGCATAGAACGCGTCACCGAGGGCCATCGCAAAGAGTGAGGCGGGGTAAGCGTGTGAGACGCCGGCGGCCGCATCGAGTGCCGCTACCCATGCACCGACGTCTTGCCCGTAGGCGCGTCCGGCAATGATGGCGTTTAGAAGCGCCGTCGTCGTGGGTTCTTCATCCAGTTCGATGGTGGG
>SLOP01000036.1 GCA_007132465.1 Candidatus Izemoplasma sp.
GAGGTCTGAAGGCACATCGATCTCGCCATCACCCAACAAGGTGTTGACAATAAACGCTTCCATCCAAGCCTCAATCTGATCTTTAGTCGGTACGTCACTGTCAGGGTTGATAAACCGTTCATCATACTCGCCCTCAGGATCGTCAAAGCGAGCGCTTGGCGCGAGGAAACGATCCTCGGCATCGCCTTTGCCAACTTGAATCACATGCAGTCCAAAGCGTGTTTCAAGGGAACCATACGGATCGAGCACAGCGTCGTCTTCCACGCGTTCGGGCAATGTGTAGTAGTCGTTATAGATTCGGTAGAGTCGCTCTCCGAACACCGGCACAAAACGGTCGATGTTATGTGGGTTGATGTATTGATTGTCTTCGGGGGTCAAATCTTGGAACATCATTTTGAAGCCGGCGTTAATGTAGATTGCCCATTCCGAGTCTTCATCGATGCGAACCGCAGCGTTGTAGGCATCGGCAATGTCTTCAAGCAATTCGCCGTCTTCATATTTTGTTAAAATCAGATCTTCAAGATCGCGGTGCATGGCTTCAAACGCGGCGCGGTCAGCGTGGTCTTCAATAAAGTCCAAGTAGTTATCCGGCTCTAAGTCACCATTCATGTCCACGTAGACGAGAATGTTTTCGACCTTCAAGTGAATGTAGTCATCGTACATGGCTTGTGCTTTTTGCTGGGCAAGGTCGAGGTCGATGTTGTCGCGGTAAAGCAACGGAATCAAGTCCATGAACACGCGTTTTTCAACGTAGTCGAAATCATCGTGATACCCTTCATCAAGCAAATAGTCTTCCCACGGATAACCCAACTGGGTAATCGTGCTATAGGCGGTGTTGATGTGGCTGCGATACTCGCTAATCACGGGGTTGGTCGATTCCCGAAAATTACGGTTGGTGCCGAAGCGTTCTTCGAAATAGGGTCCTTGAATCAACATCGTCCGTTTGAATACCTCACTGAGGGCGATGGCGCCGCCGCGTCGAATCATGTATTCGAAGTAATCATCGGCGTGAAGGTCATAACCATCGAGGCTCGCGACCAAATCCCCGCCGTTTTCTTCATACCGGAGATAATGGTGGTAATCTTGGTGGGTGACGCCCTCGTATTTAATCATCAGCGCGTTATCGTAAATGGTGAAACCGTGCTCGTGGCGAAGCCGGATCATGGTGCTGTTCACAAAGCGTTGTTGGCGGCCATCGAGACCAAGGCTGTCGCGCACGTATTCGGCCATGATTTCCTCTTGGCGCGCCTCATCGAGGTCGTCAAACGCCGGTGCCTCGGTGTGGTCAAGCAAGAAGGTCATAACGTAGTGCTTGTCATACCGTTCGTGCTCGATGCGATACTTCGTGGCGAACGGTGTGTAGCGCACAAATGAGGGCTCATCCGCGTCGCCGTTGTCGTCGTCATCGTCTTCCTCGGGGTCTTGCCAGCCAAGGTAACCGAAAATGCGTTCTAGTTGGTCACGTTGGCGGTCGTTACGCATTGTGTATGCATCGAAATGGAACCAATCTGCGTCAAAGGCTTCAAGGTCATCCCAACTGAGTGTTTCATCCAGCGCATCGCGGTAAGCGTACAGCTCGTTGTAGATCAGGATGAAGTACGATAACACCTCTTCGTCGGTCAACAGCCGTGTGTTGTCTTCATTGAACGCCTCAGCTTCGTCGATAGGAACCTCATCGTCTTCATAAAGCCCGATGCCATCGTCAAAATTCGGCACGAGGTTATGTTTTTGCAAGAACGCATCAGCCTCGGCTTCGTTGGCGAACACCAGTTCAATCGCCACGGCCTCGCCGCGGTAGCGGTCATGGTAAAAATCAAGGATGGTGTCCATCGGGTCGGTGGCGTCATCAACGCCGTCGGCGACGGCTTGTTCGTATTGCGAGAACAAGAAATCAAGGTGTGCGTCAATCGTCGCTTTACGGGTGGCTAGCGTCAAACGCAAAAAACGCTCAACGTCATCCTCGTCATCGGGGTCAAATCCCGCGGCGAGAACCCGTGTCGCAAAATTGCGTTCGATGGTCTCTCCAAGGTCTTCATCGATGGCAATCTCATCGTAGAGTTCCTGCAGTTCGTCCGCGTCGTTCGTGCCATATTTGATTAACAAATACTCTTGTTCTACGGCGTCTTCATCAATCGTTGTGATGTAATCCGCAAGCACGATTTCGTCGATGTGGTTTAGCAGATGCGCAATCCCATCGGTTGTTTTAAAATGTTTGTATAAATCTCCTCGGGTGACGGTGATGCCGCCGATCGTCAAAAACGATTCGTCGGGATTGCTCACCATCGGGTCGGGGGTTTCCCGGAGCAGGAAGTTGCAGCCAATCGCCAACATGACAATCATGATTAGCGAGCCAGCAATAATCCCCATCTTCGTCAGTACAGCCTTCTCCATATATGTTCACTCCTTTTAATATACGCACTTAATAGTGTATCACTTTTGCCTATTGATGACAACTACAAATAATCAATGGCCAGCGAAATACATTCACGCCTCAGCGCCCTGCAAAAAGTGCCTCTGTGGTTGTGTTCGAGAAAAATTTGTGTATAATGGTTTTGAACGGAGTGATCGCATGAACATCGTCGTGCTAGCAAGCGGATCCAAAGGCAATGCCACCTACATCGAAACGCCCACCACACGGGTGCTTATCGATGCGGGCATTTCACACCGCCAAATCGTGCATCGGATGCGCGAACGAGGCCTTGAAACCGCGCGCCTCGATGCCGTGTTGATCACGCATGAACACGGCGATCACATCCGCGGGCTTGCGACCGTACTGAAACAGACCGGGGCGACCTTATACAGCGCCGAAGCCACGTGGCAACACCTCGTTCAGACAACCCTCAGCGACATGGCTGAGGTGCCGACTGTTTTCATCGAAAGCGACCACACGTTCATGCTGGGTGATCTGTCGATCACACCGCTCGATGTGTCGCATGACGCGGCGTGCACGCTCGGGTTCATCATCGAACACGCAGGAAGAAAACTCGTCTACCTCACCGATGTCGGGTTTTTGCCTACCAGCGATTATCCAAAGATCGCCGGCGCCGACGCGTACGTCTTTGAAGCCAACTACGATGTGTCGCTGTTGTTTTCATCTGAGCGCCCGTATTACTTGAAGCGACGCATCGATTCTGTCAGAGGGCACATGTCGAACGCCGATTCTGCCTACCACCTCAGCAAACTCGTCAGCGACCAAACCCGCACCATTGTGCTCGTGCATCCGAGCGAAGAGTGCAACACCGTGCACCATGCACTAGGGACCTTGCACGAGGTGTTCGCAAGCTACGACATTCCGCTTTCAACGCGTGATGTGGTGGTTGCCACGCAGCATGAACCGACAAAAATTATTCGCATCTGAAAGGATGATTCCCATGGACCATGAACGCCGCATTCAAACCGTTTGCGCCGAACACTTCGGCCTCACCCCGTCATCCATTACCCTCGTTAAACGCCTGATGGGCGGGATGTCAAACTACACCTACGTCATCGACGTCGATGGCGAACAATACACTTACCGCATTCCCGGGAAAAACGCCGGCCATTTTGTCGACCGCAAGGAAGAAGCGTTCCACCTGCCACTTGCCGAATCGCTTGGCATTTCCAACGACACCGTTAAGCTCGACATCGAAACGGGTGAGAAAATCGGTCGTTACATCGAGGGCACGCCGATGAGCGAAGGCGACCCGCTCAAGCACCTCAAGGCGGTCGCGGCCTTGTTAAAGCAGGTTCACCACGCCACCCTCACCACGCCCATCGATTACGCGCCTTTCGCCCGCCTCACGCGGTATGAAGCGTTGGTTCGGGCGTACGACCACACCCATTCAGACCGCTATCACGCCATTAAAACAACGCTCTTGGAGCGGCACGCCGATTTTGCGGCAGACTCAACCACCTTCACCCACGGGGACGCGCAACCTTCCAATTTTGTGATCACAGATCAAGGACTGAAACTCGTCGATTGGGAGTTCACCGGCAACAACGATCCTTACTACGACATCGCGCAGTTCGGTAACATGAATTTCGATCACGCCCGGGCGCTTTTGCCGGTTTACCTCGAAAGAGAACCCGACGCACACGAACACAATCGCCTGCATCTGTGGCGGGCGTTTCAATGCCTGCAGTGGCATAACGTTGCGCTCTATAAAGCGTTCATCGGCTTAAGCGAAGAACTCGGCATCGATTTTGAAAAAGTCGCTGGCATATACCTCGATAAAGCTGATGCGATGATCGCCAGTTTGAAATAGCACCGCACCGTTTATAAACACCAAAGAAAGCACGCCAATGAAAGTGCTTTCTTTTATTATTTTCCCCTCAGACGGTTGTCACAACCTCGGGGATATTGTATAATTAATTTGTATGACAACATACGGCGTTTTTAACGTGAAAAAATAACTGGAGGTTGTTGCGATGGCGACAAAGAAAATGTTCCAGTCAATGGATGGAAACGAGGCGGCTGCACACGCGTCTTACGCGTTCACGGAAGTGGCCGGAATCTACCCGATCACCCCGTCTTCCCCCATGGCTGAACTCACAGATTTATGGGCCTCACAAGGAAAGAAAAACCTATTTGGCATGCCCGTGAAGGTCATTCAAATGCAATCAGAAGCCGGCGCCGCTGGTACGGTGCACGGTTCGCTGCAAGCGGGCGCGCTCACGACCACGTACACCGCGAGTCAAGGGCTGCTTTTGAAATTGCCGAACATGTACAAGATTGCCGGTGAGCTGTTACCGGGCGTGATTCACGTCTCGGCCCGCAGCATTGCCGTTCAAGCACTGTCGATTTTTGGGGACCATCAAGATGTGATGGCGACCCGACAAACCGGGTTTGCGATGCTTGCGACCGGGTCGGTCCAACAAGTCATGGACCTCGCTGGGGTTGCGCATCTCTCCGCGATTAAATCGAGCGTGCCGTTCTTGCACTTTTTCGACGGTTTCCGCACCTCAAACGAGGTGAACAAAGTCGAAGTGATGCCCTATGAGGTGTTCGACAAACTGCTTGATCGCGACGCGGTGCTTGCGTTCCGTCGACGCGCCATGAGCAGCCAACACCCCGTCACCCGCGGTTCGGCACAAAACGACGACGTCTACATGCAAGCGCGTGAACTGCAAGGGAAGTTCTACACCGACATTCCCGACATCGTCAACGATTATATGAAAGCCATCAGCAAAGAAACAGGACGCGACTACGCACCGTTTGTGTACTATGGCGACAACGACGCAGAAGACGTCATCATCGCGATGGGTTCGGTGACCGAAACGATTCGTGAAACGGTCGATTACTTGAACCGCCAAGGCCGCAAAGTCGGGCTTTTAAGTGTGCATTTGTATCGTCCTTTCAGCGCCGAATATCTGCTCAAAGCGATGCCCGAGAGCGTCAAACGCATCGCCGTGCTCGATCGCACGAAAGAAAACGGGTCAATCGGCGAACCGCTTTACCTCGATGTCCGCAGTGTCTATTACAACCAAGACAATGCCCCGACGATTATCGGTGGACGCTACGGCCTCTCGAGCAAAGACACGACCCCGGCACACATCGTTGCCGTCTACGACAACTTGGCCAACGAACAGAAAAACCGCTTCACCATTGGCATCGTCGACGACGTGAACCACTCCTCGCTCAAAACCCCTGCCGACATCGATGCCATCGACAAGTCGACGACCGAACTCTTATTCTTCGGTTTCGGCAGCGACGGCACCGTCGGCGCCAGCAAAAACACGATTAAAATCATCGGTGAAAACACCGATCTTTACGCCCAAGCTTACTCGAGCTATGACTCGAAGAAATCCGGCGGCGTCACGCGGATGCATTTGCGTTTCAGCGAACAACCGATTCGCAGCACCTATCTTGTCAACCGTCCACACTTCGTGTCGTGTTCAAAAGACTCTTATCTCCACCTTTACGACATGATTGGTGGTCTTCGCAAGGGTGGCACGTTCTTGCTGAACACCATCGCAAGCCCCGACGCCATCGAATCGTTACTGCCCACCAAGGTGATGCGTCAGCTGGCTGAAAAAGAAGCCAAGTTCTACATCATCAACGCCGTCAAACTAGCTGAAGACGTCGGCCTCGGCGGCATGATCAACACCATCATGCAATCCGCGTTCTTCGCCTTAAACGAACACATCATGCCATACGACGAAGCGCAGACCTTAATGAAAAAATACGCTGAAAAAGCGTACGGACGCAAAGGGAAAGAACTCGTCGAGAAAAACTTCGCCGCCATCGATAAAGGGAAAGAGGGTCTCGTTGAAGTTGACGTGAAACCGGAATGGAAGTCGCTAGAAGATGACGCGCACGAAACCGACAACAACAAACCCGCGTACGTCCGCGACATCGCTGAACCCGTCAACGCCATCAAAGGCTACGATTTACCGGTCTCCGCGTTCGAACCATACTACGATGGCTCCATGGTTCCCGGCAGCACGCAATACGAAAAACGCGGCATCGCCAACTACATCCCGGAATGGGTCGCAGAAAACTGCATCCAGTGTAATCAATGCGCCTTTGCCTGCCCGCACGGCGTCATCCGGCCGTTCTTGTTGACAGAAGAAGAGATGAACAACGCACCGGAGGACCTCAAAACCTTAGACGCACGAGGCAAAGGCTTAGACGGCCTCAAATACAAAATCCAAATTTCCACGCTCGACTGCACCGGTTGTGGCGTGTGTGTGCAAGTGTGCCCGGCCAAAACCAAGGCCTTGCAACTGAGCCCAATCGGCAAAGAAATTGACAAAGGCGAAATCAAAAACAGCGACTACCTCTTCAATCACGTCACCTACAAAGATAATTTGGTTGAGATGACCAACCCGAAAAACTCGCAGTTCGCCAAGCCGCTCTTTGAGTTCTCTGGCGCCTGCGCCGGTTGCGGTGAAACACCGTACATCAAACTTGTCACCCAACTCTTCGGAAACCGCATGATGATCGCCAACGCCACCGGTTGTACCTCTATTTACGGCGGTTCCTTCCCGGCGACCCCCTACACCACTGACGTCGACGGCCGCGGACCGGCCTGGGCCAACAGCCTGTTTGAAGACAACGCCGAGTTCGGCTTCGGCATGCGTCACGCCGGCCAAGCGATTCGCGACCGCATCCAAACGCTTTTCGCCGAAAACAAAGATAAAATCCAAGGCAAAGCCGCCGACCTCTTCACCGAATGGATTGAACACCGTGAAGACGGCGAGAAAACCCTTGAGATCGCCCGTGAACTGCAACCGCTTATCGACAAGATGGAAGGCCCCTTGGCAGAAGAACTTAAAGCCGTTGCGCCTTACCTCGTCAAGCAATCCAACTGGATTATCGGCGGCGACGGATGGGCGTACGACATCGGCTTTGGTGGCTTAGACCACGTCATCGCCAACAAAGAAGACGTCAACATTCTCATCTTGGATACCGAAGTCTATTCCAACACCGGCGGCCAATCAAGCAAAGCGGCCCCGACCGGCTCAATCGCAGCCTTCACCGCCAGCGGTAAAGACGGCAAGAAAAAAGACCTCGCCGCCATCGCCATGAGCTACGGCCACGTCTACGTCGCCCAAGTCTCTCACGGTGCCAGCCAAGCGCAAGTCTTAAAAGCGATCCGCGAAGCCGAAGCGCATGATGGACCGAGCATCGTCGTCGCTTACAGCCCCTGCATCGCCCACAAGATCCAAGGTGGCATGACCTATTCCAACAACCAAGCCAAACTCGCCACCGAGTGCGGTTACTGGCCGACGTTCCGCTTTGATCCAAAACTCGAAGAAGAAGGCAAAAACCCCTTCCAACTCGATTCCAAAGCGCCCAAGTGGGATAAATACAAGGATTTCTTAATGAACGAATCGCGCTACGCGCAGCTTGTCGACATCAACCCCGACAAGGCCGAACACCTCTTGCAAGTCAACCTTCAAGAAGCGCAAAAACGCTTCAAAATGTACAAACGCTACGCCGCCATGGATTACACCATCGACGCGTAACCCAAAAAGGCGCCTCCGGGCGCCTTTCTTTTCGAAAGGAGACCTATGACACCATTCATCACAATAAGCGACGACTCCACAGACGAACACGGCCCCTTCGACCTCGCCGTGCGCGCCGTCATACGCCACCAAGACGCTGTCACGCTCATGCATTTAAAACAATCCAACACCTACGTCCTCCCGGGTGGCGGCGTGCATGAAGGGGAGTCCTTAGAAACCGCCCTCACGCGCGAAGTCAGCGAAGAGACGGGACACATCGTCCACACGGCCACAAAAACCCTCATCATTCGTGAAATCCTCGACGGCCTTCGGCGCGAGCACCACATTTATGCCGTCACGGTAAAAGACGGCACAGAGCCAACCAACCTCACCGACGAAGAACGTGACCTTGGTATGGTTCCGGTGCGTGTAGCGTTTCAAGAGGCCACGCGGATTCTCGCCAAGGCCGAAGGCACCCACAAATATTCAGAACCAATTCAAACGCGCGAACTGATTGCGCTCCTATCAACCACCTAAGACGCGGGAACCCCGCGTCTTTTTATACGTGCTATCTTTGCTGAAAATGCTGTGATAATATGAAATCAACGATAGGTATATGCATTAGGGAAGGGGAATGTGTATGCAACACACGCATCGACGAGAAATGTTTATCTTACGTGCAGGGTTCTTTTTCGTGCTTCTGGGGTTGGCGGGCCTGTTTTTTTCTGTCGTCGGAATGCTTGAACTTTCACGAGAGGAAGGCGATCGCATTGCCGGCATCGGCTTTGTGTTTTTCGGAAGCCTTTTTGTCATCATTGGTTTGCGGACTGTGGGCCTTTACCTATCTCATGGTAAGCAAGCAATCCGTGGATTCCTCTACTCGACCGATAGCGCCAAAGGCGGCGTACGCCAACGCATCTCGACACCCGTCTCACGCGTCGTGCTCACCCTCATCGGCATGGTCGCAGCACTCACGCTTGTTGTATCGGGCATTTCATACGTCGGGGGGGGCTTTCCTTGACGTTCAAGTTCTCGGCTTGCTCGCGTTCATCGTGCTTCTTTTTATCCTTCCAAAAGCATTTAACACATCGCTTTTAGGGGAGAATTATCGGGCGATGCGCGCCCACATCGCTGAAGAACGAAAGAATGCCGAAGCATCGAAACCAACATACGGTGAGGCCAAGGGAAGTTTCTTGATTCCGATAAAGAAAGTGATGACCAAAGGGCCGGAAGCGGTGCTTGATTCAACTGGCGAGGTGCGGTACCACGCCCATAGGGAATCGGTCCGAGGCACCCGCTTTGTGACGCTTGAACCTGCCCAAGGAGACATGCCACGGTTGACGCTGATCAAAAGTGTCGGCGGCATGGCCGTTGAAATCACCGACGACGACCAAGAGAGGGTTGCGAACATCATTATGCAGCCTGGTCGTCAAGAGGAGGTCACCCTCAAAGAAGGCCAGATTGACGTCTGGCGTAAGCGTGTGTTCTCCAGACAAATCAGGCTTTCACAAGGAAAGAACGTGTTGCTTTCAACCTCGCCGGGCAAAATCAACGGCAAACGCGGCATTGTCGTCGAGCACTACGACGGCGATGAGACACTGCTCATCGCCGTGGCTTATGGCCTGCTTTTTGGGATGTTGCTTTAAACTTTTGTTATCAACATGAAAAATCAAAAACAGACGCGAGCTTATCAAAGCTTGCGTCTTTACAGTGAGAAATGCCTGTTGCTTGAGATGCGGCGAGGGTGTTGTTACAATCAGGGTAAGAAGGGGAAACGGTTTGTTGTCTTGAAAGGAGACACAATATATGCCTTATTGTCCAAGCTGTGGAGCAAGCGTCAAAGCAATGCAGAGACAATGCGATCAATGTGGTAGATTCCTAAAATCAAAAACCGCTCCAGCCCAACGGACTAGCCCAGATGACCCTGGAGGCATTGGTTGGGGACTTCTTGGTTTCATCTTACCGCTTGTCGGATTGATTCTATTTTTGGTTTGGAACGATACGAAACCTCGCACCGCCAAAGCAGCTGGACTTGGAGCCCTCATTGCGGTCATCACAGTCTTCGTACTCTATATTATCGTCTGGATTATCATCTTCGCGGCATTTGGCGCGTTATAGCAATAGTTTCCTAATCACATGTTATTTGATATAATAAGTTTGTAAGTTCACAAACCATGCGTCGTCGGCGAGGGGGGGCGTCGATGCAGGGGATGATTAATATGCTTAATGTACGATGTTTTACACCCGAAAAAACCTGGGCTGTTTGCCTAGGTTTTCGGGTGTTTTCTTATGATGTCATATTTGAGGTGATTCGATGAACAAACTGTTCGACCGCTTTATGAAGACTTACTTGATCAGGCCAGGTAAGAAAGTAGATAAAACCGAAGCATTTTATCCCTTAATACGCGAGGATATCCCTCAGAAGATTAAATCCATTATTGGATCAGAGTATTTGGTAACTGGATCTGTTGGACGCGGAGTCCGAACAGCATATCCTTGGGTAGGTATTTTTAACCCTAAGATTACTAAGTCTGCACAGCATGGACTATATGTCGTTTACTTGTTCAAAAAAGACATGTCTGGATTCTATCTAAGCCTCCATCAAGGGATCACATATTTCAAGGAGCGTTACAAAAAACAAAGCTATGATAAGGCAGTTCAAATGGCTGGACATTTTCGAAGCTTGATAGGTGAGACAAGGTTTTCAAAAACAGAGATTGATTTGGGTAGCGACAAACATGATCTAGGGTATGGTTATCAATGCACGAACATTGTATCTAAGTATTACCATCTTGAAGACTATACTGATTTAGAACTGCGTGACGATTTACGTGATATGATGGAGCTGTATGAGAGAGTGTACACAGAGTTCGCTCCTATGCCTTATGATCGTTACATCGAGATGGTGATAAACGATGAGGCGTTCGACCTTATTGAAGCGGACGAAGCCGACAAAATCATCAATCAAAACATACTCCGCGCAAGTGGCGGGGACGAGGTTAAGATTCGCACAGTTGAACTTGTTGAACGTGAACCACGCGTGAGTAAACCTAACACAATATCCAGAGAAGGCACCATAAGAAAGCAAGATTATCTTAAAAAGGCTGAAGAAGATCAGAAAACAGGGATACTTGGAGAAAAGCTTGTCATAGATTATGAGGAGGAAAGGCTAAAAAGTCTTGGTCGCCCCGACCTTGCAGAGAAGATTAGATGGGTTGCCAAAGAATCTGATGCTTATGGGTTTGACATAAAATCATTTGATATTGACGATAGCGGACAACTTGTTGAGATTGTTATTGAGGTTAAGACGACAAAACTAAGGTATGATGCACCGTTTTACGTTACAGAGAACGAACTTGAAACCTCGAAAACCTATGGCGATCTATATCGAGTTTACCGCATTATTGATATAGAATCAGAAAGACCTCAAATGTACATAAA
>SLOP01000021.1 GCA_007132465.1 Candidatus Izemoplasma sp.
CCGCTGACGTTCCGCGAAACGATTGATGTTGCCGAGGCAACCGGCACACAAATCGAAGGTGCTGAGCTCGTTAGCATACTCGAAGGATTCCAAGTGCTTGAAGCCAACAACGTTATCACCGACGACTTTGGCGACACGTTCGACGGCGCCGCCATCACCAACATGAGCGACACCGATATCGACAAGATGCTTGCTAGCGCATCGCTCCACGTCACCGTCGTGAACATGCTCTTTGGTAACCCGAACATCGAAGTGCCGTTGCTTGCCACAGACGGATGGGCCACCACCGCCACCCTTTACGACATCGGCGACTACGACATCATCACCGTTGCCGAAACGAAGAACTTCATCATTGCCGCCTTCACATTCGGTGAAATCAGCGGCTCGAGCGTCAGCTTTACCCAAGTGGAGTTCACCTTCAATGACATCATGGAAGCTGATGAAACCGATCGAAACGCCATCCTTGATTCAATGATTGTGCAAAAAACGCTTTACGCATTCCTCGAGGATGAAGGCGTCTTCACGGCACTCGCGCTCGCCGGTTACACCCCGGACGATACGGATTACCATTTCGACAAAACAGAACCGCTTGCTGAGTTCATGCATCGCGACGGCTTAATCAACACCTACGACGCCATGCAAGTATACTTGCCTTAATGACCACATAGACTCGAGCACAAACCCTCGATTGCGAAATCGGGGGTTTGTTTTGTTTGGGCATATGGTATGATAGACCCGGATGCCATCGCGAAAGCGTCCTTATAACGGGCACTTATGATAAAACACGCCTTGAGATCTGTTTGGCGGCAGTTTCGTGAGACGAATGGCACCAGATGAATCATCACATGTGGTACAATGAACATAGTTTACGAAGAGGTGAAAACCATGACATTTTCCGAATATCCCTACCAGCGCCCCGACATGGAGGCGTTTACCACCGCGTTTACCACCGCGATTGACACGTTTAAAAACGCCGACACCGCCGACGTGCAAGAAACCGCGATGGACACCATCCATCAACTGCGCTTTAACTTTGACACCATGCAGTCGCTGGCATCGATTCGTCACTCCATCGACACCAAAGACGAGTTTTATGACCAAGAAAAAGATTTTTTTGATGAAAACGGCCCGCTTTTTGAGCAGCTAAACCATCGTTATTATCAAGCGCTTGCTGCCGCGCGGTTCAAAGATGAGCTTACCACGCGCAAAGGGTCGCTGCTTTTTGACATCGCCGAACAAGCGCTGCGCACCTTTAACGATGCCATCCTCGAGGACTTGAAGAAAGAAAACCGTCTCATCAGCCGCTATGACAAGCTAATCGCTGGTGCTGAAATTGAGTTTGAAGGTGAAGTCCGGAACCTGACCCAAATGTCACCGTTCATGCAAAAACCCGATCGCGACGTACGCCGGCGTGCGAGCCGCGCCGTGAGCGCATGGTTTGCGTCACAAGAAGAAACGCTTGACGACATTTATGACGAACTGGTCCAAGTCCGTTCACAGATTGCCAAGACCCTTGGGTACGATAACTTCACTAACCTTGCCTATGATCGTCTCGGTCGGTTGGATTACGGGCCTGAAGATGTCGCCACCTATCGCCGTCAAGTCCGTGACAACCTTGTGCCGCTGGCCAGTGAACTCGTCAAACGTCAAGGCAATCGGCTCGGTATCGACACCATGATGAGTTACGACTTGCCATTTGAGTTCAAAACAGGGAACCCCAAACCCAAAGGCAATAAAACGTGGATGATTGAAAAAGCGAAAACCATGTATCAAGCGATGAGCCCTGAGACCGATGAGTTCTTTCGTTACATGCTAGCACGAGAACTGATGGATCTTGACGTTAAAAAAGGGAAAATGGGCGGTGGCTACTGCACTTACATCCCTAACCACGAGTCGCCATTTATCTTCGCCAACTTCAACGGCACCAAACACGACGTGGATGTGCTGACCCACGAAGCCGGCCATGCTTTCCAAGTGTTCCGCAGCCGTCATCACGATGTCCCCGAATACATGTGGGCGACGCTGGAAGCCAGCGAAATTCACTCGATGAGCATGGAGTTTTTTGCCTGGCCTTGGATTGACGCGTTCTTTGAAAACGACACCGAGAAATACAAGTTTAGCCACCTGGCTGGCGCGTTAATGTTCATTCCTTACGGGGTTGCCGTCGATGAGTTCCAGCATCGCATCTATGAAAAACCGTCGATGACGAAAGAAGAACGCAAGTTGACGTGGAGAGAAATCGAGAAGACGTACTTACCATACAAAAAGTACGATGACGACAACTTTATGGAACGCGGTGGTTTTTGGTTTCGACAAGGCCACATTTTTGCTGTGCCGTTTTACTACATCGACTACACCCTCGCCCAAGTGTGCGCCTTCGAATATTGGATAAAAGCGCAAGAAGATCGCACCGAAGCGTGGAAGAGCTATTTGCGACTCTGCGATGCTGGAGGCTCAAGAAGTTTCGTTGGCCTACTCGACCTTGCAGGGTTGAAAAACCCCTTTGAGCCGGGCACCATCGCCACCATGGTTCAGCCGCTTAAGAGCTTTCTTGATAGCATTGATGACACAAAACTCTAACCGGTGAACACAAAAAAAAGATCGATTCCTACGCGAATCGATCTTTTATTGTTAGAGCACAAAGGTCTCCACCACGTTCATCAGATCACCGAGAGATCCCATCATTAAGGCGTGATCGCCGTTTTTCACCACATGAACCTCGGCGTTTTCACCAATGGCGCGCTTGTTTTCATACGCGGCTTGAAGCGGCACAGCACGGTCTTTATCACCATGGATAATCAACGTCGGCATCGCAATCTGTGACGCTTCACCTGTTCCTGACACCACGCCGTTGTGTTCTTCGGAGATGTTAAACCGTGAAAGCGCCAAGGTAACGTCGGCCAAGTTGCGTTGCATCATGAGCTCGTTCAGGTAATTATCATAACGTGCTTTAAGCGGTTTTTGATTGTTGAAGCGCTTGCGGTTAAGCATCCGCTTGAGTCGGTGGCGCCGGTTGCTTATTTTCCAATGTTCCACGGTAGCTACCCGTTTTTCCATGCCCTCTCTTGTCATCACAAAACGGCGCGATGCGCACAACCCGAATAAAGTTCGTTTACGAACCGGGATTCCTTTGACGCTGGGCGGTGCCAGCAACACGAGTTTTTCCACGTGTTCGGGGTAATCGATGGCAAAACGCATCGCCACATTCCCACCAAGTGACCAACCAATCAAGGTGAAGGTTTTGATGCCGATGGCGTCAACAAATTCTTTAAGATCTTCGGCGAAGGTGTCCAGTGAGTCGATGCGTGTAAAATACGAGGAATTACCAAAGCCACGCATGTCAATCGCATAGATTGTGAACGCCTTATCGATGTTCTCCATGAAATAATCATACTGACGGCTTGAGGCCATGTTCCCATGTAGCAAGACCAAGGTGTGTTTTCCGCCTTGGCGGTATCGATAGGAAAGCATCTCTTTGCTTTGGATGCGAACCTCGCGGCGTTCAATTGTGTCCACGCTATCAGCCCCTCATGTTTGTTAGCTTCATTATACCATTGCCCCCGCCACGCCGCAACGTGAACCGTACCGGGTTGTTTCACATGTTTTTTTACCTGAATCCGGGGGTTTTTGTGTATAATGGAAGTAACGCATGGAACCGAGGGAGGGTTGAGATGAAACGGCTGGTAAAAAGACTTGCTTTGCTGCTGTATTGTGTGCTCATGTATTATGTCATCTTCGGCATGCTTGTATTCGCTGTTCACCAACCGATGCCAAGCGACCTCGATTACGACACCAATCGCATGCGCACGACTGATGACGAGGCTACCTGGGCTTACTTGGTCGAATCGCGCACGCACGCATTTGATGTACGCCTTGCGTTAATTGAAAGCGCCACCGAACGCATTGACATGACCACCTACCTTATCCGCACTGATCACAGCCGCAATATTCTCTTTGGTGCGTTGCTTGAAGCCGCCGATCGTGGTGTGGAGGTTCGGCTTGTCATTGACGGTGCCGGCATGCTCGGCTTGTATGGCCAAAACCGCGCGTACCGTGACGCCCTGGCAGCACACCCAAACATTACACTCGCGTTATTCGAACCAATTACGCCGTTTCCGCCGTACGCACTTCAAAACATGCTTCACGACAAACTGTGGGTTATCGATGAACGCTATGGCATGGTGGGCGGTCGGAACGTCGGCGATCGCTATTATCTTGAATCGATGCCAGCGGAAGCCTCAACCCACGATCGCGATGTCCTTGTCTACGGAGATGAGACAATTGATGCAGTGGCTGACATGATAGCCTACATCGACGAGTTGTTTGCGTATGAGCACACCGAACTGCTAAATGCCTCCGAAAGCCACGACACCGCCTCCTTGCAAACGATGATGAAAGACGCGCATGATGATTATGTCGATGAACGAGGGTTGGATGCGACACTCATCATGGCGAGCATTCACGCCGACGCCATCGCTATTAATCGGGCCACGTTTTTGCGAAGCCCGCTGGAACGCATGCACAAATCCCCTGTCATTGTTCGGACGTTGGTCGAGTTGGCCGAACACTACGACGACATTTTCGTACAAACCCCCTTTTTCGTGCTTGATCGGGCCTTGCTTGAGGAACTAGATAGCCTCCAAGGGAAAACCATCACCATGTTGACTAACAGCCCTGCGGGCAACCCCAACTATCCCGCCCTGAGCGGATACATGCTGGTGCGTGAACGTTTTGCAGCACAGGGCACCGTGTACGAGTACCAAGGGTCGGAAAGCTTGCACGCCAAGACCGTGATGATGGGCAATGACATCACCATCATCGGAAGCCTCAACATCGATCCCCGCAGCGCTTTTTTAAGCACCGAGAGCGTCATCGTCATCTATTCAGAATCCTTTAACGCCCACATACACGAAGTCATCGCTCAAGAATACTTGGCGCAAAGCCTGCAAGTTGATGCCACCGGCGATTATCTCGACGGCCCGATTGAACCGCTCGAGATGTCTGATTTCCGCCGCATCACCCTACGTGTATTAAGCGTATTTGCTCGCTTATTTAGTTACATGCTTTAGGAGGGATACCATGAAAACAGGGCATGTTATTGTAATCGCCGTGATGGCGTTGTTGCTGACGGCTTGCACAGGAGGAGAACCCGTGACGATGGACACAATCGATAACCATTTAAACCGCGACGACGTGCAATACGTCGAGCTGCGTGAAGCGTTTGAAATCGCTGAACTTGGCATGATTGAAGGTTTTGACATGATCCCTTTTTACACTGAGTTTGTCAACCCAGGACACCTTACGTTCCCACCGGATGGTCAGTTTCATGTGTCTCATATCCACGATGAAGCAGCGATTCGAGCCTACTTTGACGCCGATAAGACCATCTACCTCGTGTGTCGCCGGGGCAATCGCACCCGCTTCATGCATGATGTGCTTGTCCACCTCGGGTACGACGTCGTTGACGTCGGTGGCATTGAAGACTATCACGGCGACAATCTCATCTATCCTTGAAAAGCGTCGTGAGGCGCTTTTTTGAAAGACGGTGACCCCACCATGGACGCACAAACAAGCAAACAGTTAGCACACAATCTTATAACGTGGTATCGTGCGAATGCGCGCGATTTACCCTTTCGCCACAGCCGCGATCCCTATCGCATTTTTATCAGTGAAATGATGCTCCAACAGACGCAGGTCGCCACCATGCTACCGTACTATGAACGGTTTATCGCTCGCTTTCCTGATATTGAAACGCTCGCCCAAGCCAGCCTTGATGACGTGCTTTCACACTGGCAAGGCCTTGGATACTATCGCCGGGCCAAACACGTTCATGAAGCCGCCAAGCAAGTGTGCGCCACCCACGGTGGTCAGTTTCCAACCACCTTGGACGCACTGAAGGCGTTGCCTGGCATTGGCGATTATACGGCTGGCGCGATTGCCTCCATCGCGTTCAATCAACCTGAACCGGCCATTGACGGCAACGTGCTTCGCGTCCTAACCCGAGTGCTCGCCGAGGCGAGGCCCATCGCTCTTTCCGCCACCAAGGCAACCGTTAAAGACGTGGTGCGAGGCATGCATCACCATGCACCACCGCGTGAGCTGACGCAAGCAATCATGGAGTTAGGGGCCTTGGTGTGCGTACGCACGCCGATCTGCGAGGCATGCCCACTGCAACGCCATTGCCTGGCTTATGCGCAGGGCCGAATCGCCGAGATACCCATGAGGGCGCCCCGTCTTAAACAGCCACTCGAGCACTACATCGCCTTTGTGATTACCGGCGGTGACGCCGTTTACCTCGAACAGAATCCCGACAAAGGGTTGCTTGCGAACTTATACGGGCTTCCACACATAATAGGCAGTGATGTCACGAAAGCCTATACCGCCCTTCAATCAAACTTGTCAATGGCGCTCACACTCGGTGAAACACTCGGCGAGATCACTCACGTGTTCAGCCACAAACGCTGGCGACTCACCGTCATCCACGCCACGAGCGGCCAGGTAACTGAGAACTTTCATGCACTAGATGATTTGCCGGCGATTGGCAAGGCTCATCGCAAGGCGATTGCGCTTTGGGAAGAGAAAATGAACAAATGATGCATACCATACGGGTAAACAACTACCCGAGGTGATGCATGCTATTAATCAAGGAGATGCCGCTTAAAGAAAGACCCCGTGAACGCTTTTTGACCTACGGACGAGAAGCCCTTGCCACCCACGAACTGATTGCGATTATTTTACGCACTGGCACAAAGGAGCGGTCTGTGCTCGACGTTGCGCAACGTTTGTTTTACAAGTACGATTCCATTCGGGCACTTAATCAAGCCTCCATTGACGACTTGGTGCGTGTCAAAGGCATGGGGAAGGCGAAATCTGTGCAACTGTTAGCGGCCCTTGAACTTGGCAAGCGGTTGCATCAAGAGCGTTACGTCGAAAACGTTCAACTCACGACGCCCGAGGCGGTCTATGCGTTTTTAAAAGCCGATTTGGAAATGTTGACACAAGAGATGTTTTATGCCCTCTACCTTAACACCAAAGGCAAACTCATTAAGAAACAACTGCTTTTTATGGGGTCGCTCTCAAGCGCCATCGTTCACCCAAGAGAAGTGTTCAAACACGCCGTGTCGGTGTCGGCGGCCAGCATCATCATCGTCCACAACCACCCATCAGGAGACCCGACCCCCTCGCCTGCTGACCTCGACATCACCGCGACCATGGTCGAAACCGGGCGCGTCATGGACATCGATGTGATGGACCACATCGTCATTGGTCAAGGCAGGTATTACTCATTTCGCGAACATGGACACTTTTAGTGGACAAAACCGACGAATGTGCTATAATGTTAAAGGCTGATTGCGTACCCACGGTTGACAAACGGAGTGAAGTTTGCTATCATTTGTACGCTTAAGCAGCATACCGCTCAGAAAAGGTCTTAAAGCATAGTCACCTTAATGGCGAGTCTTAATCTATGAGGAGGTGCTCACATGTACGCAGTCATCGAAACCGGCGGGAAACAAGCACGCGTCGAAAAAGGCGCTGAAATCTTTGTCGAGAAGCTTGATGCCGCCCAAGGCGACACCATCACGTTCGACCAAGTGTTGATGGTCGGCGGTGAAAAAACCGTGATCGGAAATCCTTTCGTCGACGGTGCCAAGGTGGAAGCCAAGGTTATGAAACACGGCAAAGGACGGAAAATCATCGTCTTTAAGTTCAAGGCGAAGAAAAAATACCGTCGCAAGCAAGGCCACAGACAACCTTACACCAAACTTGAAATCACAAACATTACGGCATAAAACGAAACAACGAAAAACTAATCGGAGGTGACAATTATGTTGTTCGACATTCAACCCCTCATATGCATGGCGTCGAAAAAAGGCGTCGGGTCGACCAAAAACGGTCGTGACTCGGCCTCAAAACGCCTCGGCGCAAAACTCTCAGACGGCCAATTTTGTAAAGCAGGCTCAATCATCTACCGTCAACGCGGCACCAAAGTGCATCCCGGCATTAACGTCGGTATCGGCGGCGATGACAGCCTCTTCAGCAAAGTCGACGGCGTACTCCGTTACGAGAAAATCGGCAAAGGACGGAAACGCGCATCGGTTTACCCACAGTAATCGAAATGGCAAACGCGTCAAACGTGTTTGCCATTTTATTTTGCCGCGTGTATAATAGGTTTTGAACACGACACACAAGGTGGACGCTATGATACGAAAAGCCCGAACCGGCGATTTAGACGCGCTCGACACCCTCAGCCAGGCAGTCATTGCCGACATGCACGCTAATGGCATTTTTCAATGGCCAAACACCTACCCGCGTAAAGCGCATTTCGCCCGTGACATTGAAAACGATAGCCTTTACGTGTTGGAAGACGGCGATTGCATCATCGGTGCAATGGCTTTTTATGAGGAGAACGACCCACCGTATCGGACCGTTGACTGGCTTCGCGATTACAGCCTCGTCATTCACCGCATTCTCGTCGACCCTAATCGCCACCGAAGCGGCGCGGCCTCGACACTGATTCGCTTCGCCATCAAACGTGCCCATCGCGAAGGATATGACTCGATTAAAATCGACACCCATCCTGGCAACACTCGCATGCGACACTTCTTGAAGCGAAACCAGTTCATCGAAGGGGAGTACATTAAACCGATGCACCGCATCGCCTTTGAACGCCTCGTCGAACACCAACGCATGCGACGGATCATGATTCTTGGCAGCCCCGGCACCGGCAAAACAACGCTTGCTCGGATGCTTGCCCGCAAACTCGGGATTCCGAGCTTATTGCTCGACACCATCTACTGGCAACGCAACTGGGAATCCCTAAGCAAGGACAGGTTTGCTAAGGAAGTGCGTGCGTTTCTGCGTCAACACGACCGTTACGTGACCGAAGGCAACTACACCAACAGCGTCACGTTCATGGAGCGAATGAAACTCGCCGACACCATCATCATCCTCGACTACACTACCCAAGACGCCCTTAAAGGCATCATCGAACGCGAAGCGCGTTACAAACACCGCTATCGTAGTGACATGGCATCGGGGTGTATCGAAGAAATCGATCAAGAATTTTTACACTACGTCATGCAATTTAACACAAAGAAACGCAAAATCATCGCTTGCGCGAACCAGTTCACCGGTCATAAACACGTCCTCCGTTTTAAGCGACGCGAGGACATGATGCGATGGTTCGACACGCTTTAGGAGAGTAAACCATGTTTGTGGATTTAGTTAAACTACAAGTTAAGAGCGGTAAAGGAGGCGATGGTATGGTCGCCTTTCGCCGTGAGAAATACGTTCCCAAAGGTGGCCCTGCTGGTGGCGATGGGGGTCGTGGCGGACATGTTGTTTTTGAAGGCGATGAAGGCTTGAGCACCTTGCTGGAGCTGCGTTACAACAAAATCATCGCCGGCGACGACGGCGAAAACGGCGGCAACAAGCGCCTGACCGGAAAAACCGGCACCGACGCCCTAATCAAGGTGCCCGTCGGCACCACCATTTTTAACGATGAGACCGGCAAGGTCATCGCCGACATCACCGCCAATAATCAGCGTGTCATCGTGGTTAAAGGTGGTCGTGGCGGACGCGGTAACGTGCATTTTACCACAAGCCGAAACACCGCCCCGGAAATCGCTGAAAAAGGCGAACCCGGCGAGCAACTCACACTCAGGGTTGAACTTAAACTGCTTGCCGACGTCGGTTTGATTGGCATGCCGAGCGTCGGAAAAAGCACGTTAATTAGCGTGATTTCCGCCAGCCGTCCGAAGATTGCCGACTATCATTTCACGACATTACGCCCTAACCTCGGCGTTGTCGGCGTGCCTGATGGCCGCAGCTTCGTCGCGGCCGACATGCCTGGCTTGATTGAAGGAGCAAGTCTTGGCCAAGGGCTTGGGACGCAGTTTTTGCGTCACATTGAACGGACGCGCGTGCTGCTTCATGTCGTTGACATGAGCGCTTACGAAGGGCGTGATCCTTATGAGGATTACCAGACGATTCAGCATGAACTCGCTTCATACACCTACGACTTGACCAAACGACCACAAATTGTCGTCGCCAATAAAATGGACCTGTCCGACGCGGAGGCTAACCTTAACACCTTTAAAGCCAAGCTTCCCGAGGGCATTGAGGTTATTCCCATCAGCGCCGCCACACGAAAAAACGTGGATTTGTTAATGCTAAAAACAGCGGACATGCTTGATAACACCCCGGCGTTCGACTTGTACAAAGACGAAGAATATGATAGCGTTGTCACGTACAACTTCGAAGCCGAAAAAGCGCCATTTACGGTTGAAACTGGCGACGATGGCATCATTGAACTCAAAGGAGACGCCCTTAAGCGCCTGTTTGAGATGACCGATTTTTCGCGTGACCAATCCGTGCAACGGTTCGCACGCCAACTAAGATCCATGGGCGTTGATGAAGCCCTTCGTAAACATGGCGTCAAGGACGGTGACACCGTTCGCATCTTCGGAACCACTTTTGAGTTCAAGGATTAGAACGCAAGGACGTGTTCACATGAAAGATACTGACCAACGCACCACCTTCAAACAAGAAATCATCACTGTCATCGAATCGGCAAGCCCTAAGCGTTTGCAGGATTTTTTGACGAACTATCATCCGTCGGATCTCGCCGACGTGTTTCATGCTCTCGATGAAGAAAAACGGCTGTTTGTGTTGCAGACACTGAATTTTCACGTGCTCGCCGAACTGCTTGCCTACGTGCACGAAGGAGAAACAGCCCGTCACCTTCGCACGATGCCGGTGCAAAAAGCCACCAACATACTCGAGGCAATGCCCACCGACGATGCCGCTCGCGTGCTCCGTAAAATAAAAGGTGAACGTCGTGACGAACTGCTTCACGCCATGCACACCGACATGCGTGAGCGACTGACCCACCTGCTTCGCTATCGCCTTGGCACCGCCGGCGCCCTCATGACGACCGACTACATCGCCGTGACGCCGGATGCTGATGTCAAAGAGGCGATGAAAGCGGTGGTTGACAAAGCCGCCACCATCGAAGCGTTTCAACGCGTCTTTGCGCTCGAAGACAACGGGTTTCTTGTCGGCGCCGTTGATTTGAAGACATTGATTCGTGCGCGTTCGCCCAAGCGCATCGCCGAGGTCATGCACCATGACGTCATCAGTGTCCATATCCACGACACCGCCGAGGCCGTTGCGCGACACATGCAGAACTACGGGGTCGCCGCGATGCCCGTCGTCAACGACAAAAACCAACTCCAGGGCGTCATCACCGTCGATGATGCCGCCGACATTCTCGACGACGCGACGGACGAAGACGTTGCAAAGCTGGCTGGCGTATCCAGTCGAGTCATGTTACGTGAAGGCTTGGTTAAGACCATTGCACACCGCCTACCGTGGCTATTTGCCATGGTGATTCTTGGCACAGTGGGAGCTTTTGTGGTGGCGGCATTTAGTTCAACCATTGAACGCGTCATCGTCATGGTTGCCTTCTTACCGCTTGTGCTCGACATGGCCGGAAACAGCGGCACACAGACTGCGGCTTTGACTGTGCGTGGCTTGGGTCGTAATGAATATCGCATCGCTAAGGCGACGCGTCGACACGTGGTGAAGGAACTCGGCGTCGGCTCATTAAACGCCCTTGTGATTGGCCTGCTTACGTTCGCGTTGACGCTTGCGCTGACGCACATCTTTACGCCATCAGTTCCGTTGCGCTATTTCTTTGCAGCCACCGTGTCGATCAGCGTCATGTTGTCGCTGGTGTTTGCGGCCTTAAGCGGTACCGCAATGCCGCTTGTGCTTAAAAAGTTCGGCGCTGATCCGGCGTTTGCCGGCGGACCGCTTGTCACCGCCGTGAATGATCTTTTTGCGCTAATTGTGTACCTGACGTTGATTAGCGTCTTGGTGCAATAGGAGCGATACCATGAAGAAAACCCGATTGTTCAAACGCAACAAGCCGCTTGAAGTCTATGAACTCCTGACGCAGGAAACACGGCATAATGCCGTGGCTTCGAAGCTGGAAAAATATCATGCCTACGACATCGCCGAAGCCATAGAAATGATGACAGAAGACGATGTCAGCCGGCTATTATCGTACCTTAATACCGACAAACAAGGTGCCGTTTTCGCGTACCTTGACCCTAAATCCGCCGCGCGCCTGCTTCGACACGTGGATGATGACCTCGCCGTGCAAGTGCTTGAAGCGATGGAGCCCGATGACGCGGTGGATTTAATCCAATCCGCTGGCAAGGCGGCCGCCATTGCGTGGTTGCCGAACATGGATGACATAAAGCGTTCGCACCTGAAACAGCTGATGAAGCACGGGAAAGCAACCGCTGGCGGTGAGATGAACAATCGCATCATCACCCTTAAACCAACCGATGACGTCAAAACGGCCATGAAAACCTTGATTACAGAGGCCTCGCGCATTGAATACATCGACACGCTCTTCGTGCTCGATTCCGATAAGCGCTTGCTTGGGACTGTTTCGCTGCAGACCTTAATCGCGGCGCGAAGCCCTCTCCGTGTCAAACAGATTATGAAACCTGCACACGAGGTCATGCACGTCGATAATCCGCTTGAAGATGTCGTACGCACCATCCAAAAATACGACATCATGGCCTTGCCTATCCTCGATAAAGACGATTGCTTTGCCGGTGTGGTGACGATGCACGATACGCTTGATGTCATCGATCGCACCTCGCGTGATGATTACGCACGTCTCGCGGCCGTTCCCATCGCGATTGATCGCAAGGAGAGCATCGTCAAAGCAGCCCGCCGTCGATTGCCTTGGTTACTGGGTTTGTTAGCCCTTAACGCGATCATTGCGGTAATGATCTTCCAGTTTGTCGACACCGTGGAAGCCGCCCTCGCACTGGTCATGTTTCAACCACTGATTGTTGCCCTTGCGGGCGTCGTCGCCACCCAATCTCTGGCGCTCACCGTACTCAAACGCGCCAAGGAATCGATTCACCGACGCCTCGATGTGACGCGTCATCTCATCCGAGAATGGGCCGTTGGCACACTCAGCGGCATTGTGCTCGGGGCGCTGGCCGGCATCATTGCGTATGGCATGTTGCAGCTAACCGACATGGCCGTTGGGTTTGAAGGAACTTTGGCCCTTGTGGTGGGTGGAAGCGTGCTCGCTGCGTTGGTTATTGGGGCGCTAATCGGGAGTGGATTACCGCTAATTTTGCATATGATTAAAGTTGATCCAACCCGCGCAAACGGCCCCTTGTTAACCACGTTCAATGATTTTGTCGCCTTGGCAATCTATTTGATGCTTGTGACAATTTTTATCGTTTAAACCCTATCAGTTAGCAAACGAACCATAAGGAGGAACCGCGCATGTACAGCTACTTTAAAGGGACAGTCAAAGAAATTGAGCCGACCAACATCACCCTTGAGGTAAACGAGGTCGGCTACCGTATCATCACCCCAAACCCCTACGACTACACGCTTGATAAGACGGAAAAGGTCTACCTGTATCAGCACGTGCGCGAGGATGAGCTGACGTTATTCGGATTTCGGACCACCAAAGCAAAAACCCTTTTCATGCAGCTCCTTGCGGTTAAAGGCATTGGTCCAAAGAGTGCCTTAGCGGTGCTCGCAAGCGCTGAGGTTGACGATGTGGTCAAGGCAATTGAAAGCGGCGACACGAAATACTTGAATCGGTTTCCGGGCATCGGCCCCAAAGCAAGCCAACAAATTGTTCTCGATCTCAAAGGGAAAGTTCACGTGGGTCCCCTCACGCTCAAACACACCGATCGGCTCGCCGACGTCGACGACGCGCTCAAAGCTCTGGGTTACAAAACCAAAGAAATCGATCGGGTGCTAAAGAAACTCGATCGAACGAAAGAAACCGCTCAACTCATCAAAGATGCGCTGCGCTTAATTGGCGCTTAACACCAAAAAACGCGACCCCCAGGGGGTCGCGTTTGTTTTTTTTAGGCGAAGAGGCGCTCAATTTCCTCGCGTTGAATGCCGTTTTCCAGCGCGACCATGAGCAATAAGCGCGCTTTGGGGCCACTCAAATTTCCGCCCATCATGCATCCTTGACGCACAAGGTCTTTACCGCCGCCCAAATACCCGTAAGTATCCAGCACGCGTCCACCAATGCAGCGCGAAACAATGATAATTTCCACGCCCTTGCGGCGGGCGTTCTTAATGGCGTCCATCATCGGCGCCGGCACGTTGCCACGACCCAGCGCCTCAAGCACGATGCCCTGTGCGCCGGATTCAACTAAGGCATCGATTAACTCTCCACCCATGCCGGCGTACACCTTCAGAAGATGCACGTCGTTGTTGAAGCCGCTTTTAAAACTTAGTTGCTTGCGCTGTGTGCGCTCCCTGAAATAGATTACGTCATCATCATCGATAATGCCAAGCGGGCCGAACTCAACGCTTTGAAACGTGTCCAGATTAAGCGTATGTGTCTTAGTAACCTCCCACGCGGCATTGATGGCGTAGTTCATCACCACAAGCACACCTTTACCGCGGGATGTCGGTTCTAAAACCACTTTAATGCTTGAGACAAGGTTCGTCAAGCCATCATACCCTAGTTCGCTCGCGTTTTTCATCGATCCTGTTAAAACCACCGGTTTGTTGCTGTTTGCGACAATATCCAAATAAAAAGCCGTTTCCTCAAGCGTATCGGTCCCGTGAACGACCACCACACCTGCAAAAGCCTCATTCTCAAGATAACCATCGATAATCGTTTTAAGTTCATGCATTTTGGCGGGCGTAATCGATGGGCTGGGTAGTTTGGAAAACTCATACGTCTCCAAGTTTTCATACGGTGTATACGCCGCAATCGATGAAACGATTTCATCCGGCGTCACGCTGGGAACGGCACCTTGCAATTTAGAGTTAACTTTCATGGCGATTGTACCGCCGGTAAAAATCAGTGCAACCTTTTGCATAACATCACCTGCATTAGAAGTAAACTACACATGCATTGTATCACGAAAGCGATGAAGCCGACAATGAAAAACACGAAACGGAGCATGACAGGAAATTTTCATTTTTTGGGGTGTCGTGTTTGCAGCCTGCAAAATTAACAAAAGCACGTTATAATGATTTACACAATTCCACACTGTCCGTGATTAGACAAGCCCCTAGATGATATACTCAAGTAAACATAATATATATTATCGGCAGTAACGCACCAAAGATAAAACCCTGCTCTTTTGTCGAAACAGGGCTGCATCTGACCACGATTGACCTGTTTAGATCGGTTGTTGGATGATGTGTTCTCGGATAAACGGGTTCAAGTTCAGGGGATGACCCCGTTTATGCACCGCTGCTTTTTTGTGGAATTTTGTCGAAAATGAAATCGTTTCTCGCGGCGTTTTTATCCTTGAACGAGTATTTAGACGTCTTACGTGTAAAAAACGCTTAGAACGGAAATTTCGCAGGGTGTCATGTAAAATGCAAGCGTGTGCTCAACGTCAGCTGCCACTGATCTACCAACACTTCTGCTTTTTTAACGGCATCGTCATACAGGAAGGCAGGTCGATGACAGTCGGAACTGAGGATTATCTTACAACCATGCGCTTTGGCGATGTCCCAAAACGCTTTAACAGGGTAGGGGTAACGCGTGCCATCGACGGCTTGAATCAGCCCTCTGCGAATGCCGTTAGCATTAAACTCTAGCGGTATATCGTGTTTTTTGGCGGCGGTGCAGATGAGGGTCGCGGCGTTTTGGGCGGCCTCGTCAAACCGGGGATACGCACAAAGGTAAAGGTCGGGATGCCCCACAAGGCTAAAATAACCACTCTCTATGGCGCGCACGACGTCTTTGGCGTACTGGATAATATGGTGGGGATTTTGAAGGTTAAACGACGACACAAGCGAATTGTGAGCCGATTCATCGCGGACGTAGTGTTGGCCGAGGATGAGATAATCCGTGTTGGCGCGCAATCGTTCGTAGTATTCCGGATCAGGTTCCAGATATTCGACCTCTAATCCCGTGTATACGGTGATATCTTCGCTGTAACGGCGTTTTATCGTCTTTACCTCATCGAGGTACTTCGGAAGGTCTTCTGCGTCCATGCGGACGTTATCGGCGTGATCGACGAGGGTGTCAACCGGAGCGTGATCGGACATGCCAAGCACGGTGAAACCTTGTTCGAGGGCTTCTTTGACATAATCTTCAGTCACGCCGACGGCGTGTTTACAGTATTTGTGGTGGGTGTGATAGTTTCTTTTCATCGACTTTCCTCTGCTTTCTGGTACGTGTGCATTATACCAGTTTTCGCCACTTAAGACAACGCGGCGTGCTATAATGGAGGCACGAAAGGAATGAGGCCCATGAACCGACCACTCGCATACCGTGCGCGCCCTGAAAGCTTTGATGACATCGTCGGCCAACCCCACTTGGTCGGCGCCGAAGGTGTGCTTCGGAAGATGGCTGACCAAAGCGCTCATGCTAGCGTGATTCTTTACGGCCCACCTGGCACCGGAAAAACGACCATCGCCAGCGTCATGGCGGCACAGTTTGGGTTGAACGCGTTCACCTTTAACGCGTCTACCGACAGCAAAGCCACGCTTAAACAGATCGTGACGCAAGCCACCGGGTATGGCGCCTTGGTGGTTGTCGATGAAATTCACCGGATGAAAAAAGACGTGCAGGATTATTTGTTGCCGCACGTGGAGAAGGGTGACGTCATCATGGTTGGCATCACCACGAATAACCCCTATCACAGCGTCAATCCAGCGATTCGCTCACGGGCGCACGTCTTTAAGTTGCACCCAATCACCGAAGGCGCTTTGGTGAGCCATTTAAAGCGCATAAAAACAAAGTTTGCCGATGAACTGACAGCGGAACTTGACGAACGGGTATACGCCTACATCGCCAAGGCAAGTCGAAACGATATCCGTGCTGCCATCAACCGACTAGCGTTGATTGAACAAACCCATCCCAACGCCCACGTGACCTTGGAGGCGGCGAAAAAGATCGTTCACGCGCCAACGTTAGACCTCGATAAAGACGAGGATAACTACTACAACATCCTTTCGGCCTACCAAAAATCCATCCGCGGCAGCGACGTCGACGCCAGTTTGCACTATTTGGCGCGGCTCATTGCCATGGAGGACCTTGACAGCATCCTGCGCCGTTTGAGCGTTATCGCGTATGAAGACATCGGCCTGGCCAACCCGTCGGTGTTTGCTAAAATGCATGCCTGTGCCGCCGCCGTGGAACGGCTTGGTCTGCCTGAGGCACGCATTCCCTTAGCGGCACTCACCATCGATCTGGCCCTCTCACCAAAATCAAACAGCGCAGTGAAGGCCATCGACAAGGCCCTCGCCGACATTCAGGAAGGAAAAACCTACGCGATTCCGAACCACCTTATCACCGTGGCTAATTTTGAAGCTAAAGCGGATTACTTGTACCCGCACGACTACCCTGATCACCACGTTGTGCAACAATACCTACCGGATGCCCTTCAAGAAGCTGTCTATTACGAAGGCGTTGACACTGGCAAATACGAATCAGCCTTAAAAGCGCGTCATAAAGCCATGCGGAAAATAAAGCATGCCAAAAAGTGACAGATTAACTGGGAACGGCTTTATATAGAGGTAGAAAGCCATTTTTTGACAACTGTGGCATAAGTCGACATGACACTTCCTGTCATCGAACCGTCAAAACACCCGATAGTATCCGTGCAAAAGTTTGCTATAAAGGCATAGTTAGTCCGCTAACAAATTCGCCTATGCCTCATTAAATAGCGATTTAACATAAAAACGCGACCGAGACATGGGTCGCGTTTTTGATGAAAAATACAAACGATAAGTCAAAAACCAAGAAAGTGTACTGTACAGCGGATTTCCCTGCTGTTTTTGGTGTAAACAGGGCTAAAACGGCATAAATCAGCGTCAAAAAATGTCTGTGAAGCGCTGTGCATAGACGTTCAGTTGATTCGGAAATGGGCGCCGATGCTGGTGGGGCGAGCCAGGGCGTCGTCGACGACGGCGAGGGCGACCGTGATCATGTTTAAGGTTTCATGGTAGCGGGGATGGCGGTTTGGGTATCTAACAAGCGTTTTCCGCATGGCACTCAGTTCTTCTTTTGCTTTGGTAAGGCCTTTCGCCGTTCGCACGATGCCAACGTGTTCTTCCATCATTAAGCCGAGTTTCTTGCGCACGGGGGCGTAGTTGTAAGGCGCGCTGCCTGGAAAAGTGTTGTCAAGGGCGAGCCGGCTTACGGGCAGGGGGTTCTGGTTGATGCTTTCAGCAATGCGGCGTCCGAAAACCACGCATTCTAGCAGCGAGTTGGACGCCAGACGGTTGGCGCCGTGGACGCCCGTCGAGGCGCATTCACCCAGTGCGTACAGCCCGGGCATGGTGGTGCGACCTTCGAGGTCGGTTTTGATGCCGCCGATGGTGAAATGCTGCACGGGGGCCACGGGAATTAAGTCTTCACCGAGCGTGATGCCGTGCTGCTTTAGGGCTTGATGGATGGTGGGAAAGCGTTGACTAAGGTATGCGGTATCTAGGTGCCGGGTGTCAAGGGTGACATGATCACACCAGGTGTCATACATTTCTCGATGAATCGCCTGACTGACGATATCGCGTGGGGCTAGATCGCCGTCCGGATGGTATTTTTTCATGAACGCGTCGCCTTCGATGTTACGCAACACCGCGCCATCACCGCGAACGGCCTCGCTGATGAGAAAACGCCGTCCTTCGGGTTTAGCTGGATCAAAAAAAGCTGTTGGATGAAACTGGATGAAGGCCATTTTCTCTACCCTTACCCCCGCCCGTAAAGCCATCGCGATGCCATCGCCAGTGGCGACAGGGCTGTTGGTGCTGGCGGCGTAGACGGCGCCGATGCCACCGGTCGCAAGCACCGTGTGCGGTGCGAAATAAAGGTGGATAGCATGGTCGTGGTCTAAACCACTCAGGCCGTGGACGCGGCCGTCTTCGACGATAAGGTCGATGGCCGTGGTGTGTTCATGGACGGTGATGTTGGGGCGTTTCTTAACGGCGCGATGCAACGCGTTGATGATGTCTTTACCGGTTTGATCGCCACCGCTGTGTAAAACCCGCGGCGTGCGATGGCCTCCTTCTCGGGTGGTTTTCATCGTGCCGTGCTCGTCGGTGTCAAAGGCGACACCGAGCGCAAGCAAGGTGTGAATGTTCTCGTGGGCCTCGTTGACAAGCGCGCGGACGGCGCGGACGTCGTTGAGGTGACTTCCGGCTTTGATGGTGTCGTCGATGTGCGCTTCAATTAACCGTTTTTCATGGTTGAGTTCAGCGGCAATACCGCCTTGGGCAAGGTTGGAGTTGCTTTCTGTCAACGCCGATTTAACCAGCAAATCGACGGTGCGCGAGGAATCGATCAACAGCGCCGCGTATAGGCCGGACAACCCGGCGCCGACAATGATGACGTCCGCTTGGTGTCTGGTCATTGTTCGCTTAAGGCCATCATCTTATCGATGGCGCGGCGCGCACCCTGAGCGACCTCGGGATCTACTTCGATGGCGTGTGTGTTGGTTTTAAGCGCACGGTGGACGCTTTCAAGGGTGGTTTTTTTCATGTCATAGCACCGCAAATCAGGTGTGAGAACGATGACGTCTTTCTCCGGTGCCGTTTTGTGCATTTCATGCAAAAGCCCCTCTTCTGTGCCCACCAAGTATTGGCTGTGTGGCGAGGTTTTTACGTATTCGATAAGGCCTTTGGTGCCGCCGACGTAATCGGCTTCGTCGAGGACATCAAGCGGCGCTTCAGGATGGACGATCAAGGCGGCGTCGGGATAGCGTTTGCGCATGGTGGTGACGAGCTCGACCGTCAGGTCGTTGTGAATGCAGCAAAAGCCGGGCCATGCCTCGAGGTCGAGGTTGAACTTCCGCTTGACGTAGTTTCCGAGGTTTTTATCGGGAACGTAGAGAAGTCTATGGTCTTGGTAGTGCGCTAGGATCTTTTCGGCGTTGGCGCTGGTGACGCAGACATCCGAAAGCGCTTTGACACCGGCCGTTGAATTGACATAACAGACCACGGTACGCTCGGGGTTTTCTGCTTTGTAGCGTGCAAGGTCGTC
The DNA here is from genome assembly GCA_007132465.1 of Candidatus Izemoplasma sp. Taxonomy (GTDB): domain Bacteria; phylum Bacillota_I; class Bacilli_A; order Izemoplasmatales; family Izemoplasmataceae; genus SLQR01. Next base: position 20,018 of record SLOP01000021.1, read on the forward strand.
GGCGGTGATGCGATCGGCCATCGGACAGCCTGCGTCGGCCTCCGGCAAGAGCACGGTTTTTTCTGGAGAAAGCAATTTGGCGGTTTCGGCCATGAAATGCACCCCGCAAAACACGATGGTGTCGGCCTCGGTTTCAGCGGCTTTTCGGCTTAATGCATACGAATCACCGACAAAGTCGGCGATGTCTTGCACCTCAGGGTACTGGTAATAATGTGCTAAAATCACCGCATTTCGTGCCTGTTTAAGGGCGTTGATTTCTTTTATCATCATGCGTCTATTCATGGTTTTCACCTACTTCGTCGTCAAAGCGTAAACTGATGTCAAAAGCCTGAACCGAGTGTGTCAACGCGCCCACCGAGATGTAATCGACACCGGTCTCGGCGACCGATGCCACGCGGTCTAGGGACATGTTGCCGCTGGCTTCAAGCACCTTTTTTGCGTGGTTGCGTTCAACACAAAGGCGCATCGTCGGGTTGTCCATGTTGTCAAGCATAATCCAGTCGACATCGGTTTGTTGCGCTTCGTCGAAGGCTTCGATGGTGGTGACTTCCACTTCAATTTTGAGGCGGCTCTCCACATGGGTCCGCGCTTTTGCGACGGCCTGTTGGATGCCGCCGGTGGCGCTGATGTGGTTGTCTTTGATCATCACCATGTCGGAAAGCGATTGACGATGGTTGGTGCCGCCACCTTCGCGAACGGCGCGTTTGTCGAGAGCGCGAAGGCCGGGTGCGGTTTTCCGCGTGTCGAGAATTTGACACGGTGTGTGCTTAATAGCCTCGACATAACGGCGCGTTTCGGTGGCGATGCCAGCCATCCGTTGAAGGATGTTGAGCGCGGTGCGTTCCGCTTTCAAAAGGGAGGCGGTGGGGCCTTCGAGGATGCAGAGCGTCGTGCCACGCGACACGACATCACCGTTGTTGACGCACGGCCTCACCTGCACGGTGGCATCGACACGTGCAAACACGCGCGCGAACACATCGAGACCAGCCACGACGCCATCGGCCTTGGCCATGGCGTAAGCGCGGCTTCGTTGGTGATTAAACAACGCATCGGTGGTCACATCACCGTGCGGCATGTCTTCGGCAAGGGCCGCGTCAATCAGTTGATTCAGCGTGTCGTTCATGGCAATCACATCCGGGGTTGGAGTTGTTGTGCGTGCTTTAGGGGTGTCCGTCCCAAGTATACCATAACTCCCCCTTGACACGGACACTTTTTCGGTATTTTTGCCCGTGGATTGGCGATAGGTCGACATGCAGATTTAGGGTGGTTTACCGTGTGAGATGACAACGTGAAGACACATTTAAAACCGGTAGTGATATCCTGAAAACGCGACGATTGACCCAAGAAAAAAATGTTTCTTCAGACCGCTTGACAAGTGATAAAAAGTTGTGTATATTTTTATTAGCATACAGGGCACACGAGTGCCAAAAGAAATAAGAAGGAGTTGATTTCATGCTTAAACCACTCTACGACCACGTGGTGTTGGCGCCCGAAAAGGAGGACAACAAAACCAAAAGCGGCATCATTCTGACGTCGAAGGATGACGAGCGGCCGCAAACGGCGAAAATCATCGCCGTTGGCCCGGGCAAAGACGGCAACGCGCTGTCGGTCAAGGTGGGCGACCGTGTGGTGTTTAAGTCCTATGCCACCACGGAAGTCACGTTTGACGAGAAAAAGTACCTCATTTTGAAAGAATCTGACATTTTAGCGATTGTGGAGGGAGCGTAACATGAGTAAAGAAATTCTCTTTTCTAAAGAAGCGCGGCACGCGATGCTGAAAGGCGTCGACAAACTCGCCGACACGGTCAAAATAACCATCGGTCCTAAAGGCCGCAACGTGATGCTTGAAAAAAGCTATGGGGCGCCATTGATTGCCAATGACGGCGTCACCATCGCCAAAGAAATCGAGCTCAAAAACAAGTACCAAAACATGGGTGCAAAGCTTGTGCAGGAAGTCGCCTCAAAAACCAACGATGCGGCCGGTGATGGCACGACCACGGCCACCCTTTTGGCCCAGTCGATGATTCATCAAGGCATCCGTGCGGTGGATAAAGGCGTCAACCCGGTGCTTCTGCGCGAAGGCATTGAAAAGGCCGGACGGCGCGTGGCAAGCCACTTGCTTGACACCAGCCGTGCGATTGAAACCAACGAGGACATCGCCAGCGTTGCTACCGTGTCAAGCGGTTCGAAAGACATTGGTGACATCATCGCCCAAGCGATGGAAAAAGTTGGTAAAAGCGGTGTCATCAGCGTCGATGAGTCTAAAGGTTTCGACACCGAACTTGACATTGTCGAGGGCATGCAATACGACAAGGGCTACGTTTCACCATATATGGTTACCGACCGGGAAAAGATGGAAGTCGTGCTTGAAAACGCCCACGTGTTGGTTACCGACCATAAAATAAGCACCGTCAAAGACGTCTTACCCATCCTTGAGAAGGTCGTCGAAAACAACAAGCCGCTGCTGATTATTGCCGACGACATCGAAAACGAAGTCACCAGCACCTTGATCGTCAATAAACTGCGTGGCACGTTCAACGTGGTGGCCACCAAAGCCCCGGGCTTCGGGGACAACCAAAAAGAGATGCTCACCGACATCGCCACCATTACCGGAGCCAACTTCTATGCGAAAGACCTTGACATGGAACTGAAAAACATGAGCGTGGATGATCTCGGCATGGCGAAAAAAATTCTCATTACCAAAGACAACACTACCATCTTAGAGGGGGCCGGCAGCAAATCGCTGATTGAAGAACGCGCCGAAGAAATCAAAAAACAGCGTGAAAACACCACATCGGATTACGACAAAAAGCGCTTGAATGAACGGCTCGGCAAGCTGACTGACGGCGTCGCCATTGTCAAAGTGGGCGCCTTAAGCGAAGTCGAGATGAAAGACAAGAAATTACGCATTGAAGACGCCCTTAACGCCACGAAAGCAGCCGTTGAGGAAGGCATCATCTGCGGTGGTGGCGCAAGCCTTGTGGGCGCCTACAAAGCCTTGAAAAACGTCTTGAAAGATGAAGACATCGACGTTCAAAAAGGCATGAACATTGTCCTTGAAGCCCTGCTGAAGCCGATTGAGCAGATCGCGGATAACGCCGGCTACGACGGGAAAGAAATCCTTGAAAAACAGTTGGAAGCCGAGAAAAACCAAGGCTTCGATGCCAAAAAAGGCGTGTGGGTGGACATGATTGAGGCCGGCATCGTCGATCCGACAAAAGTGACACGAAGCGCCGTGCTTAACGCGTCGTCTATCGCCGCGATGTTCATCACATCTGAGGCCGCCGTGGTCGACATCAGCGACGACAAAGACGACAACGCCAACGAACCGACCGGCATGCCGGGTATGTATTAAGCCAAAGCGGACCTCGTCCGCTTTTTTCATTTGGATTGACGCCGTCTATCTCGTATAATGAAGGTGGAGGATGATGCCATGAACACGTTCAATCACGCCATCTTAACACGCCGTTCGCGCTATGAACTCAACCGCGAAAGCACGCTTGAAGATAGTGAACTGCAAGCGCGCTTGGCAGCAACCATCAAACACATGCCAAGTCCGTTTCACGCCCAACATCAGCGTGCGGTGCTGGTGTTGGGTAAACAGCATGACGCGTTGTGGGAACTTGTCCGTCGAACGCTCAAAAAGCGTGTCAAACCCAACAAACTCAAACAAACTAACGACAAAATCGACGGGTTTAAGCGCAGTTATGGCACGATCTTGTTTTTCGACGATTGGCCGACCATCGATGCGCTGCAAACAAAATACCCGCGCTACAAAGACACGTGGGCGCTTTGGGCGCATCAGTCGCAAGGGATGGCGCAGTTTGCCGTGTGGATGATGCTCGCTGATGCGGGCATGGGCGCCAGCTTGCAACATTACAACCCGCTCATCGACGACGACGTTACCCAGGCTTTTGACATCCCCAAAGGCTGGAAGCTCGCCGCGCAAATGCCCTTCGGCAAGCCAGTGGGTAGTCCGAAAGACAAAACCTTCAAGCCGATTGAGCACCGCGTTCTCATTCGCACATAAAAAAACACTGCGCCGTCTTCACCGTGAGGGCGCAGTGTTTTAGTTAGCTTTAGGTCGGATGTAGATGACGCTTTTGGCTTTTTTTGTCTCGAACTCGTCCATGTTTTGGAAGAACGTGAGCGGACGAACTTGCTGGCCGTAGTTACGCGGATGGAAGCCCGGGAACTTCTTCTGAAGCAACTGCGCGACCACGCTCCAGTAAGCGTAGTTGTCATCTTCGCTGTTTTCAGCGATGATCTGTTTGAGCTCACTCTTGATTTTTTTCAGCGGCGTAATTGAACTTTCGCTTTTAGGAGCCTTCTTCTTCGTGCTTGGGGCTGGTTGTCCTTTATCTTCTTCTTTTTCGCCGTTGAGCATTTTGTCGAGGTACGTGAAGGCGTCACAGGAGTTGACAAGCGCAATCGGGGTCTTCGATTCGCCCATGCCGATGACGAAGATGTTGTCTTCTTTAAGACGGGTGACGAGTTTGGTGAAGTCAGAATCGCTTGTGACAATCGCAAAACTGTCGACTTTTCCCGAATAAAGAATGTCCATCGCGTCGATGATAAGCGTGAAATCGGAGACGTTTTTGCCCGAGGTGTAGGCGTATTGTTGGATTGGTGTCAGGCCGAACTCGTTGATTTTGTCTTTCCAACTGGTCAGCTGTGTTGTTGTCCAATCGCCATACACACGGCGGTAGTTAATCTTGCCGATTTTGTTTGCCTCGTCGACAATGATTTCAATGTATGAGGGCGAGATGTTCTCGCCATCAATCAGCAATGCAATGTTTTTGGTTTCGATTTTCATAACGTTCCTTTCATTTAGATTCCCGCGCAAACAAGGTCTGCTGGGTGGCTCCGCTGACAGCGTAAGCGAATCAGGGGAGTTAGCTTAAAAACCGTTGCCCTTTGGAGACGGGCGGAATGTAGGTGATGTTTTCAAACGGGACGTCATAATACTGGTGAAGGTAATAGACGTCGAGGTAATTCGTGTGGACGGTCGCGTGTTTCGTGATTGTGCCATCAGACTCGATGATGATTTCGACGTGGCCGATTTTGTTGACGTCGGCGCCGTCGGTGGTGATGACGAGGCGGGTTTGGTTCTCCCGAGCAAACCGCGCGAGCGCCTCGAAATCGTCATCTTCGAGGGCAATCAAATCGTTGATTAATTCCAAAGAAGATTCGACATCGAAGGGGAAAGCCTCGCCAAGCGTGTCTTTAAGTGGCGTGACGTCGTCGACCTCGATGTCGCCGCCCATTTCGAACTGAAAGCGTTCGCGAAAGGACGCGTTTTCAAAGGCAATGACGCTGTAGGCGTTTAAAAAGAGGTCGATGCCGTGGATGCCGGCAAGGTCATAGAATTCGGCGTTGTCAAGCTCGTAAATGGCGCTTTCGTCCATGTTGAGGACAAGTTTCACCACCAGCAGCACGTCGAGCAGTTGCAGGTCGGTTTTACGTTGGTGTGCGTCGTAATCGGAAAGCGTTAAGCCAAAATAGTCTTCGGCGTCAAAGTCGATGATGCGTGACAACTCCAAACAAAAGTTGGCCGCTTGAAACAGGAGTTGATGGGCTGAAGGGTAGCCGCGATCGGTGCGGAAAAACGGGTTGCCTCCCTTCTCGTGGAGATAGAAAACATACTCGGGGTTGACCGCGTGCCGCAAGGCTTCGTGAAAGAACGTTAGGCCAAACTCGTTGTGGGTGTTAAGGTCGAGTTTGCGTTCGAGCAAAAAATCGATGGTGCGTTCAAAGAGCGCGCTGTCTTCAAGCTTCAACACCGGCACAAACGCATCGATTTCAAAATGCTCGGACAAATCTTCAATAAACTCAATGTAAGGCAATAAATGCTGGTGGTAAGCGATGATTTCATACACAATCGACTCATGCTTCAGGTGCTTTTTAAACGGGTTGAGTTTGACGAGATAATCAAACACGGCTTCGTTAGATAACGAAATTTTCAGCAGATCGCGGCGGTGTTTTTTGTCGATGCCGTACGCTTTGTAGAACTGCTTAAAGTACTCAACGTCTTTGTGTTCGACCATGTGTTCGTACATCGCGAGCATTTGTTGTGGCCCGAAGGGAATGGCATCGAGGGCATCCACGAGCATGCTTTCTCGTTCAAACACCATCAAGACGACCGGGAGGGTAAGCCGGAAAGGGTTGTGGTAATCCGAATAATCGTAGGTTTTGACAAGGTAATCAAAGATGGCGGCGCTGTGATACGCGGCGGCGATTTCAATCGGGTCAATCATCAGTTCCTTGTCGGCGTAAGGTTCAAACACGCGCACAAAGGTTTCGACATCGTCGTCGATGATTGCTTGGGCGTACGGGGTGATTTCCGTGAGCTCGTCCGACAAAAAGAACTGCTTGTATTGTTCAATCATGGCAACCCGTCCTTTGCGTGTGAAAAATCAGCTTCATTTTATCACAGATGCGCAGAAAAAACCACATGACATCAGGGGAGAAACATAACAGGAAAACGTCTTTTTCTAGCGTTCTTCATCGTCGTCCTCGACGTCGATAAGCGACGACTCATCGTCGCGGACTTGATTGACGTATTGTTCGAGGATTTTCCCGATGGACTCGGTGTTTTGCGCGTCGTGCATCATCGCGGCCATGGGGCTTTGACCGGTTTTGTGCGCGTCGTCGAACAACGGGATGTCTTGTGGTGTGAAACGCACGGCATAGTCCAGTTTCAGCACGAGGGTCCGCAGGCAATATTTTCCAAACATCTTAAGCAAAATGGCCACGAAATAGATGGTGATAAACGGCAACATCAACAACGTGACAATCACATTAAGCAAACCATAGGCGCGGCGTGTCCACACCTTGATTGTCTGTGCGCGCGTTTGCATCATCTTGATTTGGAAGATGAGGAAACGGCGGAAAACTGGTGAAAAAATCCGTTCAACGGTGTAAAAGATGGCCGTGAGCGCATAAAGCAGTGCGCATAAAGGTAAAGCCAGTGGCATGAAAAACAGTTTAAGGATAGTCTCACCAGGTTTATAACCCTTGAAAGTAAGTAAGGCGGGAAACGCATTTAATCCGTCTTTGTAGGCGTTCATGGTATCAACTCCTTGCGATGCTAGGCTTATTCTATCACACTTCTTAAGGGTTTGCACCCTTATCGAGGCGCAAACGAAAAGGACGCCCAGGCGTCCTTATTTTGCGTACAGCTTGTAAATGATGCGCTCGCGCCATCGCCACGGCACACGGTTGGCAAGCCACACGAGCAGCTTGTACTTGCACCCGACCACAACATGCGCCTTCATGCGTTTTTTTCGAATCTGTTTTCGCACGGCGTTGACCACACTTAGCGGGTTTTTGCCGCGCCGTTCGTCTGCCTCCATACGCCTCACAGAGCGTTCGATACGGCTCGTGTAAGGCGAGTCGGCGAGCACGTTTGTTTGTCGGTGAGCGGTGAAGTCCGTTTTCGTGTCACCGGGCATGACATTGGCCACATCGACACCAAAGGGTTTAAGTTCTAAGCGCAGCGCGTCCGTTAACGCGGCAAGCGACGTTTTGCTCATGGAGTAAAATGCTTGGAAAGGAATCGTGATGGCGCCGGCCACGCTGCCGATCATGATGATTTTTGGACGCTCGGATTGACGGAGCATCGGCATCAATAACTGCGTCATCATGAAGGGGCCGAGCACGTTGATTTGGTGTGTTTTTAGCGCTTGTTGGTAAGGCGTTTCTTCAATTGCCCCGGCAATGCCCATGCCGGCGCAGTTGATCAGCACATCAAGACGGTCGTGGCGTTTGCCTAAGGCTTTCGAAAAATCGACCATGGATGACTCCTGTTTTACATCACAGATCATGTAGTCGAAGTTATAAGGTTGTTTTGGGTAGGTGCGCGAACAGCCGATGACGGTGTGTCCCTCATCATACAGCCGCCGTGCCAGTTCGAAACCAATGCCGCTTGAAGCACCAGTGACGACGATGGTTTTATTGGTCGGCATGTTTCATCAAATCCCGCGTAACTTCCTCTTCCGACTCGGGAATGCTTTTCAGGACGTCGGCGATGATGTCGGCGGCTTCGTCCATCAACGCTTTGGTGTGGGTTGAGGTATAACTCGTGCGAATCATGCATTGGCCTTCGGGCGACGCCGGTGGGAGCACCGGATTGACATAGACGCCGCGTTCAAAGAGCAGCTTGCACGCCACAAGCGTGCGCATCGGCGTGTAAGTGTAAATCGGAATGATGGGGGTGTTGTCTGTGTCGACGATGTCAAGCCCGTGTTCAAGCAGTTTCTTGCGCATGTAATCAGCGATATCAAGCACCGCTTGGACGCGTTCGGGTTCTTCACGAATAATCTCGAGCGCTTTTTTCGCGGCGGCAGCGTTGGCCGGGGTGATGGCGGCGCTGAAGATGAACGCCCGTGCGTGGTGACGAACGTAATCGACAATGACCTCATCGGCCACGAGGAAGCCCCCGAGGCTGGCGAGCGATTTTGAGAAGGTTCCCATAATCAAATCGACGTCGTCTTCAAGGCCGAAATGCGCGGCGGTACCGCGACCACCCGGGCCGATGACGCCAACACCATGGGCGTCGTCAACCATCACACGAGCGTTATATTTTTTGGCTAGACGCACGATGTCCGGCAGTTTGGCGATGTCGCCTGACATCGAAAACACGCCGTCGGTGACGATCAGTTTGCCGCGGTTTGAATCGGCATTGTTCAATTGCTTTTCAAGATCATCCATGTCGTTGTGCTTGTAGCGCACCATGTCGGCGAAGCTGAGACGCGTCGCGTCATAAATGCTCGCGTGGTTCTCGCGGTCGCAAAAAATGATGTCGCGTCGTTGTGCCACGGCGGCGATGATGCCCAGGTTGCTTTGGAAACCGGTTGAGAAGACCATGCAGCCTTCTTTGTTTAAAAAACTGGCGAGGTTGCGTTCGAGTTCAAGGTGCAACTCTAAGGTTCCGTTAAGGAAGCGCGAACCTGAAACGCCGCTTCCAAAGGTTTTGGTTGCCTCGATTGACGCGTCGATGACACGCTGATCACCGGTAAGGCCAAGGTAATTATTTGAACCGATCATGATTTTTCGGAAGCCTTCCATTTGCACCTCGATGTCTTGTTTGGATTCGAGTGCGTGGAAATACGGATAGATACCGAGTGCTTTCGCTTCTTTCACGGTGTTAAAGTCATAACATTTCTGAAATATGTCCATGGGTCACCCTCCAACGTTGTCCGTTCGTATAAAGTATTATAGCATGCACCGTGCATTTTCGAAAACGCTTTTTGCCGTTTTTCAGGGAAAAACTCATGAAAAAGACGGTGTCTTAAGAAACCGTCAAATCAACAAATAGATGCTTGGTCTTGCACAAGCACATGACCCAACCGTGGCAATAAGCCACGCCATTTCACCTAACACGCAGTGTCCGACCACCTTTATAAATAAGCGGAAGGAACGAAAACGTCATGGGTGGTGCTTGCCTTCATGACAGCCGTTCGCTTCCGCGATGACATCCTTTAGGTGTGCCGTTTACACGGCCTGTCGGCAGCGTTTGCACGTGCCGTGATACACCAGTTGCGCATCTCGCACGTCACTAATGTCAGCGTGTTTTGGCGCGATGGGTGGGGTGATATCGATGTCATAAAGGGTATCACACACGTCACACTTAAAGTGTGCATGGGGCGTTCGAACGATGTCATAGCGCTTATGATCTTGAAGGTCAATTTCTTTCACCAAATGGTGACGCACAAACAGGTTCAACGTGTTATAGATAGTGGTTTTCGACAAGGTAGGAAGCGTGGCAGATAACGCGTCGTAAATCGCTTCCACCGTCGGGTGCTCACGGTGTTCGTCCAAGTAACGATAGATAGCCATCCGAGTGTAAGATGGGCGGATGTCGTGATTGCGTAACAGGGTTTGGATGCGTTCCATGATGTGCCTCCTGTAAAATGTAATGATTACAAAAATATAATATCAACAAAAAAGCATCGAGTCAAGACGTGAACAAAAGAAAAACCCCGCGTCGCGGGGTTAAGGCTTAAGAATCAAGGTTACGCCGACAAAATTATCACCGTCGTGCACCGCGTGTGCTGTCCACTTAATGGATTGATTGTCGGGGTTAAGGGTGCCGCTTAACTGCCAATCGGGTGTGGGGTCATCAAAAAACGCGTCAATGTCGTCTTTAGGTTCCAGCTTTAGCGTGTCGTGCCACGGCTTGCCTATGACGTCTTTTTTAACCAGCCCTAAGGCTTTTTCGGCCGAGCGATTAAGGTAACCTAGGGTTTGATTGGCACGGATCGAGACGATGCCATCCCGCACCTGATCAAAGGTGGTGTATGCGTAGGCGCGTTGACGCGCAAAAGTCGCAAGCATGCGTTCACGCTCGATGGTACCGGCGGCGCCACGCACGAGCAACATCAGCTGACGCTGATCGGCGTCGGTGTAGTCCTCGGGTTTGTTAGCGACCACGATGATGGCGTAAGGGTGGTTTTCAACGTCAACAGACATGGCCAGATAACGATTGACGTCGCATGTGTCCGCCTGCAAGTCTGATCGGTTGTCAAAGATGAGTTCTTTGTCTTCAAACAGCAGCGTTTTGGCGGTGTTGTCTTCCATCATCACCGCAAACAATCGTTTGCAGTTTTCGGGCTTTACGCACCCCAATGAAGCCACATGCACATAATCCTTCTGATGACGCATGAGCATGAATCCGCTGAGGCTTTCGGTCAGCTCAACGGCGCCCTCTAGAAGCATTCGATAGGGAACGCGACCGGTCGCTTCGGTCTCCTGAACGATGTCAAGCAGCCGTTTTTGACGCTTTTCTATTTTAAGGTTTTCGCTGCGAAGGCGCTCTTCTTCAGTGATGTCTTTAATGATGGCGCCAACCCCGACTTCGCCTCTAGAAAAAAGCACGGGAAACTTGTTGATGCTGTACACGTCACCACCGTAACGCACGGTGCGACGAATGCGTTCTTTGCCGTTGAGCACTTCTAGGTCGGTTTCGCGGCGCCACTCGGCGCGTGCCGTATCGGTGATCGCAAAATCATCGACACCGATTAGATCTTTGCGATCCATGTCAATGTGTTTGGCTAGCGCATCGTTGAGGAACAGGTAGCGCAGTTCAGGGTCTTTTAAGTAAATCAGATCATCGCTGGCGTTGATAAACGATTCACGAAGCGAAAAACGGTTGCTGAGGTGGGTGTGTTTTTGTTGCAGAGCGAGGTAATTTTTTCGGGTTCGTACGAACGCATAGACTAAGCCGATGATCGCAATCAGGCAAAGCGTGAAAAGCACGCCAATGGCAATGCGGTCGTGGGTGCTAAGCAAAGACGGGGTGGAAGCCATCAAATCGCGCATAGAAAACAGTCCTTTCGATGTGTATGATTTGTCGGTCGTGGGATGAAAACGTATAATAAAAGTAAGAGGTGATGCATGCATGGACATGGAAATCAAACAAGGAAACCGTTGTTTTTACCTGGGTGATGATGAGGCTAACGCTATTGCCATTATCAAGTACAAGGTGAAGAGCGATGACGAGATTGTTGCCAACTCAACGTTTGTCGATCCCTCACTGCGCGGTCAAAACATCGCTCGTAAGTTGCTTGATCGCCTAGCCGATTACGCCCGAGAACAGGGTTGGAAAATCGAGCCGACGTGCTCGTATGTGGTTCGTGCTTTTGAGCGTTACGACGCATACGACGACGTCAAAGCCTAAAGGAAACGACCGGAGACCCCGGTCGTTTTTTTATTGGGGTCATTACCATTATAGCGCGGAATGAACCATATGCAAACCTAGAATGTGTCGATGACGTCCGCGGCGTCAATCCACGTTCCGCCGACACGGAGGCGCCGCGCCGCGAAATCGACCTCGGAGAGGGGGCCCTCGAGGGTTCTTTCGGTGCCCGAATCGTGCACGACAAGGCGCAGGGAGCACTCGTTGTGCAAGGCGGTCTCAAACGCGCGCTGCAAGACTTCCAGTCGGTCTTCGCTGAGCGTGGGTTTGGGTTGTCGCAAGCGTTTTTCGCGCAACGTGCGAAGGCTTTTTCCTTGTTCGGGAAGCGACTGAAAAGGCAGCCATTTGAGCATTTTACGATCGTGATAGACGGCGCTATTCACGGTGACCACCGATTAACCCGCTGCGCTCCAAATAGGTCCCGCTTGTTTGGTGACTGGAAAGTCGAGCCACCGCGTTCTTTCCAAACCGGCGTCGAACCTCGTCAATCGTACGCCACAGATGATTGCGCGACGTCGTCCGCTCAGGCGTCTCAAAAAGTGTGGTTTGCATGCCGGCCGTGGCGTCGACCAACCGCGTTGCCCGAATAAACACTTGACGGATAGGCGCGTCATCGCCATGCGCGGCGAAAAGCGCACGCACCGCCGCCAGCAAAGCGTCGTTATCGTCGGTGGCGACATCGAGCGTGCGCTGATGGGAAAACCCGCCGCCGACGGATTTGCTGTAACCGATGCCAAGGTGCACGGTCTTGGCGTGCTTGCGAACAAAACGAAGCCTTTCAGCGACCTCATCGCACATCTCGATGAAAATCTGTTCGATGTCCGTGACGTCATAATCACGAAACAGCGTTTGCCCGAGACCGACGCTTTTCATCGGCGCTAAATCAAGGTGCTTGTCGCGGATGCGCGAGGTGTCGATGCCGTGGGCATGGAAATACAGTTCATCGCCGAGGATGCCGAAGCGTTTGTGCAACACGCGACGATCGGCACGTGCCACGTCCCCGAGCGTGTAAAGGTTCATCGCTTCAAGGCGGCGCTCCATACGCGCGCCGATGCCCCAAATCTTCGACAGCGGGCGAATCGGCCATAGTGTTGACTCGACATCATCGTATCGCAAGGTCGCAAACCCGTCTTTCGATTGCTTGCTGAAAAGATCGAGAGCAAGCTTCGACAACAGCATATTATCGCCGATGCCACAGCTCGCCGGCACACCGGTTTCTTCATGCACCGCATGAACAATCTGCCGTGCTAACGTCTCGACGTCGGTGCCGTAGTAAGCAAGGTAGTTAGTGACATCCAAAAACGCTTCATCGATGCTGTAGACGTGCAGGTCTTCTTCGGACACAAAGCGTAAATATATATCGACGACGCGAATTGCCACCTCGACGTACGCGCGCATTTGGGGACGCGCAACCATCATCGTCGAGGTATCGCCGACTTCAAACAAGCGGCATCGCGAGGGCATCCCGCGTTGTTTTAAATAGGGCGACACGGCCAGGACGATTGATCCGCCACCACGGCCTTCATCGGCTACAATCAACGGCGTTTTAAAAGGGTCAAGGCCGCGCAAAGCACATTCAACCGACGCAAAAAAACTTTTGAGATCAATACACAGCACTTGCCGTTTGATTTTCAGGTGGTCCACGAAAAATCCCTCCTTGGTGATGGTGTTATCAGTATACGGAAGAATTTTCCGTTTTTTAAGTATTGACATCGCTGCCATTTTTTGAACAAAAAGAGCCATCACGGTTGACGGCTCTTTATAATTTTTATAAATCGAACTCGATCAATCAAGTCGACCATGATAACGCTTGTGCATCGGTCGTGCGTCGCCGACATCAAGCCCCGTGCGCAGCGATCGATTGCCAAACAAGGTGCGCACGTAAAGCGTGTCACCCGTTTCGAAATGGGCTTTGACCGCTCCGATTAAACGGTTAGCCTCATCGTAGGCATCGAGGTAAAGATCGTCGAAACTCTTGCGACTCGGCTCGCCGCTGACGGGGTGGTGCCAGACACGTCGGTCGCGATTGAGCACATCAAAACGGCTTTTGGTGGCGGTGCGGAACGTCACATCCACAAACCGTGGGCCGGTTTGTCGAAGTCGATCAAGCAGGCTTAAAAGCGCCGTTTTCACACCGGTGCGATCGCGTACAAGGTGGGAGAAAACAAAGCGCATGCGTCGGTAGCCAAGCGCATAAACATCGCCAGCGCCGCTGATGTCAAAACATTCAAGCGCGATGTGATCAATCAAGGCGCAGATGTCCCGCGGGACGCGGGAGACAGGGAAAAACCGTTTACAAGCCAGGCGGTCAGGCGACGCGCCGGTATCTTCTTGAATCAATCGCGCATCGATGGCTCGTTCAAAGCGCAGATGCAAGGCGTCGGAGCCCGGTTCAAGGCGTGCGTCGCCAACGTGGTAATGCACGTAAGGGTGCGCAGAAACGTCAAGCGCAAAATGCGTTAGATACCCATACACGTAGCTTTCCAGCGCCGTGCTTCGACGCCGTGCCACAAAATCAAGCATCGTCGCAAAAAGCGCATTGATGGTTTTTTCATGAAAGGCGTCGCCGAGACGACGCGCTTTGGCACGTTGGTTGCTGGCGATGACGTAGTAAAACGGATCGGGTCCCATGGCCCCAAGCGCGACCATGGTTTCATCGACATCATCGCCAAGCACGTCACGGGCAAGGCGCATGTGGACATATAGATCAGGCATCGCGACGCAACTCCTCAAGCAATGAAGCGAAAGGATTAGGAAGCGGTGCGCTGAACGTGAGCGCTTCACCGGTGGTCGGGTGCGGGAGCGAGAGGGTGGCCGCGTGGAGGTGTTGGCCATGGGTGGTGTCGGTGTGTCGGCGTCCGTAGGTTGGATCGCCGACGACAGGATGATCGATGTAGCGTAGGTGCACGCGAATTTGATGCGTGCGTCCCGTGTCCAACGTGCAGCGGATTAAGGTGTGCTTGGCGAAACGTTCGACAACCTCGAAATGGGTGACGCTGTCGCGGCCACCGGCGATGACGGTCATCCGTTTACGGTTGTGTGGGTCACGGCCAATCGGCGCGTCGATTTTCCCTTTGTTGTGAGAGATAACGCCCTCCACAAGGGCGAGGTATTCGCGAGCAATTTGCCGCGCTTGCAAGGCTTTTTGCAAGGTTTTCAACGCGGCTTCATGCTTGGCGACCACCAACAGCCCGCTCGTGTCCTTGTCGATGCGGTGAACGATGCCAGGCCGTGTCGTGTCACCAATTTGACCCAAATCATCAATCGCCGCTAACAACCCATGGACAAGCGTCGGTTCGCGCACCGTCTCGGCGGGATGCACAATGAGCCCAGAGGGTTTGTTGACAACCAGGATATCGGCATCTTCATGCACGATGTCGAGCGCCATATCAACCGGTTCCATGTCAATCGGTGTGGCGTCTTCAACGCGGACGATCACGGTGTCGTTGGTGCGAACGGTGGCGCTGCGTTTGGTGTCGTAGCCATTGAGCGTGACGTCACCGCGTTCAATTAAAGTGCGGGCCCGATTGCGTGAAAAAAGGCCCTCAGACACATCGCTCAAGGCTTTGTCAAGGCGGAGTCCGGCCAAGGTTTCAGGAATGACGTAGTGGTAAGTTTTCATCTTATCCCCGCTTCCGTCTGGGTTCGAGTAGGAGCGTGTCGATAGCGAAAAAGATCATCCCGAACACGAGGGCCATGTCGGCGATGTTGAAGGCCGGAAACAGTCGGTTGCTCAACCATTGGCTGATAACATCGAGCGGAACGAAGCCGATAAAATCGACCACAAGGCCTGAATAGAGGCGATCGATGAAGTTACCAAGCGCACCACCGATGATGAGAGCAAGCCCAACGGAAAACATGCGCATGCGTGTGAAGTCAAGGTCTTTGGCTAAGTAGGTAAACAGCGCCAGGGCGATGATGGTGACGATGATGAAAAACATGCGCTCACCGGCAAAAAGTCCCCACGCCATCCCATCGTTCAGATGATGGGTAAAGTAAAGAACCCCAGGAATGATGGTGTGTTTAGCGCCGAGGGCGACGGTGGCGGCAACAACCCATTTACTGATTTGGTCGAGCGCCACCACGATGATGACGATCAGGGCAGCATGTCGGTAATCTTTTTTCATAAGAACACGTCCTTACATGTAGGTAGGCACCACCACGAGGGTGATGATGAGGGCGGTGAGAAATAAAAGCGTGCCGAAGACAAGGCTTTCGATGGTGCGCCGACGTGATAAGTTCAAGCCGTGATCAGGGCGGTAGCGACGCAACAAGGCGTAAATCAGATGCACCCATAACGCCCCGAAAGCCGCCGCCGCGAAGGCGATGATAAACGCCCAAAACGTCCACCGCCAAAACCAGACGACCACGGCGTTGGCGATCACAAGCGCCACGGGAAACGCCAGCACGCTGGCAATCAACAGCGCACACACGACGCTGCGTGCAATTTCATGCCAACGAAAGGCGTTGAATATCGCTTGTTTGCTTTTGATGTAACGCATCATGGCGTTTCACCTCGTAAGTATGCCACGGCCTCAAGCCATGTTTCCACGCGGACGACGGTGATTGACAAGGTAAATTTTTCTACCGTGTCAAGCGCTTGTAAGTAAAGCGAATCGCTTGAGCCGGGTGGAACAAAAAAGATGTCTGCCCCGGCGGCATCGGCGCCGATGACTTTTTGTTTGACCCCGCCGACGGCGCCGACGGTGCCGATGACTTCTCCCCCTTCAACACGGAGGGACAAGGTGCCGGTGCCGGCGACGTGCCGTCCCTTTAGCAGGTCTTCTTCAATCAGCGAATCGTAGAGTTGTAAAAACTGCATAAGCCCACCGCTTGGTCCAACAATCCACGTTGGCGCGGTGTCGACAGGTACGGCGTCAGTGAGCGCATAATAGGTGTCTGTGCGTATCGATGAGAGGCATCGTCCGAGTTCATCGGTGTGTTTGATGATGCCCGGCAAGGTGGTTAAGGTCGTCTCGCCGTGTTTTTGGACAATTAGGGTCATCTCCACGTCGCAAGACACGCTGGCAGGGTTGGTGCCGACGGACGTGTCATCGATCAGGATGTCGACGATTTCATCGCGCAACCCAAGGCCGGGCACGGTGGCGAAGGTGTGGTTGATGAGCGTTACCACGTTGTGCGTCGTGTAGAGCGGTTCGATGTCGTGACCGAGCATGTAATAGGCGAGAAGCACGGCTTTATTGTCGGCGTTTTCACGGGCAATTGAGGCGCGCTCATATTCATCGGCTGGGCTGATGCCACGCAACGAAACCGGCACAATCGAGATGTCGGTGGCCTCGGTGAAGGTGGCGAAGATGAGCTGCAAGAAGGTGGTGTGTCCGGAGTCGATAATGTAGGTTGAGGAGTAGGTGCCGTTTAGGTCATAGGTATCAAAATCGCGCAGGTCAAGACGATCTTCAAGGGGACTGACGCCGCCTGGGGCGGTTAACCGCCAATCCTCCAATGGGTAGGCAGCCAAAAAAATCAGCGCGAAGTATGGCAAGGTGAGCAACGCAATCAGGCGTCGATGGTCTTTTAGGAAAGCAATCATGAGCCGACAGTGACTCGCACTCGTGGTGTTTGTCGAATCGTCACCCCGGCGTCTTCAAGCATGCGCATCGACGCTTGGACGCTCGCTTTTTCTTGGTATTTGTTTTCGACATAGACGATTTCTCGGATGCCGCTTTGAATGATTAGTTTGGCACATTCATGACAAGGGAAAAGCGTGACGTATAGCGTGGCGCCATCGAGGTCGACGGTGCTGTTTAAAATGGCGTTCGGCTCGGCATGGACGACGTAAGGGTACTTTGTGTTCAAAAAATCACCGTCTTTTTCCCAAGGGTACTTGTCGTCGTCAAGGCCGATGGGGAATCCGTTGTAGCCGATGCCGACGATGCGTTTTTTTGCGTTTACAATGCACGCGCCTACTTGCGTGGCGGGATCTTTACTGCGAAGGGCCGACAGGGCGGCAACGCCCATAAAATACTCGTCCCAGGAAATGTAATCGCTGCGTTTCATCTTCTCACCTACTTCACGTTTTTGACGCTAGACAAGTTGATGTGACAATAGCCATTCTCGTGTTTGTCGAGGTAGTCTTGGTGCGCTTCTTCGGCTTCATAGAAAGGGCTGTCCCGTTTCACATCAACGTGGATGGGTCGGGTGTGTTTCCTCCGCAGTTCCTTGAGGTACTCGGCAATCACGTTGTCATCGCGCTCATGAAAATTATACATGCCGGTGCGATATTGCATGCCGATGTCGGGACCTTGGCGGTTTTTGAGTGTCGGATCGACGATGTTGAAAAAATGCTCAAGCAACGTATAAAGCGACACGATACGCTCGTCGTAGACGACGCGAACGGCTTCGGCGTGGCCGCTTCCGGCACACACTTGGTCGTAGGTTGGGTTTTTGGTTGGGCCGTCAACGTAACCGACGGTGGTGTCTGTGACGCCCTGCACAAGCTTAAAGTAGGCTTCAACGCCCCAAAAACAACCGCCGGCAAAATCGATGCGTTTCATCACAAATCATCCTTTCCGATGAGGTGGTTTACAATCCTTGATGCGGCCACCAAGCCTGCCGCAGGCGGCACGAACGGGCTTGAGGCGGGATAGGGAAGCGAGTTGGGTGTCGGTGGTTCAAGGCTGAAGACGCAGGGCACACCTGCGGTGATGCCGATGCGGCGAAGGCTTCCCCGCATCACCCGAGCGAGCGGGTCGTGGGTGACCGAGAAGAGATCGCCGACGCGAATGGCTGTGGCATCAAGCCGATTGCCTTGGCCACAACTCGTTAAAAGCGGTATGCGGTGAGCACGGCACTCGCGCACCAAATCAATTTTAAAGGTCACCGTGTCAATGGCGTCGAAGATGACGTCAGGTGTGGCGTCAAAGATATGGTGTTTGGTTGTGTCATCGTACATCATCACCAGCGGTGTGGTCGTGCAACGGGGATTGATTGCGCGGACGCGCGCCGCCATCACGTCGGCTTTAGCTTGGCCCAACGTGTCTTGGGTGGCGATGAGTTGACGGTTGACGTTGGTTGCCTCGATGGTGTCTTTGTCGATGAGGATGAGATGGCCAACGCCGCTTCGTGCCAGAGCGTCCGCGGCGGCGGCGCCCACACCGCCCAAGCCGATGACGCACACAGTGGCCTTGGTGAGCGCGGTGATGCCGGCATCGCCGAAGAGTGCACGTGATCGCTCAAAGAGTGCCTCAGACATCGGTTTTATCGGGCGTGTCGGGTTTGAACACGGTGAGTTGGTCGGCGTCGATGGAACTGGGCGCGCCCGTCATTAAGCATTGTGCACTGGCGGTTTTTGGAAAGGCGATGACGTCTCGGATGTTTTTGGTCTTGCCAAGCAACATCACGAAGCGATCAAAGCCGAACGCGATGCCGCCGTGGGGTGGCGTGCCATAGGTTAAGGCGTCGGTGAAGAAACCGAAGCGACGTCGCTGTTCTGCTTCCGTGAGCCCAAGCACGCTAAACACGGATTGTTGCATCGTCTGTTCGTGAATCCGCATTGAGCCACCGCCGAGCTCTTGGCCTTGCACGACTAAGTCGTAACAATACGCCAACGCGTCTAACGGTTTGTCGACGAACGAACTTTTGTGTTGATCGATCACCCGGGTAAACGGGTGATGCAACGTGTAGTAGCGTTTCGTTTCTTCGTCGTATTCAAACATCGGCCAGTCGACAATCCACGTGAAATCGTAGACGTCGTCATCGATGAGGTTTTGTGTTTTTGCGATGTGGTTTCGCAGGTGTCCCAGGCTTTTACGAACGACCGCAGGGGTGTCGGCGACAATCAACACCAAATCCCCTTCCGTGGCGTCGGTGCGCGATTGAATGGCGTCGGTCTCCTCAGCAGATAAGAATTTAGCCACGGAGCCGCTGATGCCTTTTTGGAATTTAAGGAAAGCGAGTCCTTTGGCACCGTGCTTTTTCGCTTCTTCAGTCAAGGCGTCAATCGCCTTACGTGAGTAAGCCGAGGCGCCGCCTTTGACGGCGATGGCTTGAACGCTTCCACCGGTTTCCAGCACGGACTTAAAGACGTTGAAATCGGTCTTTTTAAGTATGTCAGAGAGATCTTTCAACAACATTCCAAAGCGGGTGTCGGGTTTATCGGTGCCGTAATCGCGCATCGCATCATGGTAGGTCATCCGCTTGAATGCTGCGTCGAAGGGTTTGCCGGCGACGGTTTGCATGATGTGTTTGACGAGCCGTTCGCTGGTTTGGATGACGGTTTGTTGATCGACAAAGCTCATCTCAAGATCGATTTGGGTGAACTCCGGTTGGCGATCACTTCTCAGGTCTTCGTCACGAAAACACTTGGCAATTTGATAGTATTTCTCAAAGCCCGACACCATCAACAACTGCTTAAACAGCTGTGGCGATTGGGGCAGGGCGTAATATTCGCCTTTGTGGATTCGGCTGGGCACGATGTAATCGCGCGCACCCTCAGGGGTTGAGGCGGTGAGGACCGGCGTATCGAACTCGATGAAGCCTTCTTCATCGAGGAACGCGCGCGTCGCGCGCATCATCTGATGACGCAGACGCATCAGTTTTTGTAGCACGGGGCGTCGCAAATCGAGGTAACGGTACTTAAGGCGTGTTTCTTCAAGCGCGTCGGTGTCGTCTTGGATGAGCAGTGGCGGTTGCGCCGCGGTGTTTAAGACGACAACTTTATCGACGTCGATTTCAATGTCGCCGGTGGTTAAGTTCGGGTTTTTGCTGGTGCGTTCACGAACCGTGCCTTCGATGTCAATGACGTATTCGTTTTTCAGCGCCTGAGCAATCGACTTGAGGTCGTTGTCGGCGTCAAAAGCCAATTGTGTGATGCCCTCACGATCACGTAGATCGATGAAGACGAGGTTGCCGAGGTCGCGGCGTTTGGCGACGAAGCCTTTGAGTCGGACGCGCGTGTTGACGTCGTTGAGGGTGAGGGCGTTGTTGTGGTGTGTGTACATGTTATGCAGCTCCTTTTTGGTGATCGCAGTCTTCGCACACGTCGCCTTTGGTCAATAATTTCACGACAGTATCGTAGGCTTTGCTGAGCGATGCTTTTACCGTTTCGCCCGTGTGTTGGTCTTTGATTTCCAGTGTTTTCTCGGCGATTTCGGCGTCGCCGATGACCATGACAAAGCGGGCGTGTTGGTGTTCAGATTGCTTAAATTGTCCTTTGATGTTTTTGTCTAGAAAATCGGTGTTGCAGGTAATGCCACCTAATCGGAAGCGCTGCATCATCGCTAGCGTGGCCAGTTTGGCTTGGTCGCCAAGCGCAATGAAAAACACGTGCAAACGGTCGGGTTCAGGGGTGATGTTGGCCGCTTTCATGGCGACGATTAAGCGTTCAATGCCGAAGGCGAACCCGCTGGCAGGGGTCGGTGGGCCACCCAGGGTTTCGACAAGGTGGTTGTAACGCCCACCACCACAGATGGCGTTTTGGCGGCCTAAAAGCGCTTCTGAGACTTTGATTTCAAACACCGTGTGGGTGTAGTAATCAAGCCCGCGCACAAGGTTTTCATCGACCGTGTAGGAAATCTGCATCGCCTTGAGCGCTGCTTGGACACGCTCAAAATGCGTGCGATCTTCATCGGTCAAGTAGGCGATTGGCTTTGGCGCGCTGTTGACGAGCGGATGCTTGGCGTCGACTTTGCAATCGAGGATGCGAAGCGGGTTGTCTTGAAACCGCGTTTGACAATCTTGACAGAGCGCGGCAATGTCATCTTTGAGATGCGCGTTGAGCGCGCTGTGGTAAGCGGTTTTGCTATCCTTGCCACCAAGGCTGTTGAGGTGGACGGTGACGTCGTTGAGTTTAAGGGCTCTTAAGAACGTGACTGCGTAGGCGATGATTTCGGCGTCAATCTCCGGGCTGCTTGCGCCGAACGCTTCGGCACCAAACTGACGAAACTCTCGGAAGCGACCTTTCTGTGGGCGTTCATAACGAAACATCGATCCTTGGTAGAAGTATTTTTGCGGGGTCACCGGATCGGCGTGCAGCTTGTTTTCAATGTAGGCGCGCACCACGCCCGCCGTGCCTTCCGGGCGCAATGTGTTTTGTCGGTTGCCGCGGTCGGTGAAGGTATAGGTTTCTTTGTTGACGATGTCGGTGGTTTCGCCGACGCCGCGGTGAAAGAGCTCGGTCGCCTCAAAATGGGGCGTGCGAATTTCTTTGTACTGAAAGAGTTTGCTCACCGTGAGCATCTTCTTTTCAATGGTTTGCAAGTAGCCGATGTCGTCAGTGACATCGTAGGTGCCTTTCATTTTGGTAATCATCACGTTCACTCCTTTTTATAAAAAAACCGCCCTTAGAAAAGCTAAGGGCGAATCGCTCCGCGGTACCACCTTAGTTCCGGTCATTGACCGGCCCTTTACCCGTAACGCAGGCGACGTTCCTCCCTACTCATTTCAGGAGGACCCTTGGAAATGTCCAGCCCAATGTGTGCATGCGGCGCTTTCACCGTTCGCCGTTCGCTAGGATGCGTTTCATGGGGCCTCTTTTCCGCTTCGGTTTATGTCAACGTCATTATACCGCTTGCGTTGCGCGCTGTCAATCACTAGACGTCATCGTCGATGACAATCGATTGTTTAAATGGCTCGATGACATCGGTAAAATCACGGGCATAATCGTCGTCGGTGTAGCTGGCGACGACTTCGTCCAGCAAACGACCGTCGGTGTGTTTGAATCCTTTGCGAAGCAAGCCTTCCTCGGTGAAGCCGAGTTTTTTGCGTAGCGCGCGACTCGGTTCGTTATCGGGAAAGTGTTTGTAGGCGATGCGTTTGAGGTCGAAGCGTTCGATGCCGATGACAATCGCGGCGCGAGCCGCTTCGGTCATGATGCCTTGGTTCCAGTAGGCTTCATCGAGCGCGAAGCCGATTTCTGCTTTGTGTTCATGGAATCCGTGAAACTCAATCGTGCCGATGAGGCGCCGGTCGGCCTTGTGCATGATTGCCCACGGGCCCGGCTGGCCGCGTTTTTGTTTATCTTCGACGAAATCGAGAAAATCGTACGTATCGTCAATTGAGGCATGCGGCAACCACCCTGCGGGCGGCCCAACGGCAGGGTTTTTTGCCCAGGCGTAAATCGCTTTGGCATCTTTTCGCGTGAGCGGCCGTAGCCGCAAACGCGGAGTCGTGATAGCGGGAAGGTTCACGGGGTCGCCTTGGTGTCCTTAATGAGCATAATCCATTCGCCGATGTGCACGAAACCATATTTTTCATACAGGGCCCCGGCACGAGGGTCGTCGTAATATAGGCATAGCGTTTTGGCTTTGTGGTTTACGTAATAGTCGACCAGGTAATGCATGACTTTCTTCCCGAGACCACGTTTGCGGTAGTCGGGGTGTGTGGCGACGCCGACTACCATCGCCGTTTTTTTGGTTTCGCCGACAGCGCTGGCGTTGGCGACCACTTTGTCGTCTTCGCGGTAAAAGACGGTGGTGCCGTTGTCGTTGGTGTTGTCCATCAAGTAACGAATGAACTCGTCTTTGGTTTTTCTACGTACGCTGTCGAGTTCGTCGATGCCGTTTAAAAGGTCGTAGACGAGTTCAGCATCGCGTTCGTTATCGAGCACTTCGATGCCGCCATAGTCGACATCGGGGTCGCGAGTGAAGGTCGTTGATTTCATGAAATCAAGCCGGTCTTCATAGACGTCGTCCAGGTGTGGGCTGATCGCTTTCATCAACGACGCTTTTCCGCTGATGAACAAGTAGTTATAGCGAGTAAACATGTCAACCCACGCAGGGTTGAAATCGGTGTCGATGGCGTAGTAAACGATGTGAGATAAATTTCGGCTCATGACGGCATAGTAATCACCTGCACGGAATTCGGCATAGATCGCCGTGCCATCGCACTCGAAACCAAAGTTTTTAATGTCACCGATCAGGTAGAGGTTCATCTCCGGCTCACGGTACAAAAATGCCAGCACGGCATCACGGTCTTGGTCGGTCAGTTTACGAATCATTGTCTTCGTTCCTTTCAAGCAAAATCGTCACTGGGCCGTCGTTGGTTAGGCTGATGTGCATCGTTTCACCAAACTGGCCGGTGTTGACGGGAATGCCATGACGTGAAAGCGCGTGGTTAAACTGGTCATACAGCGGGTGTGCTTGTGTGGGGGCAAGCGCTTGTGTGAAGGAAGGACGGTTGCCTTTGCGGGCGTCCGCTTCCAAGGTAAACTGGCTGATCGAAAGCACCGACCCGGCCACGTCTTTAAGCGAGCGGTTCAGGTTGCCTTCCGCATCGTCAAAAATCCTAAGGTTGGCCACCTTTTTCGCCATCCAAGGGATGGCTTTGCCGGTTTCGCCGTCGCGAAACGACACAAAGAGCACAAACCCATGACTGATGGCGGCGGTGATGTCGTCGTTGATGCGGCAATGGGCTTCACGGACGCGCTGGACAAGTACCTTCATCACTTCATCAGCCTTTCGATGCTGAAGACGCCGCGAACTTTTTTGACGTTGCGAATCACCGTTTCGAGTTCGCTTTTGTGGTGAACGCCGACTTTCATCTTGATGACGCCTTCACCGCGCTTGTTGGTGTTGGCCGCGACTTGAATGACGCTGGCTTTGTTGGCTGTCATGGTGTTGATGATTTCGGCGAGAATGTTGTCGCGGTTGGAGACGATGAGTTTGACGTTAACGCCGTAGATGCGGCTGCGATCGGCACCCCATTCGACGTTGATGTAGCGTCCTTCATCGAGGTTTTGAAGGTTGTTGCAACGGGTGCGGTGGACGGCGATGCCGGACCCCTTGGATACGTATCCGGTGACCCGGTCACCAGGAATCGGTGTGCAGCAGTTCGATAACTTAATTGACGGGTTGTCAACGCCCTCGATGATGATGTCGGTCTCGCTTTTTTCGATTTTTGATTCACGCCGGTTGATGGCGTCGATAAGCTCTTGTTCCTTCGCTTTTTCCTCGCCGATAAGCACGTTGATTGCGCCGTTGGCTGTGAGGGTATTTTTGCCGATTTCGTAGTAGAGATCTTCGACGGTTTTAATGCCTTTATGGATGAAATTGTCGGCGGCGAGCTTGTCGGTCAGTTGTAAGGTGGCAGCGCGGGTGGAGAGTTCTTTTTGAAACGCTTCTTTGCCCATTTCAACCAGCACGTCGCGGCGTTGTTTGTTAAGGTAGTTTTTGATTTTTGATTTAGCACCCGAGGTTTTAACAATTTTCAGCCAGTTGTCGTTGGGACCAAAACTGTTTTTGCTTGTTTTGATGTTGACGATGTCCCCGGTTTGCAGTTCGTATTCAAGCGGCACAATTTTGCTGTTGACAATCGCCCCGACGCAACGGATGCCGATTTCGGTGTGGATACGAAAGGCAAAATCAAGCGGCGTGGCGCCTTTAGGCAAGTCGATGATGTCGCCTTTTGGGGTGAAAACGTAGACGTTTGAATGCAAAATGTCGTCGCGCAACAAATCGAGGACGTCTTCGTCGGACTCGCTTTCTTCGGTGAACTTAATCAAATCGCCGTACCATTTCAGTTTTTTGCTGACGAGTTCGGTCATCGGGACCTTGCCACGGTTTTCTTTGTACGACCAGTGGGCGGCGATGCCGTACTCGGCGATTTGATCCATTTCTTTGGTGCGTATTTGAATTTCATACACCTTGCCGTTGGCGATGACCGAGGTGTGAAGCGATTGATACAAGTTTGGTTTGGGCATCGCGATATAATCTTTAAAGCGGTTGGGAATTGGTGTCCATTTGCTGTGGATAACGCCGATGGCGCTGTAACAGGCTTCCACGTTTTTGACGATGATACGCAGGGCCAAAAGATCGTAGATGTCATCAAAATCTTTGTTGCGGATTTGCATTTTTTTGTAGACGGAATAGATGTTTTTGATGCGGCCCTTAACGTCGAATGCAAAGTTGTGTTCGCCGAGCAAGTACTCTAGGTTCGTGCGCATTAAATCAAGGTCTTCTTCGCGGTTTTCACGCGTGTCGCTAATCATCTGCGCAATCAAGCGATACTGTGCGGGGTTAAGGTATTTGAACGCGGTGTCTTCAAGTTCGGCCTTGAGCACGTACATCCCGAGGCGATGACCAAGCGGGGCGTAAATGTCTAGCGTTTCTTTGGCGATGCGCTTTTGTTTTTCTTCGGGAAGGCTATCTAGGGTGCGAATGTTGTGCAGGCGATCGGCGAGTTTGACGATGATGACACGGATGTCTTTGCTCATGGCAAGGAGCATCTTCTGGTAGTTTTTCGCTTGAATTTCCTGTTTTTCCGCTTCCTCGTTGTCAAGGCCTTTGAACTTGTACTGGCCGAGTTTCGTCACCCCTTCAGTCAGAAGCGCGACCTCTTCGCCGAACACATCTTCAATGTCTTCGAACGTCGCGCCGGTGTCTTCAATGCAGTCGTGCAAAAGCCCCGCCATGATGGTGGTGGGGTCGGTTTTGTACTCGACAAGAATGTGGGCGACGCTGAGGGGATGGGTGATGTATTCATCGCCGCTTTTGCGCATCTGACCCCGGTGGTGGCGCACCGCAAAATCGTGCGCATCGCGGATGCGCGAAAGATCGTCGGGGTCATCGATGTAGGCCGTGACGTCCTTCATAAAAGCGTCATAAGTTAAGTCTTTCATCCGCGCACCTCCTTCACGTGGTCGTGGTTAAGCTAATAGGTAATCAAGCTATGGATTGGGTACCCCTCAACGTTGTCCCGCCCCTTGAGGAAGGAAAGCTCGATAAGAAACGCGAGCCCCGCGACCATCGCGCCGCTTTTTTCAACGAGTTTGATCGTGGCGGCGATGGTGCCGCCTGTGGCGAGTAGATCGTCGACGATTAACACCCGTTGGCCTGGCTTGATGTCGTCTTTGTGGATGCAGAGCGTGTTTTCACCGTACTCGAGTTCATAGGACTCACACACGGTTTCGCGTGGCAGTTTGCCGGGTTTACGCACCGGCACGAAGCCGAGTTTAAGTTGCGTGGCGACGGGTGCACCAAAGATGAAACCGCGTGCGTCGGGGCCGACGATGATGTCAGCGCGCACTTTTTGGGCGATGGCACACATTTTGTCGACGGCGTGGCTGAACGCTTCGCCATGACCAATGAGCGGCGTGATGTCTTTAAACTGGATGCCCTTTTTGGGAAAATCAGGGACGTTGATGACGTAATTGTCAAGTTTCATGATGGACCCTCCTTATTTACATTCGCTCGATGGCGTCTACGCCAACGAGGGTTAATGCGTCTTTCAGTACGACCTTCACGGCGTGCATGAAGGCCAGCCGTTCAGCGGTCGTGTCGAGATTGTCGGTCAACACCTTGGTGTCGGCGTAATAGCTGTGCAGTGCCGAGGCGAGTTTGTGAATGTATTGTGGGATGCGATGCATCAGCCGCTTCTCTGCCGCGTCGCGCACCACGTGAGGGTAATCCGCCAGCACCGCGAGCAACGCGTCGGCCTTCTCACCGCCGAGGGCGGTGAACTCACGAATGGTGGTGTTGAGTTCGATGCCGCGCGCGCCGGCTTCACGAAGCACGCTAGCAATCCGGGCGTGGGCATACTGGGCGTAATAAACGGGGTTTTCGTTCGTTTGGCGAAGCGCTAAGTCTAAATCGAGTTCCATGTGGGTGTTTAGGCTGCGCATCGCAAAAAAGTAACGAATCGGATCTTTGCCCACCTCGGTGATTAAGTCGGCGAGGGTAATCGCTTTACCGCTGCGTTTAGACTGAGTGAGTTCCTTGCCGTCTTGCATCACCTTGACCATCTGTAATATGTCGACATCGAGCATGTTGTCTTTGCCAGAAATCATCTTAATGGCGGCTTTAAGACGCGGCACATAACCGTGATGGTCACCGCCTAAAATATCGATTAGATAGGTGTAACCGCGTGCGAGTTTGTCGTGATGATAGGCGATGTCTGGCAGAAGGTAGGTATAGGTGCCATCGGATTTGATGATGACGCGGTCTTTCTCGTCGCCCAGGTCGCTTGTCTTAAGCCAGTGCGCCCCGTCTTTTTCATAAATATAGTCTTTTTCGCGCAATATCGCAAGCGTTTTGTCGATGGCGTTGCTTTCATAGAGGGTGGTTTCGTGATACCAGACATCAAACGACACACCAAAAGCTTCCAAATCGCGCTTTAAGCCGTCGAGCAATTCACGCACGCCGCGCTCTTTGAAGTATTCATAGCCGTCTTCATGAAGAAAGCGGTCACCCAACTCGGCTTTGACGCGTTCGGCGATGTGTTTGATTTCGCTGCCGTGATACCCGTCTTCGGGCATCGGCACATCGCGACCAAACAACTGCTGATAGCGGGCATCGATTGAACGGGCTAAGGTGTTGATTTGGTTGCCGCCGTCGTTAACGTAAAACTCGGTGGTGACACGATAGCCCGCTTTTCTCATAATGCGTGCCATGGCATCACCGGCGGCGGCACCGCGGGCGTGCCCGATGTGAAGGTGCCCGGTCGGGTTGGCGCTGACGAACTCGATGTTTACGTGTTGACCACGGCCCACATCAAGGCATGCGTAAGCCTCGCCGAGGCGGTTGATGTCGCGAACAACGCTGTGGTACACGCGGCTGTCAAGGTAGAAGTTGATGAACCCCGGCGGGGCCACCTCGACGCGTTGAATGCCGTCGGTGAGGGGAAGGTTGTCGGCGATGTCCTTGGCGATGGTGAGGGGGGCTTTACGAAGCACGCGCGCCAGTTTCATCGCGACGTTGGTGGAATAATCGCCGTGGTGGCTGTCGGCGGGTTTTTCAATTTCAATCTCGACGTCGTCGATGTCGAGGGACTTGAGGGCGTCGTTGAGCAACCCGATAATGGTAGGTTTAAGCATGTTATCCGTCCTTATACTTTCAGGGTGATTTGCTCATAGATTGAGGACTTCTTCTGTGATTTATACAGCTTCATCCATTTGGCGCTGCGACCTTTGCCAAGGGGGCGGATGCGTTTTTCATCGCGCAGTCGGCGCAAGGTGCGGTTGATGGTTGAATCGGAAATCGTTGGATGGGCGCGACGGATGTCGTCTTTGCTGAAGACGTCGTCGAGCTTGTTGATGGTGTTTTCGATGTAATCCGATTTATTGGTTTCTTGATCGAAGGTGTAGTTTCTGAGCAACTCGTGAAGGCCTTGGTAACTTTCGAGCAGTTTTTGCAAGATGAAACGGTGCAAGGTCATGACGTTGGCGAGGCCTTCTTCCCAGTTGCGGCTGGCTTCTTGGGTGTGTTTGTGCAGTTTATCGTGGTGTTTGTAAAGCAGTTCGAAGAAACTGGCGAGATGCAAGCTCTTCACCCCGTGGCTAAGCAGCAACAAATAAAGCGTCAGAAGTCCGATGACGTCGTTATGGACGACAAATGGCTTAAGGTTGATAAAATCAACATAGAAATTGACGCAAAGGAAGATGGGTTCGAAATCGCTTTTGCTCAGTAAATGGCGAAAATCGTCGATGAGCGTTTCAAGGGCTTCGCGCTTTGTTGGATGATGGCTTGAAAGCAGATTGGTGGTTTTCTCGCGTTTGCGCTCGGTTTTCGCATGCCGCAACCGTGTTTCAGGTTCCACGTCGTGATACAAAAACCGTAAGAGGTCACGCATCTCCGTTTCGCGCAACTCGAAGGTGTCGGTGTCATTGTGTATTTTCTCAAAGGCACGCTTGACGTTTTTCACGAACCGCTCGGTTTTGTTTTTGGCGGCGGCGTCTTTGACGACGAGACTTTTGAAGCGGGCCTCAGGAAGGTCCACGCCGAAAAGCCGTATCGCAAAGCCGGTGTCGAGGCGAATGGTTTCGCCGACGAGCACGTCGAAGTCTTTCGACACGGTTTTGAGCATGGTGTCGTTACGC
Source organism: Candidatus Izemoplasma sp. (assembly GCA_007132465.1). Lineage (GTDB taxonomy): Bacteria > Bacillota_I > Bacilli_A > Izemoplasmatales > Izemoplasmataceae > SLQR01. The sequence goes on from SLOP01000021.1 coordinate 49,486, forward strand.
CCGATGAACGGGTACAGGTGGGTGTAAAGTTTGACAATGTCGTTGGGCATGACGACGCGATCAATGTTTTTCAGACAATACATGCGCTCACCTCGTTATTCGTCGTCAAAAAGCGTCGGTTGGTGGGGCGCTTCGCGTTTGATTGGGCGGTAATCGGAGAGTGGCGGGGTGTCGTTGCGGGTTTCGGCGTCGACGTCAACTTTGCCAAGCACCATGTGGCGTGGTGTGCCGGCGCTTGCCTTGACAAAGCGTTTGCCGGTTTCGGCGGCGTTGCGCTTCAGGTCAAAGGCGTTCACTTTGACGTGGCTTTTGTTGGTGATGACATGCAGTGTGGCGCGGTGTTTATAGGAGATGGCGTCAAGCATGGTCAAGTCGCGCACGAGGTATGGCTTGGTTTTGACCTGCCTGTATAGCGGCACGCCCTTTAAGGCGCGGCGCTTTTTCTCGATGGTGTCGATATCTATGCGTTTTAGGGTGCCGCGATTTGTCAGCACCAAGAGGTCACAACCCGGTTCAAGCACAATCGATGCGGCCAGCGTGTGTCGCGCTGCAAGCGACATCGCTTTGACGCCTTTGGCGTCGCGGCTAGTGATGGGGATTTCGTCGAGATCGAAACGCAAGGCGGCACCGTGGGTGGCGGCGACGAGCACTTCTTTGTCGAGTTGATTGGTTTCGGTAACATGAACGACGGCGTCGCCTTCGGTGAGGGTGAGCGCTTTAAGAATTTTATTGTAGCGCAACGCTTTGAACTCAGCGACGGGTGTCAGTTTGACCAGGTTTTGCTTGGTCGTGAACAAGTAGTGTCGACCGTTATTGAAATCGCTGACGCGGGAGATGAATAAAATCTCTTCTTTGAGTTCGATGCCAAGGAGGGCGTTGATGTGCGTGCCGAGTTCTTTCCAACGGCTCTCTGGGATTTTAAAGACCGGCAGGTAAAGGTAGTTTCCGGCGGCCGTAAACAGCAGCAACGTATCGAGGGTTGACACTTCGTCGACGAACAAGAAGGCATCTTGGTCTTTCATGTTAGCTGATTCGGTCGCTTTGTATGACCGAATTGAGGCTTGCCGGATGTAGCCTTCTTTGGTGATGCCGACCATGACTTGTTCGGATTGGATGAGTTCTTGTTCTTGGAACGTGATTTTTTCAATCGTCTCCTCGATTTCACTGCGACGGACGGTGTCCGCGTCGCGAATCGCTTGACGCAGCTCTTTTTTGATGACTTTCTTAAGCGTGTCTTCGTTATGCAGGATGTCGTTGAGTTCATCGATCCAGCGTTTTAGTTCGCGTTCTTCCTTTGTGAGCGCGGTCATGTCGGTGTTTGACAAGCGATAGAGTTGCAGCGTTAAGATGGCTTCCGCCTGTTCTTCACTGAAGGCAAACGTTTTGATGAGTTTGCTTTTGGCGTCGGCCTTGCCTTTAGAAGCGCGAATGAGCGCGACGACATCGTCGACGACATCGAGCATGCGAATGATGCCTTCAACGATGTGCAAGCGCTTCTGAGCGCGGCGAAGGTCGTGGTTTGAGCGGTTGGTGACAACTTCTTTTTGGTGATAAATGTAGGAGTCGAATATCGTTAAAATGCCCATCTGTTCTGGGCGTTTGTTGTTGATGGCGACCATGTTGTAGTTAAACGACTTGGTCAGGTCGGTTTTACGGTGCAGGAAGTTAAGGACGGCTTCAGAATCAAAGCCTTTTTTGATGTCGACCACGACGCGGAGGCCTTCTTTATCGCTTTCGTCGCGAACTTCTTGGATGCCGTCAACTTTTTTGCCGAGGCGGATTTCGTCAATTTTACGGACGAGCGAGGCTTTGTTGACTTCATAAGGAATTTCTGTGATGACGATGCGTCCTTCTTCAATGCGGGTTTTGGATTTGATGATGATGCGCCCGCGACCGGTTTCAAACGCTTCTTTGATGCCTTCTTCGCCTTGGACGATGGCGCCGGTTGGAAAATCGGGTCCTTTGATGATTTTCAGCAAATCCTCGACCGTGCAGTCGGGGTGATCGAGGCGTTTGATGACGCCCTTGACAATTTCTTCGAGGTTGTGCGGAGGGATTTCCGTGGCATAACCCGCCGAAATACCAGAGGCCCCGTTGACGAGCAAGTTCGGGAAGCGAGCCGGCAAGACGATCGGCTCGTATTCCTCATCGTCGAAGTTGGGGATGAAGTTGATGGTGCGTTTGTCGATGTCGCGAAGCAAGTGTTCGGCCATCTCGGTCATCCGCGCTTCGGTGTATCGCATCGCTGCAGCGGGATCGCCATCGATGGAACCGTTGTTACCATGCATGTCGATGAGCGGGATGCGCATTTTAAAGTCTTGGCTTAAGCGAACCATCGCCTCATAGACGCTGGAATCGCCATGCGGATGGTATTTACCGATGACATCGCCCACGATGCGCGCCGATTTTTTATACGGTTTATCGTGGGCCATGCCAAGCATGTGCATCGCGTAAAGAATCCGGCGTTGCACCGGTTTAAGCCCGTCGCGAACGTCGGGCAAAGCACGGTCTTGAATGATGTATTTCGAGTAGCGACCGAAGCGCTCGCCAACGATGTCTTCGAGGTTTTCTTCGAGGATGCGGCCTTCGACGAAAGCTTCGATGGTTTTTTTGATGTCTTGCGCCATGGGGGTCTACTCCTTTATCTCAAAGTTGTCTTCGTTGGTGAAGATGACGTTCGATTCAATCCAATCGCGACGTGGTTCAACCGAGTCACCCATGAGGATGCGAATGCGTTTTTCCGTGTCCGCGAGGTCGTCGATTTTGACTTTGACGAGCGTGCGGGTGTCTGGGCTCATGGTCGTTTCGTAAAGCTGATCGGCATTCATTTCGCCAAGCCCTTTAAACCGCTGGACGCCGGCGGATTTGAAATTTTCCAGCAAGATTTTCAGTTCGTCGTCGTTCCAGGCGTAGGTCACGACGTCTTTGCGGTTTTTCTTCACGGTGACTTTGTATAAGGGCGGTAAGGCTATATAGACGCGTCCTGCTTCGACGAGTTGTCGCATGTAACGGAAGAAAAAGGTTAAGAGCAGCACCTGGATGTGGGCGCCATCGGTGTCGGCGTCGGTCATGATGATGATTTTTTTGTAGTTACAGGATTCGATGTCGAAATCGGACCCGAACCCGGCGCCGATGGTGTGGATGATGGTGTTGATCTCTTCGTTTTTCATCACGTCTTCAATGCGTGCTTTTTCGGTGTTAATAACCTTGCCGCGAAGCGGTAAGATTGCTTGATAACGGCGATCGCGCCCTTGTTTGGCCGAGCCGCCTGCCGAGTCACCCTCGACGAGGTACAGTTCGGTGTTTGAGCGGTCTTTGCTGGTGGCGGGTGCGAGTTTGCCCGAAAGAATCGGTTCTTTTTTGCGGCTTCGCTTTTCTAAACGCGCTTCTTCACGGGCTTTACGCGCCGCTTCGCGAACCGACTGGGCCTTCATCGCTCGTTCGATGAGCGTGGCTGCAAGCGTCGGATTTTCTTCAAAGAAATACGTCATGCGCTCACTGACGACCGTTTCCACCGCCGTGCGGGCTTCGCTGGTGCCGAGTTTATTTTTGGTTTGGCCCTCAAATTGCAACAAAAACTCAGGAATTCGTATCGACACGATGGCCGATAATCCCTCGCGAATGTCAGCGCCTTCAAGCTTTTTGGTTTTATCCTTTAAGAGCCCTGTGCGAAGGGCGTATTCGTTGAAAATCTTTGTGAAAGCCGCTTTGAACCCAGTTTCGTGGGTGCCTCCATCACGCGTGCGGACGTTGTTGACAAAGGAATAGAGCTGATCGGTGTAGGACTTGGTGAATTGAAAGGCGACTTCAACTTCGATTTGTTGGAATTCACCTTCAAAAAAGACGGTTTGGTGTATTTCTTTTTTCGTCTTGTTTAGGTGTTCGATGTAGGAAAGAATGCCATCGTTGTACTGGTAGGTTTCCTTTTGTTTCGAACGCTCGTCGTTGAGCGTGACTTTAACCCCTTTAATTAAAAACGCACTTTCACGGAGGCGCTCGGAAAGCGTTTGGTAGTTAAACACGGTGGATGAAAAAATGTCTGAATCGGGTTTGAACCAGACGGTCGTGCCGTTGCGTTTTCCGCCTTCTACCTCTTCAAGACGCGAAATGTCGCGGCCGCCGTTGTTGAACACCATGCGGTATGTTTTTCCGTTGCGGGTGACGGTGACGTCCAAGAACTCTGATAAGGCATTGACAACGCTGGCGCCGACCCCGTGCAACCCACCGGAAACTTTGTAGCCGCCGGCCTGGCCGAACTTCCCACCGGCATGCAGTTTTGTGTAGATGATTTCGATGGCGGTTTTGCCTGATTGATGGTCTTCAACGGGGACGCCTCGTCCAAAGTCTTGAACGACGACACTGTTGTCTTCTTTGATGGTAACGATGATCTCATCGCCGTAACCGGCAAGCACTTCATCAATGGCGTTGTCAACGATTTCCCAGACGAGGTGGTGTAGACCGGTGGCGTCGGTTGAACCGATGTACATGCCGGGACGCTTGCGAACGGCGTCGAGTTCTTCGAGTACTTGAATCGAGTCGGCATTATAGTTGTCAAATGCATCTGTCGTCATGCTCACACGTCCTTCTGTCTAACTCGTTAGTTTATTATATCAGAATAACCAAGCGTTTTAAAGTGTATTTTTGCCTTGTGGTGTGATATAATCGACACGAACAAAGATGAAAAAAGGTGATATTAATGGACATTATTTTACTCCATGCGTTGTACTTTCTGATGGCGTATTTTATTGGATCGATTTCTTTTTCCTACCTTGTTGGCAAGGTGTTTCGCGGTATAGACATTCGCGAACACGGATCAGGCAATCCTGGCACGACGAACGCCTTTCGCGTCCTTGGGAAAAACCTCGGCACGCTGGTGTTTATTCTTGACGTGATTAAAGGTGGCGTGATGATTACGCTGGTGTTGCACGTGCTGCCGGGCAACGAAATTCACCCGCTCGTGTACGGTTGGATAAGCGCCCTCGGTCATGTGTACCCGGTTTTCTTACGTTTTAAAGGCGGCAAAGCGGTCGCCACCGGTGTCGGCGCGTTTCTCTTTTATGCGCCTGTGCTGGGGGTCATCGGTCTTGGTGGCTACATCGTGGTGCTTAAAATTACCCGTTATGTCAGCCTTGGTTCAGTCATCGGTACCGCCGCGGTGATGGTGGCAAGCTGGGTCGTGTTTGTGATTGGCCCGGAAGCCAGCGTGCCGATGAGTTGGACGCAGATGCTGTTTGGGGTCGGTCGGGATTGGGTCATGCCGATTGTCGCCACGCTCGGGTTGGGGATGATCACGTATCGTCATCTCGGCAACTTCAAGAAAATTCGCGAAGGCACCGAGCCCAAGGCAAACTTTCTGCAAAAGCGTGCGAAACACATCAACTGAAAACGAATGCGGGGCAACCCGTGTTTTTTTTGACCATAACAAAAAAACTTCCTGTGGGAAGTTTTATTTGTGTTGATTCATTGACGCCATGACTTGACGCACTTGTTTCTCTGAGGGTTTACGACCCATTTGCGTCATCATGGCGCGCACCATTTTCTCGTTGATCGGCGGGTTTTTTTCAAGGTAGCGCTTGAAATAGCGTTGCGAAAGAAAAAAGCCGATGATCGCACCGACAAGCAGCGCGAGCACGATGAACAGATAAGCATACCAAGGCATGTTAATCACTCCTTTTCACCCTTCTCATTGTACACAAAGCATGGTCAAAAGACAAGCCCGAACGCTTAGGAATTCGCCTGTTTGGGGTTGAGTTTTAGCAAGATGCCCACGACGAGGGCGGTCAACACCACAATGATACCGAGCGTCAACCACGTGCTGAGGCCACTGCGTGGTGCAATGCCAACCAGCAAAAGCACAGGGAAACCGAACATGATGGCCGTGGTTGAGCCCACCACGAGATCGTTAGCAGCGGGCGTTTCAAAGTTCGGGTCGGCCTCGCGCAACAGCACGACGCCGGTTGAGGCGGTGCCCGTCAGCATCCCAAACATGCCGAGGCTAGCTTCAATAGGATACTCGGGGTAAATGCGACGGGTCATCTTCACGACGTAAATCAACGTCACGATGCCGATGATGAACGAGATGATTAAGAACGGCGCCCAAAGCCCGCGTAAATCTTCAATGCGTATTGCGGTGATGGCTGAGACAATCATGAAATCAAAGACGGTGCCGGCGATGCGGTTAAGCATGTAGTTGTTGGGGTATTGGCGGGTCATCAAGTTCATTTTACGCAAGCCGATGAAGATGCGCTTGAACAAGAGCGCAAACAGCATCCCGACGATGAAGTTGAAACCGACGATGAGCGGGGCAACGGTCTCAACACCGAAGTTGCCGAGCGCGCCGGCTTGCATTAGTGAGACCACGCCGTAGATAAAGGCGAAGGTGATGACATAGACCGTGAGCACGAGCGCGGTCTGCACGGTGAACTTGTCGATTGCTTCGGCCACGGGGATTTCATCGGGACCTTCGATTTCTTGGCTGCTAATGAGCCCCGATTTGTGCTCTTTTTGGCGGATGAGCTGTTTCTTTCTAACCAGGGTGTTTAGATAAATCACCCCGGCGATGGATGCCCACAAAAAGCCAAAGGAAGCGATGGCAAGCCCAAATGAGGTGCCGCCGACAAAACCGTAATCGACTTCATAGAGCGACCCGATGTTGTGAGCTTGACCGGGACCCTGCCCAAAACCGAGCGGAAAGAGCATCCCGGCGGCCGGGAAGAGTGCGGTGAAAAGGGTGTAGGAAAAGACAATCGTCAGCGAGAGCGCAATCAAGCCTTGCAGTAAATACGTGGAGACGATGAGCAAACCGCTGAACATGCTTTTGTTGTTGTTGAGTTTGAGTTTAACGGCATCGGCCGATTTAAGGCCGAGGGCGATGAAGCCAAGCGCAATCGCGTGATAGGTAATCAGCCGTAAGGTGCTAAGCGTCACGTCGTATTGCGTCTGCCCAAAAACGGGTATAAAGAGCGTTTCTTTGATGGCGAGGCCGATAAAGCCGGCGATGACGGCTGTCGGCAACAGCGAGCGGCGCAAAAACGGAATCTTGCGGCGCATCACGTTGGCGAGCAACATCAAAATCGACAAACCACCAAAATGCAATAATCCTTGCCATGAAGCCAGTTGTGCGAATTCCATTTAGTTCACTCCTTTGTGTAATGCCTCAATCGCTTGCACGTATTTTAGCGCGTTACGTTTGCGATGATTGAGGAGATAGTAGGTGCGTTTCTGAGCTTTATCGTACAAAATCAACTTGTTTTTTTGTTGCACCGACGCCCGCACGTCGTGCACGGGAATCACCATCGTTTCACGGTCGTAAAAAGCGATTTCGATGCGATCGTCATAAAGCGTGATGTCGGCGTTTCCAAGCGGTATTTTTTCGGTTCCCCGGCGGACGTCAAGCACGGTTTCATTCACGTCGTTAAACAGTTTCCCACCGCATTTCACACGCTCGGCGATGGCGGCTTCTTGTGCTTGATACCATGGCGTTGTGGTTTCAAAACAGGCCTCCCCAGCGATTGTCTCGATGCGTCCTTCCGCTGTGTACCGCGCTTGGAAGTCGCAAGCGGAACAAACCACGGTGTGGCCTTCGCTTTTCAGGGTATCAAAACGGCCGCATGAAGGGCATAGGCTGTAGGCGCTTTCGATGTCCTCGGCGAGCGCTTTGCATGGGTAATGCGAACCGGTGGTTTGTTGAAAAGCATAAGGGTCGGCATCGATGGCATCGATGATGGTCGCGTACAACGTGTCGTTATCCATCGCGGCAGCTTCGTCGGGGGTGATGACGCGCATCACCTGGCCGCGCGCTTTGCCGCGACGTGTTTTGTGTGCCCAACGGGGCTTGTTGAGGTAACCGCCTTCGAGGCGATACAGCACCAACGGTATTTTTAAGAGACGCACGAGTTTGACAACGGACCGGTCAATCGGCATCAGTTTTCCATGGAAGGTCGAATTTCCCTCAGGAAAAAGGCCGATGGTGCCACCGCTTTTGACCATTTTGATGATGTCGCGGACGGTTTCCATGTCACTTCGGTATTTCGTCTTGGGAATCGGGCTGACAAGGTAACGAATGAACCTTGACCAGATAGGAATGGAAAAAATCATGTCGCTTGCCACATAAAAAATCGGTTCCCGAAAACTCAGTGCCAGCAAAAACGGATCAATGGCGAGGGCATGGTTGGAAACGATGAGATAAGGGCCTTTGACGCCACGATCGGGCTTGAATTTTTTGGCGCGAAAACCGAATTTAATAAAGAGAAACAGACGAAAAAAAGGACGTAATGTGGTGTAGACAATGGTGTGGCGGAGACGTTTGCGCATAAGACTCCTCCGGGGTTGTGGTGTTTTTATGATACCACAGATTATTTGAACGACAAAGAAAATATTCCCCTGAAAACAAGGTGTATGAAGACACACAATAAAAAAGTTTCAAATAGCGTAAAAACGCCCTTTTCTTATTTACAAACCAGGCGCTTTCGTTTACAATGGGTTTAGATTAATGGGTAAGGAGGAATGACCAATGCCGCGAAGAATTACCGAAGATTGCATCGCGTGTGCCGCGTGCGTCGCGGAATGCCCGGTGGACTGCATTTCGGAAGGTGAAGACATGTACGTCATCGACGAAGAAGTTTGCATCGACTGTGGGGCATGTGAAGTTGTTTGTCCGGTTGAAGCCATCATCGAAGTATAAAGTAATCAGGTGTTGCCTAGGCAACACCTTTTTTTTATGCTTACACGGTTTCAAAAGGGTCGGGATCGACACGGCTCGCGTGCACTGGGGCCGCCATGCCCGCTTCGTTGAGTTCGTTTGCTAGGGCTGCGGCGAAAAACTTCTCTGTCGCATGGCCGATGTCAAGCACTGCCAAGCCCATTTGGAGGGCGTCGTGGGCATGGTGGTAGGTGACGTCGCCGGTCAAGTATAGGTCGGCACGCTGACGCTTGGCTTCGGTCATGAAGTCGGTGCCTGAACCGCCGCTTAGGGCGACGGTGCGCACGGTGATGTGGCGCGTGGCGCTAATCAACCGCGCATAACGCAAGTTAAGGCGTGCTTTGATGGTGTCGATGGCATCATTTAAGGGCATTGCGTCGATGCGGCCAATGCGGCCGATGCCTCGCGTTTCATCGACCCTGTCGAGGACGGTGGCGTCTTGTAAGCCGATGGTGTCGGCGAGCACCGCGTTCATGCCCGCGTCGCCGATGTCGTAGTTGGTGTGGGCGACGTACAGGGCGATGTCGTGTTTCATCAACCGTTCAATCACCTGGCCTTTATAGGCGTCGGTGGTGATGTTTCGCAGCGGTTTAAAAATCAGCGGGTGGTGAGAAACGATGACGTTGGCGTTGCACGCCAGTGCTTCATCGATGACGTCCTTGGTGACGTCAAGGGCCACCAACACGCCGGTGATGGGTTTGTTTAAAGTGCCGATTTGCAGTCCCACGTTGTCCCAATCATAGGCTGATTCGGGTGGGTAGCGGGCGGCAAAAAATTCAGCGAGTGTCATCGGATAATACCTCCTCAATGGCGTTGAGTTCACGGGTGAGTTCGTTGGTGTCAACGGTGTCGGGAAGCTGTGTTAACAGTTTTTTGAGGTGTGTTCTTTCAGTCCTTAACATGCGCAAAAACGCCGTTTCACGTGTTTTAAGCAAGGTTGGTCCGAACCGTTTTTCCTGTTCGGTGAGCCGACCACGCCCCGGTTCCATGACGATGGTCGGATAAAACCGGTCTCCTGCGTCCACGACGGTCTCCTCAACAATATGCCAATCGATGATGTCGCACAGCGCACGCACGCGGTGCGCGTGGGCGGTGGGTTGTAAGATAAGGCGCTTCACGTGCTTTAGGGCACCGGTGGCGATGACATCATGAATCGTTTGGCCGCCGACACCCGCAAAGACGATGAGGTCATGCGTAGCCTCGAGCGCCTGAAGGCCGTCGGCTAAGGCGGTGCGAATCGGGGCTTCGGGATGCAGCGCCAGGTTCGCCCTCGCTTGAACAAGCGGACCTTTTTTGTTGTCGACGGCGAGGCAATCGTCGATCAAACCTTCTTGCCAGGCGGCGATGGGCAGTTTAGCGTGGTCGGTGCCGATGTCGTATAGCCTGCGGTGGGGTGGGAAATAATCCAACAAGACGCGCAAGCGACGCGAGGTCATCGTCCGCTCATGAAGTCTTTAAGCTTTTTGCTGCGGGAGGGATGGCGCAGCTTGCGTAAAGCTTTGGCTTCTATTTGTCGAATGCGTTCGCGGGTGACACCGAATTCACGGCCTACTTCCTCCAAGGTTCTCGTACGACCATCAAGCAGGCCAAAGCGCATGCGAAGCACTTTCTCTTCACGGTCGGTTAAGGTTTCGAGCACGTCATCGAGTTCACGCTTAAGCATTTCTTTTGAGGTGAATTCAAGCGGTGTTGGCGTGTCTTGATCGGCGATGAAATCACCGAGGCTCGAATCCTCTTCTTCACCAACGGGCGATTCGAGGGAAATCGGCTCTTGGGCCACTTTCTGAATAATCTGCACTTTTTCGACGCTGATGCCCATGCGTTCGGCGACTTCTTCGGGTTGGGGTTCGCGCTTGAGTTCCTGGATGAGTTGGCGCTGTGTGCGGACAAGTTTGTTGATGGTTTCGACCATGTGCACGGGGATGCGGATGGTGCGGGCTTGGTCGGCGATGGCGCGGGTGATGGCTTGGCGAATCCACCACGTGGCGTAGGTCGAAAACTTAAAGCCCTTGGTGTGGTCGAACTTGCCCACGGCCTTAATCAGGCCCATGTTGCCTTCTTGAATGAGGTCAAGAAACTGCATACCTCGTCCCACGTAGCGTTTAGCAATGGAGACGACCAGACGTAAATTCGCCTCGACGAGGCGGTTTTTCGCGAGTTCGCCTTTGTACAGCAGTTCTTCGACTTCTTTTTTGTATTCAGGCGTGATGGCGTCGTCGTTTTCTTGCGCTTCTTCGTATTGGGTGCGCGCGATTTCGGCGTAGTAAATGTCTTTGGCGAGGGAAAGTTCGGTTTCGCTGTCGAGCAACTCCACTCGGCCAATTTCTTTTAGGTACATGCGCACAGGGTCGTCGACTTTAATTGATATGGCGCTCTCAAACGATTTATCATGAAGCAGTTCTTCCTCGATGCTTTTGGCAAAATCGAGGTCGAGGTCGGCGTCAAAGACGTCGTCTTCCTCGTCATCGTCATCGTCGCTGAGGGTTAGGGTGGGAATCTTGTACGTGATCATCTCTTCTTCGCTGACGACATCCACACCGGCTTTTTCAAGCGCGGCGATGATTTCATCGAAATCATCGGAGTTTTCGTCGACGAAGCGGGTCACTTCTTTTACCGTGAGGTAGCCCTTGAGTTTGCTGGACTCAACGAGCTCTTGCAGGATTTTTTCTTTGTCCATGTTTGGCGTCCTCCTTAATCAGACGGTCGATCTGGCGTTGAATTTCAATGCGTTCTTCTCGTGTCTTGGCATGGCTTTTCTTGTTTTTGAGGCGTGCTTTTTCATTGCGGCGGTTGAGTTCTCGGACGGTTTTAAGATAATCGTCAAACTCGTTTTCGTCGTAAGGATAATCTTTGACCATGACGTGTTTTTCAACATAGCTCTTCAGTGTGGGTTTGAGGTTCTCGATGAAGAGCCTCGGCACGAGTCGGGTTTGTGCGTGCGCTTCTTGGTCGTAGTATTGCATAATCTCCAGTTGAACTTCGCGTGCGTCTTTGTCCGAAAACATCAAGGTTTTAAACGCGGACTTGAACCGTCGCACGAAATGGGGATCGTAAAGAAAGTACCGGATAAAGCCGCGTTCGGCTTTGCGAAACTTGTCGGTGATTTCTATTTTGGGCTGTGGGCGCTTGTAGGTGGTGAGGTGAGCGCGCTTGCGCTCGTTGAAATCTTGTTCAAGCACATCGAGCGACACCTTAAGGTCGCGCGCCAACATCGAAAGATAATGGTTCTTCTGCACGTTCGATAGCGGGGCGACCATGTCGAAGACGAGCTTTTTGAATCGCTCGGCATCGGTGATTTTACTTACATCCAACGAGGCTTTGTAATCGTTATAAATGTGTTCGCGCCCGTCGATGGCATTATCAATGAGTGACTTTAACTGCTTGGCGCCGCGTTTGCGCACGTAGTCGTCAGGGTCGAGTCCCTCGGGCACAAGCGCCACATAAACCGTGAAGCCAGCGCGTTCGAAGTCGTGTAAGTATTTCCTTGTCGCATCGCGCCCGGCGGTGTCGCCATCAAAACATAAGATGACCCGTTTGGTCAAGGCTTTGAGGCGCGCAATGTGGTGTTCGGTGAGCGCCGTGCCCATGATGCCAACGGCTTCGGTGATGTCAGCCTTGGCGGCGGCGAGCACGTCCATGAAGCCTTCAAAGACGACGACGCGGTCGGCGTCTTTAATCGCTTTTTTCGCTCGGTGGAGGTTGTAAAGCACCTTGTTTTTTTCAAACACCGGTGTTTGCGGGCTGTTCATGTATTTGGCGGTTTTATCGTTGGGTTTGTGAGTCCGTCCGGAGAAGCCGACGACGTTGCCGAGCTCATCATGCAGCGGAAACATCACGCGTTCGCGGAACACATCACGCACCCGTTCGCCGTCGCGCACCAACCCGAGATCGACCATGTCGCTGGTGAGTACGTCCTTTTTATCAAGCGCTTTATAGAGTGCGTCTGGGCCTTTGGGTGCGTATCCGATGTCAAAGCGTTCGATCAGGGTTTTGTCGATGTCGCGGTTGGTCAAATAACTAAGCGCCTCGGCACCACCTTTGGTGTGCGTTAACGCGACGTGGTAAAAGGTGGACGCGTCACGGTTGATGTCGTGGTACTTTTGGTTTGGGCTTTGCCGGCGTTCGCCGATGTCGATGCCGGCGCGCTCAGCGAGGATTCGAACGGCTTCGCCGCCGCTAACCTGTTGGGTTTCTTTGACAAAGGTGATGGCGTTACCGCTGGCTTTGCAGGAGAAACAATGGTAAAAGCGCTTGTCTTCGTTGACCGAAAACGAAGGGGTTTTTTCATGGTGAAAAGGGCAAAGACCGAAGTGGTTTTTGCCTTTTTTCTCGAGTTTGGTGACCTCACTGACAAGTTCGACGAGGTCAGTCTTGTCGAGGATGGTTTCGATGAGTTGGTCGCGTTTTTCCTCCATGAGCATCACCTGGTCCGTGGTTTAAAATGCGGTTTTTTTAAGAATGTATTTGATGAGTTCGTCTTCGTGAAGGCGGATTTGTTCCATGGTGTCGCGATCGCGCACGGTGTAGGTGTTGTCCTCAAGCGAGTCGTGATCGACGGTGATGGCAAGCGGGGTGCCGATGGCGTCCTGACGTCGATAGCGTTTGCCGATGTTGCCGGTGTCGTCATACAGCGTGGGCACGTGTTTGCTAATCAGGTCATAAAGCCTGAGGGCTTCGTCTTTATGGCGTTTTTTGATCAGCGGGAAGACAGCTGCCTGATAGGGCGCAATCGCTGGATGCAAGGCGAGGTTGATGCGCGTCTCTCCATCTTCAAGCGTCTCGTCTCGATACGCGTCGGACAGCACCGCTAAAAACAAGCGTTCAACGCCGAGTGAAGGCTCGATAACGTAGGGTAAATAGCGCTCCTGAGTCACCGGGTCGTGGTACTCAAGGTTTTCCTTCGAATGCGTCTGGTGAGCTTTTAAGTCAAAATCGGTTCGCGAGGCGATGCCCCAAAGCTCATCAAATCCCCACGGATAGTGGTAGTCGATGTCGGTGGTGGCGTTGGAGTAATGCGACAGTTCTTCCGCATCGTGTGCGCGGAGTCGCAGGTTGTCTTTGTTTAGGCCGAGGTCGAGTAAAAAGCGTTCGCTTGCCTCGACGTAGGTTTCAAACCAAGTTTTTTCCTCGCCCGGCTTGCAAAAAAACTCGAGTTCCATCTGCTCAAACTCACGCGTCCGGAAAATAAAGTTTCCCGGGGTAATCTCGTTGCGGAACACTTTGCCGATTTGACAGATGCCAAAGGGCAGCTTTTTGCGTGTCACGCGCTGAACGTTTTTAAAGTTGAGGAAAATGCCTTGTGCCGTTTCGGGGCGCAAATAGATGGATTGGCTTTGGTCGTCGAGCACGCCTTGGCTCGTTTTAAACATTAAGTTAAACTGGCGGATTGACGTGAAGTCATGCTTGCCACAAAGCGGGCAAGGCACGGCGTGTTCATTGATGTACGCTGTCATCGCTTCCATGGTCATGCCATCGGCATGCAGCGAGGCATCGTAGCCTTCCAGTAAATGGTCGGCGCGAAAGCGTGATTTGCACGCTTTACAGTCGATTAACGGATCGCTGAATCCGTCGACGTGGCCGCTTGCTTTCCAAACATCAGGGTTCATTAAAATGCTGGAATCCAAGCCCACGTTGGTGCGGCTTTCTTGCACGAACCGCTGCCACCAGAGTTTTTTAAGGTTGTTTTTGAGGGCGGTGCCCAAGGGGCCGAAGTCCCACGTGTTAGCCAACCCGCCATACAGTTCGCTTCCTTGGAAGACGAAACCGTGTTGTTTCATGTACGCTACCAGTTTTTCCATGGTCATGCTCATGATGGTCACCTCTGTCAGTCTAGGGTTTTTAGGATACCAAGCGCTTTAGGCTTGGACGATAAGTGGTGTTCATACCAACTTTCAACGAGCGCTTCTAAGCGTTGACGCTCGGTCAAGTCAAGCGCGATGGGGGTGAACGTTTCGATGTCGGCGTGAAGCAAGGTGCGAAGCGGCGCAAAAGCGGCTTCATTCAATGTGTGAGAGGCATCGCTGTGGGTTTGACAAAGCACCATGCCGGTGTGCGCATCGAGCAGCAAGTCTTGCGTGCTGCCGCATTGGCCACAGCGATCAAAACGCACGCCGTAACCGAGAAAATAAAGCAGTTTTAGTTCGAACATCAGCAGCAGTTGCCGCGGTTCGGTGGTGCGGTTAAGCGCTGATAGAAACTTCGTCATGAAGCCAAACAATTTAGGGTGGTCGTCGTCGGCGCTGACGTTGTAGTAGATGAGTTCCCGCACAACCGCGGCCACGCTCGCTTTGACGAGATCATCGCCAAGCGCCGGATAACGCGCGATGCGTTCTGCTTCTTTAAGCGTCGGCAAGGTGCCTTTGGACAGTTTAACGCGGATGAGTGCGCCCGATTGAGCGAGCGCTCGCAAGGGGCTTTGCATCTTTTTTACGCCGCGCGCAAGCGCGCTTCGGGTGCCTTCCTCGGTGTAGAGGTAAAGCAGTTTGCCATGGTCCTGGTAATCGATGGTACGCAGGACGTAGGCGTCAGTCCAATCATCGCTCATGGTGGAACCCGTGGTGTTTTAAATACGGTTCTTTGTTGCGCCAGTTTTTCACCACTTTGCAATGTAAATCGAGATAGATTTTCACGCCGAGTAAAGACAGAATATCGCGTCTGGCTTCGGTGCCGATGCGTTTAATCATGCGGCCACCTTTGCCGATGATGATGCCTTTTTGTGAATCGCGTTCGACGACGATGGTGGCGTGGATGTTGTAAAGGGCGGGGTTGACATCGTCGTGCTCCATCGATTCGATGGTAACCATGACGCTGTGGGGAACTTCTTCTTGTGTCAACCGCAATATTTTTTCCCGGATACGCTCGGCGATGAGAAACGACTCGGGATGGTCGGTGACTTGACCTTCAGGGTAGTATTTCGGTCCTTCATCAAGCATCGCTTTGATGTCTTCCATCAACAGGTCCGTGTGCGTGCCCACCTTCGCCGACACGGCGAAGACGGCCGTGAAGTCAAACCGGCGTTTGTAATCATGGATGAGTTCCTCAAGCCGACCGATGTCTTTGGCGGCATCGATTTTATTCACGAGTAAAACCACCGGTGTTGACACGGCTTTAAGCCGTTCGATGATGGTTTCGTCAACGGCGTCGATTTTCTCCAGCCCACTCACCATCCAAAGCACCGCGTCAACCGCGCCAAGGGTGTTAAGTGCCGCGTCGGTCATGATGCGACCTAGTGCGTGTTTCGGGGCGTGGATGCCGGGCGTGTCGATGAAGACGATCTGTGCGTCGTTGGCGTCGTAGATGCCGCGAATGGTCTGACGGGTGGTTTGTGGTTTATGCGAGGTAATCGCGACTTTTTCCCCCACGATGCGGTTCAGCAAGGTGCTTTTCCCGACGTTGGGCTTGCCGATGATGGTGACGAATCCGCTTTTATGCATTAAAGGTCGTCCTCGCTGAATCCAAGCGGTAAAAGTTCGGCGTTTTTTACGGTGGTGTGGTTGCCTGTGGCGTCAACCATCGTCACCGGTGCGTCGGCGGGCATCAGTTCGTTCATCACCTGACGGCAGGCGCCACACGGGCTGACGATGCGGTCTTTTTTGGTGGTGATGAGGATGGCGTCGATATCGTCTTTGCGATAACCTTGGGCGTAAGCGGTGAAAAGCGCCGTCCGTTCGGCGCAGTTGGTCAGGCCGAAGGAGGCGTTTTCGATGTTGACGCCAGTGATGATCGTGCCGTCTTTGAGTTTCAAGGCAGCGCCGACGGGAAAGTGTGAGTACTTGACGTATGCGTGGGTGAGCGCCGCTTTTGCGGCGGCGTGTAAGGTCTTATCCATAATGAACCTCCTAGCGGAAAATCTTTAACGCATCTAAGATGCGTGATTGCAAGTCGAACATGCGGGTTTCGTTGGCTTTGGTGTCGTGATCATAGCCGAGCGCGTGTAAAAACCCGTGAACCGTAAGAAAGGCGAGTTCGCGTTCGAGCGTGTGCCCGTGGTCATTAGCCTGTTTCATCGCGGTGAACAGCGCGATGAGCACATCGCCAAGTTCATCCGGGGCGTCGCTGGGAAAGGTGAGCACATCGGTGGTTTCGTTTTTCCCTCGAAACTGATGGTTGATGGTTCGAATTTTTTCATCGGTGACGAGCACCACGGTGATGTCGCGCGTTTTCGGTGTGTCGGTCATGGCGTAGGCTTTGCTGAGAACTTTTTTAATGAGCGGCTGGTAGTTCTCGCTGTTGACTTCGTTATAAATGTTCATCGTCGTAACGCTCCAAGATTTTTTGGATCAGCGGATGGCGAATGACATCAATGCGTTCGAAGCGAATGACGTCGATGCCGCTGACGTCTTTTAAAAGCTGTGTGGCATGAATCAATCCACTGGTCGCTCGCGGCGGCAGATCAATTTGTGTCAGATCGCCGGTGACAATCATTTTTGAACGGAAGCCGAGTCGCGTTAAAAACAGCTTCATCTGGCCTTTGGTGGTATTTTGCGCTTCGTCGAGAATGACGTAGGCGTTTTCGAGGGTGCGTCCACGCATGTAGGCAAGCGGCGCAATTTCAATCGTGCCGCGTTCAATGAGTTCTTCGGTTTGCTTGGTGCCGAGCACTTCATACAAAGCGTCGTATAGCGGTCGGAGGTATGGGTCGATTTTCTCTTTCAGATCGCCTGGCAAAAACCCGAGGTTTTCGCCTGCTTCCACCGCAGGACGCGTGAGAATTATTTTTGAGATGTCGCCATTTTTCAGTTTGCTTAACGCGTGCACCACGGCCACGTAGGTCTTGCCGGTGCCGGCGGGACCAATTGAGAAGACGAGGTCGTTTTGTTCAATCGCTTCGAGGTATCGTTGTTGGTTAATGGTCTTGGCGTAGATGGGTTTGCCGGCGAGGGTTTTGGTGATTTGTTTGCGTTTCAAGTAATGGTCAAGAATTGTGGTTTGATCCATCGTCTCACTGAGCGTAGCGACGTAAATGACGTCGCGCTCGTTGATTTGAATGTTCGCTTCAACGAGGCGGATGAGCGTATCGAAGGTGTGCTCGATGCGCTGAATCAGTTCAGGGTTTTCGGTGCCCACATCGATGGTGTCGCCTTTGGTGAAGATGTTGACTTGAAACAGGCTGCCGAGCACGTTTAAATGGCGATCGTTTACCCCGATCACCTCGCTGAACGTATGGATGTTGTTGAATGTGGTCTTCAGCGTGCGCAGTTTCAATCCATCGGTCTCCTTTGAAATTGATTATGTTCATTATACCATAAGCACATGAGAAAGAAATAAACGGCGAGGTTTTTTTCACCGTTTTTGGTCACATTAGGGACGTCACACGACGTTTCAATAACGTTAAGGGAAAGCATCCTCTGCGTAGGTGATGGTCGTCGTGGCCACTTCCCAGGCAAAAAAACAAGCAGGGTTTAGCCTGCTTGCATGGGTTATTTTTTTCCTTTGTGTTGCCGCTGTTTAATCTTCTTTTGCACACTCGGTTTAACGTAGTGTTCTCGCTTACGAGCTTCCGCAAGGGTCCCGGAACGCGAAACATCGCGTTTGAAACGTCTCAACGCGTCTTCCAATGATTCATTGTTGCGTACCACGGTTTTTGGCATAGGGATTCCCCTCCTTCCGCTCCTGAAATTCCATTACAATGATACCAGATATGCCGCGTGTTGTAAAGTTTTTTGAGGCATAACCGGAAAATCTTTACTAATTCTCTACCTCTCGACAAAATCCGCTAAACTTTGCGGATAATCGATGGTTGTTAATTTCACAGGGTGGACGGTGTTTTCGAGGTTTTGATTGCTCGCCACATGAACCCGTAAGTAATGTGAGGTGTGGCCTTCGCAGGAGGCGCCATTGCACCGTTCGAAAAGCACCTGGTGCACGTCGTCTGCCAGTGATGCGATGAATCGTTTGGCAAGCCGTTCGCTGAGCGAGGCCAACTCGCCGGCTCGCCATGATTTGACAGTGCCGTGCACGTGGTCAGTCGCGGCCGCCGCTTTTGTGCCGCTACGCTTAGAGTAGGGGAAGACGTGCAACTCAGCAAACGCCAACCTTTCAAGCGTCGCCTTGGTTTCGGCGAACTCGTCGTCTGTTTCACCGGGGAACCCGACGATGACGTCGGTGGTGATGGCGACATCAGGGATGCGCTTGCGTACAGCCGTAAGACGGGCCGCAAATGCATCGATGGTGTAGCGCCGTCGCATGCGTTTAAGCACGCTGTCGGAACCGCTTTGAACCGGCACGTGAAGGTGACGAGCAAAAACCTTGCGCGTGGCGATGAGGTCGAGGATTTCATCAGTGAGCTGGTTGATTTCAACCGACGAGATCCGCAGCCGCGTGAGCCCATCGAGCGAAGACACCGCGTTCAGCAAATCGGCAAAGCTCGTTCCCTCGAGATCCGTGCCATAACCGCCAGTGTGAATGCCACTCAGAACGATTTCCTGATAGCCCTCGGCAATCAAGGCTTTTGCTTCCTTGAGCACGTCGTTAAGCGGACGGCTGCGCACGGGACCGCGGGCGTAAGGAATAATGCAAAAACTGCAATACTGGTTGCAGCCGTCTTGAATTTTAAGGAAAGCGCGGGTGTTGTCGCTGAAACGGGTGACGTGAAGTGGGTCGAAGCTGGACAGTGCCGCGAAGTCTTTGACGTCGTTAAGCGGCGTGCGCTCGCGTAAAAACCGTTTGACGTTTGCGAGAAGCTTGGCGCGCTCGCTCGTGCCCATGATGATGTCGACGCCGGCGATGGCCGCGACGGTTTCGCTTTCAAGCTGACTGTAACAGCCAATGACCGCCACCACCGCTTCGGGATTTTGACGCACGGCTCGGCGGATGGCTTTGCGGCTTTTGGCGTCGGCGGTGTTCGTGACGGTGCAGGTGTTGATGACGTACACATCGGCCGGGTCTTTGGCATCCACAACGCGGAAGCCTTCGGCGGTGAACATCATTTCAAGCGCGGCTGTTTCGTAGCTGTTGACTTTGCAGCCAAGGGTACTGAAGGCAACCTTCATCAACCGATCACCTCAAGTTCGTGCATGATGACAGAAAGCGCCGCGATGGCCGCGGTGTCGCTACGCATGATGCGCTGGCCAAGGCTGATGAAGGTGGCGTGAGGGTTTAACACGGCCAAATCGTCCTCAGAAAAGCCGCCTTCAGGCCCAACCACCACTAACAGCCTTCCGTGCTTATCAACGCGTTTTAAGGCGTCGCGCAACGTGCGTGGCGGCGCGTCTTCATAGGCCACTAACACCGTGTCAAAGACCGTTAAATCAAGGGATGACAGCGGCATTGATGCGTGAAACGTCACGGCATCATGTGTGGTGTTTCGTTCATCGGTCCCGGTGAAGGAGACCGGGTTTAGTTCGGCGACGGTGCGATTGGTGATGAGCGGATACACGGTATCGACGCCGAGTTCGATTGCTTTTTGGCAAACCATCGTAAAATGCTCGGGGCTAATCAGGGCTTGAGCAAAACTGAGGTGTCGTTGTCGCGCCAACTTAGGAAGCGACCGTCCACGCGTGAGCGTGACTCGGTGCGCTTCGGCTTCGTCAATCGTCATCCAAAAACACGCGCCATCGCTGCCGCATAACACCAGGTTATCGCCTGGGTTCAGGCGGCGAATGTGCGTGATGTGTCGTGTTTGGTTGGCGTCGGTGATGGCCGTTTTTTTTAATACGGGGTGGTCAAGCACATAACGTTGCACGACGTCACACTCCTTTCTGCGCCATTATTATACCATGCGACGCCGGTTTGTCGAGAGTAAAGCCGCGGTGACCGCGGCTTTTACGATTTGAATTTGCTTTTCACTTTTTGCCAGATGGTTTCGTCTTGGGTGAGGTCGGTTTTTTTAAGCGCCTCGAACAAGTCGGCTTGTTGCTTCGTCAAGTTGGTCGGTGTGACAACTTTGATGAGTACGTGCAAATCACCTTTGCGTTTGCTTCTGAGGTTCGGCATGCCCTTGCCGCGAATGCGGAAGGTTTTGTGCGATTGCGTGCCCGCAGGCAACTTAAGTTTACCTTTGCCATACGGTGTTGGCACATCAAGTTCGTCCCCGAGGGCGGCTTGGGCGACGGTGATGGGCATTTCCATCACCAAATCGTCGCCATGTCGCTCGAAGGTGTCGCTTGGCGTGACCTCAAAGACGATGTAGAGATCGCCCGGTGGACCACCGTTGATGCCCTTGTGGCCGAATCCAGGCATTCTGAGTTGGTTGTCGTTATCGACGCCGGGTGGGATGTTGACGTTGACTTTTTTCTCTTTGCCCACCGCACCATCGCCGCCACAGGTGTCGCATTTTTTTGCAACCGTTTTTCCCGACCCGCCGCAGTGTGGGCACGTCGTTTGGGTTCGTGTACGTCCGAAGAGCGATTGTTGTTCGACGGTGACGGTACCTGAGCCTTGACATTCGGAACAGGTTTTGATGTCGTCTTTTGAATGCGCACCGCTGCCGTGACAGTTGGTGCATTCTTCATACACGGTGGTGCGGATGGTTTTCTTACCGCCGTGCACGGCTTCGGCGAAGTCCACGCGCATACGTTTGTGGATGTCTTGGCCTTTGCGTGGGGCGTTTTGTTGTTGGCCACGGCGACGAGCGCCGCCACCGAAAAATTCGGAAAATATGTCGTTGATGTCAAACCCGAACCCTTCAAAGCCGCCTTGACCGCCAAAGCCGCCTTGTTGGTTGGCTTGGTGGCCGAAACGGTCATATTGCGCACGTTTATTGGAGTCGGAGAGCACTTCGTAGGCTTCCCGAACTTCTTTGAACTTGGTCTCGGCATCGGCGTCTTTGTTGACGTCGGGATGGAATTTTCTGGCTAGTTTTCGATACGCGCTTTTGATATCTTGGTCGCTCGCGTTTTTGTCGACCCCGAGCACGTCATAATAGTCTCGTTTGCTCATAATTCACCTCGCGTGTAAACGGATGAAGCAGCCGAGGCTGCTTCATCGTTATTCGTCGTCGACTTCTTCGTAGTCGGCGTCGATGACGTCGTCGTCTTCAGCGTCTTTGGTGCCTTTGCCGTTGACGTTGGGATCGGTTTCTTGTTGGTCTTGTTCGGTTTGTTGTTTTTGTTCATATACTTTAGCCGAGAGCGCTTGAGCGACGGTTTCAAGCTCGGATTTCTTCGCTTTAATCTCGTCGATGTCATCCGCTTCAAGGGCTTTCTTGAGGGCGTCGATTTTCGCTTCAGCGTCTTTTTTCTCATTTTCATCCACCGAATCGCCGAGGTCTTTGATGGCTTTGTTGGTCATAAAAATCATTTGGTCGGCTTCGTTTTTGAGTTCGGCTTCTTCTTTGAGTTTTTTGTCTTTTTCGGCGTTCTCTTCAGCCTCTTTGACCATTTTATCGATGTCGTCCTCGCTCAACCCTTCGCCGCTCTTGATGGTGATTTTTTGGCTTTTTCCGGTGCCGAGATCTTTGGCGCTGACGTTGACGATGCCGTTGGCGTCGATGTCAAAGGTGACTTCGATTTGCGGCACGCCACGCGGTGCCGGTGGGATATCGGCGAGTTGGAAGCGGCCGAGCGTTTTGTTTTGGTTGGCCATCGGACGTTCGCCTTGAAGCACGTGGATGTCGACGGCCGGTTGGTTGTCGGCGGCGGTGGAGAAGGTTTGCGATTTGCTGGTGGGGATGGTGGTGTTGCGTTCAATGAGTTTGGTAAAGACGCCACCGAGCGTTTCGATGCCGAGCGACAGCGGTGTGACATCAAGCAACAGCACGTCTTTGACATCGCCCGACAGCACACCGGCTTGAATGGCGGCGCCCATGGCAACCACTTCGTCGGGGTTGATGCCTTTGTTGGGCTCTTTACCGAGTTCGTCTTTAATGGCGTCGACGACGGCGGGGGTGCGGGTTGATCCACCGACGAGCAACACTTGGTGGATGTCGTTTTTCGTCATTTTGGCGTCTTTTAAGGCGCG
>SLOP01000035.1 GCA_007132465.1 Candidatus Izemoplasma sp.
TCGTGTATGTCCTGTGGCAGTTATCTCGGTGCTTGAATACGTCGCCATTTACGGTTGCCACGGCGACGTTTTTATCATGACATCACAACGAGGGGGATGCTTTCAGTATACCCCAGGTAAAATGATAGGTCGACCTTTTTTGTGATGTTCCTCATATAGCGGTAACATGAGGACAATTTCCCCTATCATTTTCTGGAATGAATTGGTATCCTGAAAGTGTAAGGAGGCTTATGCATGAACCTATTAGTCGTACAAAACGCCGTGAAAAAACACATAGGTGATACGCTAAAACACATCAAAGCCCTTATTGCCACCCGTCAACACTCCCCAGACATCATCGTCTTGCCCGAGATGTTCACAACCCCTTATGAAACCGCGCAGTTTAACGCCTATGCGCAGACGACTGATGGCGAGGTGTACCGCTGCTTAACACAGTTAGCCCAAACACATCGCGCCTACGTCATCGGTGGATCAGTTCCGGAGCGCAAGGGCAACCGCTTATACAACACCACATACATTTTAAACAAAGAAGGCAAGCGCATCGCCACCTACCGGAAAACACACTTGTTTGCCATCACGTATCCCGATGGCAGCACCTTCGACGAAGCCGATGTCTTAAGTGCCGGTGAGACATTGGGCACGTTTGAGACAGAGTTCGGCACCATGGGTGTGATGATTTGTTTTGACATTCGTTATCCTGCCCTGGCAGAAAAACTCGCCGACAAGGGCGCACGTGTCATTTTCGTCCCCGGTGCCTTCAACGACTTCACCGGACCCTTGCATTGGCACACCACGTTTAAAGCACGAGCCATTGACAACCAACTCTATGTCATCGGTTGCAGCGCCGCGTCAAGCTCGTATGGAAACTACAGCACGTACGGCCACTCACTCATCGTCGATCCCTTAGGTAACGTGCTCTCGTCGCTAAAAGGTGAGGAGGGAATCATCGAACTTTCCCTCGATTTAAGTCGCATCGATCACGCGCGATCGGTCTTACCAATCCGCAAAAACAAAAAAGCTTTGCCTGAACGTTAAGCAAAGCTTTATCTTAGTCATCGTGGTTCAAACAGCGTCCTTAACCAATCAATCAAAGCCGGGTTGGTGTTTTTGGCGTACGCCGCCTCGCGAGCGCTGATCGGATCTTTCACAATCAAGCCATCCACGTCCCGATCAGTGAAGAAAAGCGCATCGTCGTAAGATTCAATCGTCCACACATAGACGTTGACACCGTGCTGATGTGCACGGCTGATGTACTCAAGGTTATTCCGTAACAACATCACCCGAACCGCCACGTTATCGACCGCAGGATTCCTTGTTAGGGCATCGAAATCCCCGATGAACGTCGAAATCAACAACACCGTCTCGATGGCTTCATTCATCGCTTTGATGGACTCCAGTTGGCTCAGAGAAAAACTCATCACTTTCACATCATTGACAAGGTCATGCGTCTCGATCGCCTCCACAACCGCATGGTTGAACGCTTCGCCTTGGGATTTTAAATCGATGTACGCCGTCGCGCTGCCATCGATGAGCGCAAGCGCTTCATCCAGAGTTGGAATCGGTTCGCCACGAAACGCCTCGCTAAACCAACTGCCTACCTCAAGGGTTTGCAATGTCTCATAATCGATCGCATCGACGCGACGATCATCGGCGCCCCCGGTCGTTTTACTCAGCGTCGCATCATGCATCAAAACAGGGACCCCATCGGCGGTGAACCAAACGTCAAACTCAATGCCGTCTGCATCCATGTCGAGCGCTGCCTGGATTGATGCCAAGGTGTTTTCCGGCGCCACCAGCGATGCCCCACGGTGAGCGACCACGTTCGGCCGGTTGAACAGCTCCGCCGTCGGCCGGTTTTGTCCAAGAATCGTGAACGCGTTCACGATGTTAACACCAAGCACAACGGTCGCAATTACTAACGCCAAACGATACCGCACGGCCGGGCGCAGCCGCTTTTTTCGTTCGCGTGGCACAAAGGTGTTTTTTCTTGAGTAGCCGAGTTCAGCCTTGCGACGATAATACCACGTCGCAATCAAGGCGTAGTTGATAGGAATTAACACTATGGTCGCCAAGAGCGTCATAATCAAATAGGTGCTGTAAAGCATCGACAACAGAAACCCAAGGACTTGTTCTTGGCCACGGGTGATGAACACAATGCCCGCCAGCAACAACAACACCAGCGCATAAAGCAGGTAGAACGCGACGTTCAACACCACATTCACAACCACAAACTGCGCCAAGATTTTAAGCCGATTTTGTTTCAACATCACACGAGTCTTAATGTACGCCTCTTTAAACGACAAAGCTTCAAAGGTGTAGATGTTAATCGAATACACCGTCTCGATAAACAACAAAAGCACCAAAACGACGGTGGCATAAAACGCTAGTTGCATGGTGATAAAGGTTTGGCTTTCAATGACTAACATGCGCGGAAAATCGAACGTCCCCGCCATCGCACTAACATGCATACCTTCAACCACAAACACAAACAAAAAGGCCGGGAAGACAATCTTTACATGATGGCGTCTAAGGGTTGAGCCCACCTTGCGTAATCCGACATCAAGCAAGTTCACTACATCGATTTTTTCCTTATGATAGCCAAACTCAAACACAATCGCTAAAAACACCATCTCAATGACCACATAGACGCTCACGATGACAGCAATCAACAAAAAGATGACCATCGTCTGAGGCGCAAACAAGAAATCAATCAGCAAGTTGTTGGTGATATAAGCGTGTCCTGATAAACGAATCGCCACATAAAACAAGAGCCGTGTTAGGGGAAACACAACAAGCACACCGAAGACCAAATATAGCAGTTCGAAAGCCAGCAAGGTCTTCAGGTTGAACCCGATGTTTGCAAGCGCAGCTTTAAACGTTTTTGGCATGATGCTTCTCACCTCAATGTATAAACCTATTGTATACGATAAAGCTTCATCAAGCAATCATCGTGGCTTTGAGGCAATGAAAAACCCGCGCAAGCGGGCCTCATGTTACTCGTTTTATTCATCCAATAATCCAAGGGCTTCCATCTCTTCGTGCCAAATCAAGATGGCGAAATGCGGGTAGTCGATGAAGGGGTTTCGATTGCCTTGATAACTAGCGATAATGTCGTTGCGGTTGCGTTCAAACGCATCCACCGCATCGTTCAAGTGCCACCTGAGCAAGTAATCTAAATCGCCCATTTCGTTAAGGTCGGCCATGGGCACACCGCTGACCAACGACAACTCGGCGTACATCACCACCATGTAAAAAAGCATTCGTGCGACGTTGCCTTTGACTTCATCGTGAGGTTCATAACTGACGTTGCGTACGTCTTCTTCGTTAAAAAAACTATACGCCCGATAAGCGTTTTCATCGTAATCGGCTGGCGCCAAATTATGCAGATCGGAGCCCATGTTGCTGTTTCGGTCGCTGACGGGTAAACGCCGCATCGGCCAGACGTGTTCACGGTTCCAGTGGCAGTTATCGTGCGTTGGACACACAAACTCTCCCGGCGCGCTTTCTCGGGTATAGATTTTAATCACACGTGTTGAATCGTTCGGATCGGCATCGCTTTCTTGCAATATGGTGCGAGCGTCGCCATAGGTCTTATACGACACGGTGTCTTGTAAGATGTCTCTAAGCCCAAGCAAAAGTGCTTCGCCATAAAGCCCTTCGACCGATTCATAATAGGGATCAAGTGTGATATCCAACAGGTCCGGGTCGAATGGATATGCCGAGGTTTCATCCGGTGTCTCACGTGGGGTTAGATCGGGAGTCGTCGTCGGTGCCTCAACCGTATCATTGACGGGCACGTCAAACGTGCATCCACCTAAGCCCACCACCATCGCAAAAAGCCCTGTCACCAACAACAGCCGTCGCATCATGATTGGTTTTCCTTACGTCTCAATGGGTATTTCTTGGCGTTCTTCTCCATTTTGTCAAGCACGATTGTCTCGGGGTCAAATCCGTAGCGCTCACATAGCATCAACGCATACGCAAGCACATCGGCGACTTCATCTTTGACGGCCTCAAGGTCAGGTTCAAGGTCCCATTGAAAATGTTCAAGCAGTTCTGCTGCTTCAATCACAATCGATTTAGCGAGGTTATCGGGTGTGTGAAATTGCTTCCAGTCTCGTGCATCGCGAAAGCGCACGAGCGCGTCCATTGTTTTTTTCATTGTTATCGCTCCTCTGGTCGTGTGCTTTTCATTATACAACACCTTCGCCTGTAGTGGATAAAAGATGAGTCGTCATGACACAGTAAAATACCTATCATCACACCATCTTCATGTCAGAAATGATTCGCTTCTTTGTCAAAGCGGACACCGTGTTGTTCCAAAGGACTGATATGAACCATGGGGTATGGCCAAGCATCTCAAGAACGCCTTAAATCAAAAACGACGGACCTGGATCCGTCGTTTTATTAGGGTGCGTTCTACCGTGATTTTATGCGTACACCCTGTTCGAAAAGCTCGTCGGTTTCAACTTGACCTTCGGGGCTGTAGCGTTGACATGGTCCATGTTTTTTGCCCTGTTGGTAGGTGTTGATTTTCCACAGGTGACCGTCTTTGCGGTAATACTTCCATTCGCCTTCTTTGTGGTTTTTAACATAACGCCCCTCGGCTTTGATGGCGCCGTTTTTAAAGTAGTAAGTCAGGTAATCCCCTTTAAGGTCATACAGCTGTTGGCCGTTGGCAAAAATCTTTTTTTCCAGCATTGCGATGCCCCCTTTCACACCAAAAGTCAGTTTGTTCTCACCTTTATTATACACCTGTAAAGGGTGTTGGTGAAAGCAAATCCCAATGTTCATAATCTTTTTAATCATATTTTGTAATAAATTACAATCTGGTGGCGCTGGAACTAAGCGATAATCTAGTAAGCTAATCGATCTCATCACATTTAAGCAACAACCATACCCTAGACGTGTAAAATACGCTATTTAGCGCTAATGTGATGGTATTTTAGACACGAACCATGTATAGTATATCTAACATAATTAGGAGGAATGACCATGAAAAAAATGTACATGCTTGGACTTATGCTGCTTTTGATCGGCGGGCTTGCTGCGTGCGGCGGAGATAGCCCTAGCGCGCAACGTGTCGTGTCAAACTGGCAAGGCGATCTTACCCACCTCAGCGATGCCATGGACAGCATGCGCTTGGATGACGCCTTTGAACTTCAGCAAACTGTGCTGTTTGATGTAGAAGACGAGCACACCGCCGGGCGGTTTGAGGGAACGTCAATTGTGCGTGGCGCTTATGACGATGGTGTGCACGCGCTCGAGTTTATTCAAGAAAGTGCTTTGGCACTCGATTTCATGATGGATGGGACCGTGATGTACAGCGAATCCATCGAGTTTTACGCTCGTGTCGTTGTTGTGTCCGAAGGAGAACGTCTCACCATCTACATTCACGAAGACACCGTTCAATCAGTTTGGCCTGATTACGCCGACGTTGAGATAGCGGATTTCCATCAAGTTTTCGGTTTTGATGGCACGTGGCATCGATTCATCTTTGATGACAACATGGAGAACATCGTTGAGATGGAACTGCTTGATACGTTGCTTGGTGATATGGACATCAACGACTTATTTCAGATGTTTTTGCCTTTTGACTTACTTAACATTGATGACGCTATATTTTCTGGGTTTGACCATGCCATGAACCATCTGCAACCGTTTTTAGGCATGCATTACTACGGTTCTCACGATGCAGCCACCATCGACGTTGCTGCCGATGACGACAACAACGTCGTGACCACCATCACCGTTGACACCCCCTTCATCGAAGCCATGATTGTGGATATGATGGATGCCCTCATCGCCACCGTGGAAGCAATGGATGATGTGGAGATGCCCGAGTATCCCTACGATGACTATAAAGACCTGCCAGAATATCAAGCCTTGTTGACCTCGTTGGATGTGTATTTGCCGGTGCTGCTTACGATTACGTACCACCCTGTCACCTTGGACACCATCACCATCGACGTTGATTTGTTAAGCGTCATGCAACACCTGATTAGCAAATTTTACCCCAGCATCCCACCCTCGTTTCAACTTCATGATGCCCAGTTGACCACCACCGTCAGAAGCGGCGTTGACATCATCTTGCCAACAGACATTAACGACCTTAACCGCGCTGCCCAAGAGATGATGATGATTATGATTGCTGATGAAATTTTATGGGATATCAAACGCATTGCGCCACAAGATGAGGGCACCTACAGCTTAGGCTCGTTTGATCTTCGTTACATCAGTCAATACATGTTCGACGTTGAACGCTCAACCCTAACCTTCGACAACGATGACATCATCATTGAATTTTACTACATTGATGGGCCTCAAGTCTTTTCTAGGCCCGTCGGTTACCACGCCCTCGACGCCCTCATGAATCAATTTGACAACGCGGTCCCCTCGCGCACACAAGTTGAATCAATCCTCAAACTCTTCGATGACGAGACTTTTCACATCACACGTTTTATCGTCGGAAAATGGCTTGAAGAAGGCCAGTAAGACCGCTTAGACTAAAAAATAACGGGAATCCCAGGCACCTGGGATTCCCGTTATTTTTTTACGCTGCAAGTGGCGATGTAGGTGGGGATGTTCATCTCGTGTAAACGCCCCTCGCCATTGGTGTCCTCATACAAATCAATCAAGGTGAACCCGGCCGCAAGCTGACCACCGATTTGTGCTTCTAGTCCATGGGAGAACTGCACACCCCAATCGTTCTTAAGACACCGTTCCATCAACGTGTCGTTCTCCGTCGGATCAAAGGGCAACGTTTGGACAATGCGTTCTTCTTGTTCGTCGACGATGTAGTTGACTTCGGTGCCAAGACCCGACATAAGCACACCGCCTTTTTTCAGCACTCGATAGGCTTCTTTAAACACGTAGTTCACGTCTTTCACATAACAGTTCGACACCGGATGAAACACGATGTCAAACGTCTCATCGTCAAACGGGAGACGTTGGCTCATATCGCCGCGTACAAGGTCAATCGAGTACCCCTCACGCGTGGCGACAAGGCGTTCGCTCTCAAGTTGTTTACGCGAGTAATCAAACACGGTACACACGGCGCCGCAAGCCACAAAAATCGGCATTTGCTGGCCCCCACCGGAGGCGAGCCCGAGCACACGAGCGCCTTTGAGAGGCGGAAACCACGGTTTTGGGACTGGTTTAGTCGGCGTTAAAACAACATCCCATTCACCTTTTTGGGCTTGTTTAAACATTTCTGTGGTCACTGGTTTTCCCCACACCCACCCCTCGTCCACCCAACGGTCGACGGTCTCGGCGTTAATGTCTTGGTATTTTTTCATCGTATCCCTCGTTTCTGTCTCATCCATTATCGTATGTTTCCCATCAAAGGTCAATCGCTAAATCGGGTGGTATCTCAAAAAAACCTACACCCCATCACGCTACCTCTCACCATGGCAACCACCTCACATCATTCGATGCATCTTTATTCAGTTTGCCGATTTAGCATAAAAAAGATAACACCCATCGGTGTTATCTCACTATCATTATCGCATGTTTCTTCTTATGGCCCGCTCTGATAATTCTCCCTCATCGTGTTCAAAACGATAATTATCAAATCCGTCCATCATGTCTTCGCTGCCAAAGGTGTCGAGCACAAAATCACGCATCGAATCAAACGAACCGTAGTCTGCGCTCATGGTGTTCCATTCTTTGTACTCATCCCGATCGTCTTCACCAACCACGTACTCATAGATAATCGCACGCTCCATATCGTTGACTTCGTAGGTAATGTGATAATACACGGTCCGAACACTCATGAACGACCCGTCCGACTGATCGCCTGCCTCAATCTCAAAGGCAAACCATCGTACGGCCTGTACATCCACGTCGCTTCCGACATCATCTTTAAACTGTGTCATGGCTTCTCCCGCGTTCTTCTCCGCAAAGCGTGAAAGCGAATCGCCACACGCTGATAACATCAGCAACAACATGGCCAACACGGCAATAAAGCCCCATCTTCTCATCATATTGAACGCCTCCTGTAAACCAGTATAATGCATAACGATGGTCATCACAACCCTTTTTGTTATCTTGCACATCGTGCGCTTTTACTTTCAATCGTGCCACCTTTTCAACAACCCACGTGAGAACCCGTCGTTCGATCACATGACGATAAACGTTTCTATCACATGCTTATCGATGATGTCATGCGATGCAAGCACACTAATGCATCCGCACGGAGGCAAAGAAAAATCGCCGCGCAGGCGGTTGGCTGTGTTTCAATGACGGGATGCCTTAGCGTGATTTGTTGCTCATCAACGCGTGATCGGCCCGTTTTATCAACGCTGTGATTGATTTGATGCCTGGTTTCATCTCAGCAATGCCATAGGTAAACCCCACGGCGTACTTGCTCAACACATTGTGTTTGTCGACGTGACTCATCACCTTCTCAACCGCACGCTTCGCCCCTGCTTCGGTGGTGCTTCGAAGCAACAACAAGAACTCATCGCCCCCCAAACGGCCAATCGAATCAGTTTTCCGAAGCCAGGCTTTCACCAACGACGCAAACGCTGTCAGCACCCTATCGCCGGCGGCGTGTCCGTGAGTATCGTTAATCCGTTTAAAATGGTTGAGATCAAGCATCACGACGCAAAATGGATCACGGTTGCGCCCATAGGCATAGAACATTGTCTCAACCTGTTCGAGAATATCGCGTCGGTTGGCAATTTTTGTTAGGGGATCGGTCCGTGCAATACGGCGGAGTTCTTGAATTAACTCCATGTTGTGCAAGTCGGTCTCAATAGCCTCTTTGAATCGTTCAAGCAACGTATGATGTTGCTTCGAAAACGGCCCGGGATTGTCGCGAAGCACGCAGATTGTGCCAAAAATTTCACCATCGCGCCATTTTAGCGGAAACCCTAAATACGCCACCATGCCAAGCTTAACATCGGGATTGTCCTTCCATGCCTCATCGGCGAGCGCATTTTCTACCTGTAAGGGCGCGTCGTTTCCCACCACCGTTTCACAATATAGCCCGTGACCTAAGGTGTCTTTGCCATCTTGGGGGTAGGGGTTGTTCGTGTTTTCGCTTTTCACGAACACTTCCATGTCCGTCGCGGTCAACTTCATAATCAACCCCGCCGGTACATCGAGCACCTCGGCAGCCGCATTCAATATGCCCTGCCATTTGTTCACGATTTCATCAATAATGTGTGGCTTGTTTTTTGACGTGAATCGAACATCCTTCTTCTCATTCGTTTCCCGGATGTACACGCTGGTTAGATTCATGCCATCATTCCCCTGATTTATGCCGTATGGTTGTGTGTTGCGCTGGACAGACGTGTCTGTAAAAACCCTCACAAACGCTGCCTGACGATGTGACCATCATCCCGTCCATGGCGCCTTGATTCACAACTCACACACCGGTTGCCGTTGACGCGACAAGCACGCGCTTTAATTTATTTTACACCACATGAAGCCTCACCGCACGCAAAACGAATGATAAATATGAGCTAACGCCACGAACACACCAACATTAGATGGTTGAATGACGAACGATACCGTCTGGATAAACCCTTTATCAACAACAAAAAAAAGGCTTGGTTCTCCAAGCCTTAGCCAACAATAAGATCGGTTTCTGGATAGTGCACATCGCCCTTCGTCGGACGTTGTGGTCGAAACATCAATAACAGCGCCAACACTCCCATCCGGCCAACGAACATCAACGCCGAGAGGATAACTTTGCTGAACGACTGCAAATCGGATGTGATGCCCAGGGAGAGTCCCGTCGTGCCAAAAGCAGAAAACACCTCAAAGGCTATGGCATCGGCAGTAAATGGTTCAACGATTGACAGCACAAAGATGTAGGTCACCACCAACAATCCCGACACTGTCAACGTCACAAACGATTTGTGGATGGTTTGAGGTTTTACTCGACGACCAAAAAGCACCACTTCTTCACGCCCGAGCGCAAAGGCCTTAATCGACAGCAAAATTACCAAAAACGTGGTCGTACGAATCCCGCCACCGACGCTGTTCGGGGACGCGCCGACAAACATCAAAAACATGAGGAACGTCTGCGTCGATCCGGCAAACTCGTTCACATCCATGGTAGAAAATCCGGCGTTACGGGTGGTGATGCTCATGAAAAGTGCGTAAAAAACCGATTCAACAAAGCCTTTGTCTGCCAAAAAGCCGTTTTGTTCGATGGCGAAAATCACCACGGCTCCCACCAGCCAAAGCGTGATATACATGATTAACAGCACCTTAACGAAAAGCGAAAACTTATACGGCTGTTTAGTCAATCTTGCATGGACCTTCTCTTTCACCTCAGCTAACGTCCAAAAACCAATCGCTCCCATAAAAATCAACACCATGGCCATTGTCTGCATAAAGTAATCATTCGCAAACATTTGGAAACTGTCGTTGCCTGGTGCAATGTCAAAGCCAGCGTTGGTAAAAAGTGAAATCGTCAAAAAGAACGCTTGAAAATACGCTTCACCAAGCACCGTAAAATAACCAGAGAAATACAAGTACGTGCCGATGGTCACAAAAGCGATGGCCTCGACTGTGAAAATCACGAAAATTACGTTGCGGATAAACCGCACAATGCCTTGCCGTGACAACTGATTTTGGTCAGTCATAATCATGTTGCGTTCACGAAAGCCAATCTTCTTCCTCGCCACGAGCCAAAATATCGCGACCATCATGATGAGCCCAATACCACCAAACTGAATGATAACCAGCAAAATTGTTTGCCCGAGCGTCGTGAACACATCGGCCACGACAATCGTGGTTAAGCCGGTGACGCTAAGGGCGCTTGAGGCGGTGAAGATGGCATCAACCCAGCGTAAAGTGATGCCCGGTTGCAGGCTAAAGGGCATTTTAAGGAGCGTCGCACCGACGAGCATCACAAAAAGATATGAGAAAATAAACCCGCGTGCGTATGTGCCAAAGAAGATTTGTTTTATTCGTCTACCAACAGTCATCGTAGGCCTCCACAAAACGACATAGAAGACAATAACTTCTTGCCTATCATGACGTGTTAACATCATATTACCAAAAAGGTGAGTATTGCACAACATAATCACCACATGCGCAGCGTCTCTAAATCAGAAATCGTCTGCGTCAACGTTCACTTGCATTTCCAATCAACCTTATGGTATAATAAGGTATCAATTCAAAGCCATGTGGCGTGTGCCCCATGGACGATGAGTTTGATAAAGCCAA
>SLOP01000043.1 GCA_007132465.1 Candidatus Izemoplasma sp.
AATGAAGGTGATAAGGTCCAAATCATTGGAGAGGTTAGCTATGCAGGGACGAT
Organism: Candidatus Izemoplasma sp.; assembly: GCA_007132465.1. GTDB lineage: Bacteria > Bacillota_I > Bacilli_A > Izemoplasmatales > Izemoplasmataceae > SLQR01. The sequence goes on from SLOP01000043.1 coordinate 54, forward strand.
GGTGGAGTTAATGAACATTACGCAAACGTATCTAATATCCACCGGACATAGCATTGCCTTCCACCTTCAGGGGCATTCAACACTGGATATTTATCTCCTAACCGAAGAAGCGCCGGAATCAACGATTGGACGTTATTACGGCGTGGATGGCTATGTGTATGTGGATGAGGATAATCATGTCTACATGGCGAATTATACGTACTACCTCGACGACTATGGCTACCATTACACGTACTATACCGATAACTTGGTGCGTATCTCTCCACTCACAGACCCCGATATTATTGAGGCGTTGCGCGCGCTTGAAGGGAAGTTCGTGGGGTTGCCGATGCACTTCTTGGGTGCCGTTGATGGAGTTGTTCATGGGTTTGTTCATGTTGATGTAAGTGGGTTGCATGTCGGTTCACCAATACTCACGCATTACGATTTCGCGCATGTGTACGATATCGGACAACCGTTGCATATGTACATGGTCATTGGTACGGTCGTTGCGGTGTTTACGGATGAGTATCTACTGTACGATGGCGAAAACATGATATACGTTACCGTTAGTTCAGGCGGGTTACCGAGCGTGGGCGATTACATCAGAACAACGGGTGAGTTTATGGTGTCGTTTAACACCTATAAGCTCGTCTACTCGAGCTACCATATTGTGCTGGATACCAATGTGTCTTACACCATAGAACCTGAGGTTATTACGTTGGAAGAACTTTATGCCCTTACCGTCGAGGATAAAACTGCACACGGTAGGCTTTACCGCGTGACAGGGACCCTCACCCAAGAACCCATCTATAGCGTACCGGCACTGTATGATGGCACACACACAATCGTGATTAGTTCAAAATCACCACTTGATTCAAGGGAAGCGCTCCAGGATTACCTTGCCCGTCACGTCACCATCGATGTCTTCTTGTATAATACGGAGCATCATATTCACAGCATGCTCGAAGTCATCTTTATTGGCACAAGCGAGGATGTGATTGAAGTAGATGAACCGTTTGGAAACATCATCGGGCATTTTACGTTTGACGATGAAGATGATAGTGTGTATGAAAATTATGAGCGGACCGCACCCTTTTACAATGATGCAACCAACAGTCTGTTTGATACGACGTTGTATCGCGCCGGCGTGGTCCGCTCGCACTTCGTCATGTACTCAACCGACGCGTTAACTTTAGCCCCAAGAACGGGGACGGGTTATTCTGGTAGCGCCTGGGCGACGTTTGATTTTGATGATCAAGTGATTGAAACACTCGTCTTTGAGACGTATTTCTGGAATGAGGATACTGAGGCCAACATGACGCGTTACGAACTGCAAGTTTGGGACGATGATTTAGCCGTGTGGGTGACGCATACCGATTTGCTTAGCTATATTGAAGGGCGTGTGGATGTCGTGACGGTGGTTGTACGAGGTTTTGGGTATTCACGGTTCCGTTTCTACGCCGAAGCGGACGCGCCGAGTGATTTTAATCGCATACTGATTGATAACGTGAGGGTGTATGAATAAGTAGGCAACCGCGTGTCACATAAAGGGGCTTAATCCCTTGCCTTTATGCCCTGGCTATCTAGGCTTTTTCACCACACTAACCACGTGGAACATCACGAGGGTTCAATCGCCAATGTGTGGGTGCGTGACAGGGTGTGATGAGCGCTATTACGTTATATAAGCCCGTGTAAAAAAGAGCGCAACAATCCTTATAGACTGTGAATTAAAGACGTGGTGTGGTTTCTTGAAATGATTGATGTAGACGAGAAAAAATCTGCTTTGCCATCGCTAAATCGACCTGTCTGTTAAGGCCGGCAGCGCAGCATCATGCACGGCTCGCCAAATGGTACGTATAGGCAAAATATACAGGCTCGTCACCTAATTTAACAAGAAAAGGGTTATCCGGTTCGGATAACCCTCATTATGAAAGCATATGCTATCTCGTGTCGGTGGCTTTGGAGCCGATATGAATGCGCGGGTCAATGAGTGGATATGAGATATCGACCAAAAGCGCAAACATCATGCCGAACGATGAGTAAAACATGGTTAACAGCATCGTCACTGGAATATCGATGATGATTATCGGGTAGTCCATTCTATAACCCGCGAAAAGACTGTGCAACAAAAGGTTTGCGGCCCCGGGAATACCATAGACGATTTCCACGAAGAACGACCCACCAAGCACCATCAGGAACGTGGGCACGAGTTCGGGCAACACGGGCACCATGCAGTTTTTGAACGCATGGCGGCGGACGGCTTGTTTATTTGAAAGCCCCTTCGTCTTGCAAAGCAACAAGTAATCGTCGTGTTGCGCCTCCAAAAACTCACCGCGCACCAGCCGCGTAAACTTGAAAATCGCCGGCATACAAAGGGCGAACATCGGAATGACAAGACCCTTGATGATCAGCATCGTGTCGGCGCTTTCATGCGCCGGGAACTGCATCGGTAAAATCCGCGTACGAACGCCCAAAAACACGGCCAACAGCAACACTAAAATGAAATGCGGAATCGAGCCGAAAAACATGGTGATGTAGGCCACGCTTTTGTCGAAGAGTGAGTTCCTCCTCAACGCTGACATGATGCCAAGGATGATGCTCAGCGGCAAGTAAATCGCCAAGGCGAGCAGGTTCAATCGCATCGTCAACCACATGGGCCCCGTCGCGAAATCCCACACGTCATAGTCATAGAGTCCGGTCACACCCCAATGCCATTCTGTGATCACACCGCGTGTGAAAATCACAAAACGCGTGTAAGCGATGGCGAACTCCTCGCGAAAATCATAGGGAGGGCGTCCCCACATCCTAAGCATCGTAAGGCTCGTCGAAAAATAAATGACCACGTAAATGAGCATCAATATGAGCACAATCCAGACGAGTCTCCAAAACACATAGCGAAGCATACCCCTCACCACCTTTTCATCGAGTCTTCGTACATCGCCCACATACAAGGCTAATAGTTGAGGTATTAACGCAATTATAACAAACATGGACGAAATCATGAAACAATCTCAGTTTATAATGGTTTACAAAAACGTCAGATGGTATATCAGTGGGTGTGGGTTTGTGTCTATCTCAAAAACACAGCGTTTTTACACGGGGTACGTTCGTTGTTACTTAGTTATCGTTATCGGTGATGAATGTGATGTAGATGTAAACACCGTGGCACGAACTCCCTATGAGTAAACAAAAAAACGAGAAACCACGTCTGACCATCAGGGTGCGTTCTATGTTGGGGCATCCTTCATTAGTTCAAAGGGCCGTTTGGTGTTGAGGCGTGCGTTAAAAACGACCGCCAATACCAAGACAACAAGCCAGGTTGCGATGGTGATGGGAAAATGCGCCGGCATCGTCCCTAAAAACGTCTCGACCGTTCCATCCAGCGGAAACCAGGCCGAAGGTGCGTTGATGCCGCCATGCAAAAGCACGGCGATGAAGACGCTTCCCTTGGTGTGGTTGAAGAAGATGGTGAAGAGAATCGATAGACCTAACCCGTTTAGTAAGTACCATGTAAAATCAAATGACGTTTGCGAGAGCCCCTCGATAAAAAATAGTGGAGTGTGCCAAAACACCCACATCAGCCCTAGCACAAGGCTGGCGACAAAAGGGCTCATGATTGACTGCAGGCGTGGCAAAGCAAACCCACGCCAACCGGGTTCTTCAAGGCCGCCGCCAAGAATCATTACATAAAGCAAAAGCACAGGATAGATAAACACCGTGGGCGTATCGGTTGCATATGCCGGCGTTCCTCCCATCACACGGTAGATTCCATACGCGATAAGGAAAATGCCGATCGGCACAACCACCGCCGCGACAAGGTTAAACCACGGAAGCTTAACCAAAAGCAAACGGTTCCAAAAATCTCGCTTTCCGTCTTTCCCATGTGCTTTCACCGATACCAGATAAGCCGCCACCATTGGGCCAAATCCACCTAGGATGAAAAACGTCGTCATCACGACTTCCGGCCAGTTGGGCTTGAGCAAAAGCGGCAGCCACAACATCCATGATATGCCGTAAGCGGCAATAAAAAACACCAACACCGAGTTGCGTAAACGCATCGATAAGCCCCCTATCTTAAGGCAGTCAATATGCCACATTATACACCAAGTGGGTGTGAAAGAACAGTGGTGCTTAACACTGATGATCACAAATTGTCTGCAGGCCGCGTTGTTCAGTGTGAATCTCTGGCCACGGTTAAGCGTAAACGGGCTTTTTGAGTGTGGTGATGCTGTGTTGCATGCTTAGCCATCTTTGCTCGGTTGCTAGGTGATGAGGGTAACCATCACCTAGCAGCTAATACGGGCCAAAAGACGCAAGCGAATCAATGTCTGAATGGTTATGTCTTCTTCTAGAGGCAAAAAATGACTGTCTTGACATGGTGATTAACCTCATCCATGTGACCTAGATGACCGAGCAGAACCTCTGCATACTGTTGTTAAAAAAATGCATGCAAAAGCCACCTGCAAGCGAGGGAGTTTAACAGGTGGCTTTGGATTGTTTTTCGTAGTCGTTAGCATGATTCACCCAAAGCATGGTGACGTGAAAACTATGAAGGGTCTTTTACATCGCTCATGAAGTCGTGCCATAGGCTCTCAAGACGGTCATAATCGATTCGGTAACGAGCGCTTTTTGAACGCTCTGCTTTGATGACTTTCGCGGTTAAAAAAGCGTTGATGTGATATGTGACCGTGGCGCTTGAAACCCCTATTTCCGTGGCGATGGCTTTGGTCGAGGTGATGCCAGCAGCAATCAGACGCAAGACTTCGTATCGGGTTTCATCGGAGAGTGTCTTAAAGACTTTGGCACGGTTCTTCCGAGAATTTTGCTCGAACTCAGCGATTTTTTGAAAGCCGTGTTTCATGTCCAGACCCCAAACAATAGCGCGGTCTTCACCGAAACGCATGATGCTGAAACGGTAGGGATTCACGAACGATGTAATCAGGAGGTTGTCCTGTTCCAAGACATCGCTGGGTACGATGCCGTGGGTGAGTTCATCAAACGCCTCAGCGCCCTTGGCTTCCAACGGAGAGACTGTGTCTTTTTTGAATGCGTCGAGTTTCGCTTGGTGGGCTGTGTGGTAATCGTTGAAGATGGGTTCAATGGTCTTTAACAGAGTGAGGTACACGTTAAGATAATCTTTCGGGTAATCGATGAGTAACATCAGGTTCCAACGGTATTTTTCCGTGGTCGGCGTTGCGCGAATCAGTTTCTGCAACGCATCGCGTTGGTGAAGAAGGCGTTTCGCCTCCGCCCTTGCCTCTGTGTCCGCGGCATCGTCATGATCGCCTTCGACCGTTAAAATTGCGTAAATCAGGTTTTGCTTAATGGTGTTTTCGTCATCCAACAACATCGTGCGAAGGTAGTCTTCGTAATGCTTATGGCCCAAAAACGAATACGACCGAAACAGCAACATCGGGAAGTCATAGTTACCGATGCCTTCATCGGAATAAAACCCAAGCAAGGGATCCTTGTGAGGTTCAAGATCTTTTTTCGCAGCCTTGACGAAATCAATGTGTGATTGATGGTCTATAAAGGTGTTCATGATTTCATCGCCCAAGATATCGTTCAGTTTATAGATTTCATCAGGGTCGACATAGAGAAGTTTTGGAAACATGAAGAAATCATAAAGATAGCTAGCTTTTTCGTCGAGAGTAAACGACATGGAATCACCCTTTCAAGGTTTTTATGCGCCATAAAGGCTGCTTATGAGTAGATTATACTATATATCCGTCTAATATCAAGAGAAAATTAGACAAATATCAAAATTAATCAATCAATGATTGTCAATTAGATGAAAAACGTGGTGCCATGTCAGGTCGCATGCGACGTCCATGGTGTGGCTTGCGTTTGGGTTTTACGATGATGTCTGTTGCGCACCGCACGTCACCGACGGTTGAGGAGCTTTGGGTAGTGAACCCGTGCGTTGATAGCTCTTTATTTTGATGCGCGGGGCGAGTCGGCTCGTGAAACGTCAGACACACCCGCGATGAGTGATGCGTCAATGCCATGTGGACCTCGTCAATCACACCCAGAGAAAAGACCTCAATGATTGAGGTCTTCCAAGGATGGAATCGAGGGTAAAATGAACAGCGCGAACAGGCCTAGGGCGATTTGTGTTAGGTTTCCCGGGACGCTTGCGATGGCGGCCCAACCGGTGCCGAGCACGAGTGACTCAAAAAGAAAATACCCGACGATAATGATGGTTCCGCCCAGCATGATTGCGAGGAGATTACGCCAGGGGCGCGCGCCTTGACCGGCGCGCGAATACGCGATGGTTCCGACCACAAAACCGCTTAATAAGCGAACCACGAGCGTGGCGGGCGCCCACACGTACCATTCGCTGAACAGATCGAAAAGCGTCATGCCAATGCCACCGGACAGCGCGCCATACCGTGCGCCGAACTTCAGCGCAATGGTGAAACTCACCAAGGTGCCCAGGTGAACGAGTCCGCCGGTGCCGAGGGGAATGTGAATGCGAATGTAGGTGCTGACAGTGACCATCGCAATTAAGACCGATGTCAACACGAGTTGTCTGGTTTTCATCCAGTTCGTCCTTTCGTTATTATGTGAAACCATTATAATCGTTTTCTGTGGTTTCCGAAAGGGACAGGATAATCACATTTTAATGAGGACAGTTTAAAGATTTCGCACTTATTTCACTCTCCATGTAACATGGTTCTAACGTTGTTTACGACCTTGGCTCATAACACCCATGGGCACAGGCACCATCACCACGTAACAAATGTGGTATAGTAAGAGTATGATGCATGCCAATGAATATGTGGAGTGATGACATGAAAAAACTTATTTTTATCATTGTTGCCTTGGTTGCGATTTTGGCCATCGGTGTCGAGGTGGTGACCTCGATGATCAATGAAACAATCACCAAAGAAGCCTTGCCAGAAACAGTGTACCAGGACGATACGCCTTTTGATTCGGCACATAGCGCCCTGCAGGATTTTTTCACCCCCAATAGCGGCGAAGGCGATTACTCGAGCATCGAGCTTTTCATGAACTACATGATCTACGACTCCATCAAAGAGAACATCAACGCGTCGTATGCTCCGCTTGGGGATTGTGAAACCGACGCTTGTCAGTACATCATGACCACATCGTACGCCACGGTTGACTACGCCTTCGCACAACTCAACGACGATGATCAGATTGTGTTGACGATTAGCGTGAAACGGTTCAGCTATCCGACCGTCGAAACGGCCGTTCACCTCGTTTTCGACATGTCCGTCAATGAGGTGGATGCGGGCTTTACCTTGACGTTGAACCACGCGCGCATCGCAGACAGAATCATCACCACCGAGACGTTGGATCGTGTCATGGCGTACGTCGACAAAGAGGCAATCGAAGCAAGCATCACGTACGGAGAGCTTGATTTAGACGCCTACACGTATACCGTGTCGCTTCTGACGCTGGACATCATCGATGGTGTGCTAAGCACGCACACGGCTGGATACCACGCCGACCATTGAACCGCGAACCGAACCGCACCTCACCACACGGGAACCATGACGTGAGGTGCGTTTTTTTGGTTGACTGATAAAGGTGACCTGAGCATCTATGCCGTGACAGCCTGCTTAAACTTGCATGTGTTCTTGACACACCGACGCCGGTAAGCATGGGCAAAGCCCTCCATATCATCCGCATGACACTAGAATGATATTGTCATGTTCCTCCAACAAAAACGAGGAGTTATTTGTTTACTAGTAGAGAGAAAGGAGTGAATCGCTTGTGAACGTTGCACGCAGAGCGTGGATTGTTGCGTTTTTCATGGTGCTTATCATGATTTTTTCCACCACCGCCAACCCGTTGGATTCCAAGGGATCCGCTTTTTTTGAAATGGAGGGCGAACAGCGCGTCATCATTGGCTTTAACCGTGGGTACTCACATCGTCATCTACCCATAGATTTGCCGATTGAACGAGAGTTTGACTTCATCAACGCGGTGGTGACACGGTTGTCGCCATCGGCTATAGCGGCTTTGGAAAACCACACGGCCATTGATTATATCGAACATGACCACACCTTCCAAGCGTCGCGTCCGCCGTTTGCGAACGACGGTGAAACCCCGTCGTGGGGACTTGAACGCATATTCAAGGATGAACCGTTTCCCTTTGAGACATGGGAGAGCACCACCGGCGCCGGCGTCAAAGTCGCCGTGTTCGACACGGGGATTGACGGGGCGCACGAAGATCTTCATGTCGTCGGTGGAGTCAACACCATCAACGACGAACCATATGACACCGATTTGGAAAGCCATGGCACGCACGTGGCGGGCATCATTGCCGCCTTGCACAATGATGTCGGAGTGCTAGGTGTGGCTCCGCATGTCGATTTGTACTCCGTCATCGTGTTGGACGAAGAAGGGATCGGCTCGACCTCAAACTTGATTGAAGGCATCATGTGGTCCATCGATAACAACATCGCCATCATCAACATGTCGCTGGGCAGTGACAACAACTCGACTGCACTGGAAAACGCCATCAACGAAGCTTACGATATCGGCATCGTGCTCATCGCTGCCGCGGGAAACCACGGCGAGGATGGCGGCAACGATACCATGACCTACCCTGCGAAGTACGCGAGCGTTATCGCCGTGGGCGCCATGGCCACCGACGATACGTTGGCGCCGTACTCCTCCTATGGACCCGACCTTGATTTATTGGCCCCGGGAAGCGCCATCCGTAGCACCGTTCCGAATGACGCATACGCCTCTAAAAGCGGTTCCTCGATGGCGGCGCCTTTTGTGAGTGGCGTCGTCGCGTTAATGTTGTATTTGCATGACGGCCTCACCCCCGACCGCGTGCAATTGCTCCTTCTTGAAAACACCGAGGACCTTGGGCTTGAGGCCAATGAACAAGGTGCGGGATTGCTACGTGGAGATTGGGTTATCACGGCATTGGGAGACATTCCCAATGTGCCGACGCACACGATGACCGTCGCGCCACCCGTGAATGGAACCATCACACCCGATGGAACGTTTGACCTCGAAGAGGGAGACGACGTCACCTTTGTGTTCACCCCAGACAAAGGGTATCGCCTAGATGCCGTTTTTATCAACGGCGAGCCGCGTGGCGACGATGAGGAAATTACGATAAACGCCATTGATGAACCCTTACATATCGAAGCGTTCTTCACACCGAAAACCTACACCATCCACTTCGATACAGAGGGCGAGGAGACGCCCGATTCGATTGATGTGTTATACAATGAGCCAATCCCGCCGCTACCTTTTCTGACGATCGAGGGGCACACGTTTATTGGCTGGTATGTCGATGTGGCGTTGGCGGAAGTTTTTGAGCAGGACACGATGCCGGCCGAATCCTTCACGCTGTATGCACGTTTCGAGAGAAACGCCTACACCATCGACTTCGACACGGGCGAAGGCGACGTGATTGATTCAATCGATGTGTTATTTAACGATCCCATTCCATCGCTTCCTAATGCAACGCGCGCAGGGCACACGTTTATCGGTTGGTATACGGATGATATGTTCAAAACACCTTTCGACAAGGAGACCATGCCCGCCGAATCCGTCACGCTGTACGCGCTTTTCGAGGACGATACTGATTTAAGCACACCTCCGAAGGTGCGCCTGCGAGCAAACCTCGACACCATCGAACAGCACGAAATCTATGAAGACGCGGGCGTGACCATCACCCACCATCACGAGACGACCGTGGTGGTCAACGGCGTGGTGGACACAAGCGAACCTGGGCACTATGTGTTGACTTACACCGTGAGCGATATCCATGGCAACGTCACGGTCATTCAACGGATTGTGACGGTGGTGCCCCCTACGCCGAAGATTGTTTTCACACTCAATGAGGCGCGGACCACGCTCTATGTCGGCGAGCACTATCAAGACACTGGTTGCCTAATCACCGTGAACAACGTTGAGGTGCTGTGTGTCATCAAATCAAACAACATCGATACGTCACGAGCGGGCATCTACACCATCACCTATGCACTGATGCATGAGGAGAAAGAATACACCCGGTTGCGTTATGTTTTCGTGATCGACGATCAACATACCCCGTTGATTTTATACTTTGATCGTAAACGGGAAGAAGGAGTTGAGACAACATGAGATTATGGGTATTAGGCATTCTTCTCACACGCTTGGTTTTTGTGGGATGCGCCCCGGACGATGCGCTTACCGAAGATGCAATTGATGCGGACTCAGACGTTTATTTCGCCTTAATAGACGGACAGGACACCGTCGAGATAAACACTGAATGGGAGGATGCTGGCGCAGACTGGAGAGTCAATGATTCAGTGGAAATCCAATACACAGAAGACGACGTGGCAGTTGACGTTCTTGGACTTCACACGGTGACCTACACTGTCGTACATGAGGGTGAAACGCACGAAATCATCCGCTATGTCATGGTCGTTGACCAAACGCCGCCCGTCATCACGCTGAATCCTGGTATCGATACAGTCGTTGTCGGGGAAACATGGGTTGACGCCGGGGCGAATGTCACGGACAACTCGGGTGAAACGCTCACCATCACCGTCAGAGAGTCCGTGAATACAACCCAACCGGGAACGTATGAGGTTGTTTACGAAGCCACCGACGCATCCGGAAACACTGCCACGGTAATCCGTTACGTCAACGTCGTAAAATAGCTAACACACAATGCGCCTCGCGGGCCGTTTTTGTGATGGTGATATTTTAAAACCCCATAACAGAATCGTTATGGGGTTTTTTATTGTATGGAATAATCATTATTGATGTATTAAAATCTTTTGACTACAATAAATCCAATCGCTCCACCGGTGCGTGAGGGGTCACTTGGCGGTGTGGCGGCGTGGCCGTGAACAACATCGACGATTCTAAGCAGGGTGCCTTCGTGGTCTTCAAACACGACTTTGTGTATTTTCAACCATTGCGAATAGAGGATGGTGTTATCTTCGATGATGAACGTTTCATCAGGGTGATAATGATTACCAGTGCCATCGGGTTGGATGTTCCATCCGGCAAAAACATGGCCGCTGCGCTGCAGAAGGTTGGTGTTACCAAGCACGATGACGTGGCTTTCTTCGACATGCGGTGAATCATCATCCATCGGCGCGTCGTC
>SLOP01000013.1 GCA_007132465.1 Candidatus Izemoplasma sp.
ATGCCGTGGGCGCCGGTATTGGTTTCTTCATCACCTTTATCGGGCTCAAGAACGCCGGCATCGTCGTGGCTGACGGTGCGACACTGGTTACGTTAGGAAACCTTGCGCACCCGGCGGTTCTTCTGGGAATCTTTGGCTTGTTCCTCGTCATATTCCTTTATGCCAAAGGCAATAAATTCGCGCTGATTATCGCCATTTTCACCACAGCGGTGGTTGGGTTGATTTTAAACGCCCTTGGTGTACCCAACATGCCCGCTTACGCGGAGGCAGCTGACATTAGCCTGTGGGAAGGCGTCGGACAAACCATCGGTCAAGCGTTTGTGGCGATTCCCGAACTGTTCCAAGAGCCACGCGCCTTGTTCATTATTTTCACGTTCTTGTTTGTTGACTTCTTTGACACCGCCGGAACCCTCATTGCGGTTGGGAACCGTGCCGGTCTTATTAATGAAGACGGCGAACTTGAAGGCGGAAACAAAGCTCTCATGGCCGACTCTATCTCTACCGTTGCCGGTGGTATCCTCGGCACAAGCACCGTGACCAGCTATATTGAATCGGCCACCGGAATCGAGCAAGGTGGACGCACCGGTATGACCGCCATTACGGTTGCTTTCTTGTTCCTTGTCTCGCTTCTGCTTTACCCATTCCTGAGCATCTTCACCGGTGTGTTTGATGCCGATACGGGCACCGTCTACTCACCGGTTACCGCCATGGCACTCGTCATGGTCGGGGCCATCATGGTCACACAGCTCAAGAACATCGATTGGGAGGACAAAGCGATTTTGATTCCCTCCTTCTTGACCATTGTCTTCATGATTTTCTCATTCTCAATCGCCGAAGGCATCGCCGTTGGGTTCATCTTCTACCCGCTGGCAATGATCGCGACCAAACGCGCCAAAGAAGTGCATCCGATTATGTACGCACTGCTGGTGTTCTTCATCGTCTATTTCGTGCTTCACGCGTTGCTGTAAACGTTTTCTGTATTCGAGCGGCCGGGCCAATGTCCGGCCGCTTTTTTATTCGCATCCTCGTGGTTTACATTGCCGCAGCGATACTATACAATAGAAGTAGACTTGAGGTGATGGTATGCGACTATTATGGGACGATCTAACCGTTGAACGCACGTTAAAACGCATCACGCACGAAATCATTGAACGGCTAGGGAACTTGGACGATTTGGTGCTTTTCGGCGTGGAGAAAAAAGGGGTTAGGCTGGCAGAACTCATCGGCGAGAACTTGCGTCGTTTTGAACGCATTGAGGTGCCGGTATATCCGCTTGACGTGTCCGCCTACCGCGACGACCATAAAACCGACGAAAAACCGCACTTAGACGTTGACGTGACGGATAGACACGTCGTTGTCGTAGACGATGTCCTTTACACAGGACGCACGGTGCGTGCGGCGATGGACGCGATTGTTGATTTCGGACGCCCCTCGACGATTCAGCTTGCGGTCTTGATTGACCGCGGCCATCGCGAACTTCCGATTCGGGCTGATTACGTCGGCAAAAACGTACCGACACGGTTCAACGAAAGCATCGTTGTCAATGAAAAAGGCGTGTTCATCGCAACCAACGAGGAGGACTAGCATGAAATCGATTCAGCGTCAAGACCCTGAGCTTTTCAAAGCGATGGATAAAGAAAAACAACGGCAAGAAGTGCATCTAGAGTTGATTGCAAGTGAAAACTTTGTCAGCGATGCCGTCTTGGAAGCCCAAGGCAGCATGTTGACGAACAAGTACGCTGAAGGCTACCCGGGCAAGCGGTATTACGGTGGATGCGAGCACGTCGACATCGTTGAAAATCTGGCGCGTGATCGGGCAAAAAAGCTTTTTAACGTCAAGTACGCCAACGTGCAAGCCCATTCGGGCTCCACGGCCAACATGGGGGCGTATCGTAGCATCGTTAAACCGGGTGATAAAATCCTCGGCATGAGTTTAGACCATGGCGGCCATTTAACGCATGGCCATCCGCTCAACTTCAGTGGGGTGGACTATGCGTTTCACAGCTACGGCGTGGATAAGGAGAGCGAACGCATCGATTACGACGAGGTTGAAGCGCTCGCCTTGAAGATTAACCCACAACTCATCGTGGCCGGCGCGAGCGCTTATGCCCGGGAAATTGATTTTAAACGCTTTCGAGCCATCGCCGACAAGGTGGGTGCGAAACTGATGGTCGACATGGCCCACATTGCCGGGTTGGTGGCAGCTGGCCTTCACAACAACCCGTGCGAGGTCGCCGACGTCGTTACCTCAACCACCCATAAAACCCTAAGAGGACCACGTGGGGGCATCATCCTCACCAACGACCCCGACATCTACAAAACCATCAACCGGGTGGTTTTCCCCGGCATTCAGGGGGGGCCGTTGATGCACGTGATTGCGGCGAAAGCCGTGGCTTTTGAAGAAGCCCTTCACACGGAGTTTCGCGCCTATCAAGAGCGCGTCATCAAGAACGCGAAAGCGCTCGCTGGCGAACTCAAACGGCTTGGCTTTCATGTCGTCAGCGGTGGCACAGACAACCATCTGATTTTGGTGGAAGTGAAAACCCTGACGGGGTTGACGGGCAAGCAGACCGAAGAGTTGCTTGAAAAAGCCAACATAACCTGCAACAAAAACACGGTGCCCAATGATCCGGAAAAACCGTTTATCACGAGCGGCATTCGCCTTGGCACACCAGCCCTCACGACGCGCGGATTTACCGAAGAAGACATGATAGACGTTGGAAAACTGATGTACGACACATTGATGAATCCCGACAATGACGCCGTGCTCGATAACGTTCGCGAACGCGTCAAGGCACTATCCGACAAACACCCATTGTACCGGAACAAAGCATAAAAAAATGCCACGACAACGTCGTGGCTTTCTTATTGACAATGGTCGGGACGACAGGATTCGAACCTGCGACCTCTTGGACCCCATCCAAGCGCGCTACCAAACTACGCTACGTCCCGAAGTACCATGTATGATTATACATCAAATGGTGACAATCGTGAAGCGAAAACGCAAAAAATCCTGACTTGTCTACGCCTTGTCGGTTTCATCGATGAGTCGGTTGATGGCTGCTTTATCGAAGGGATACACGGTTGCGCAAAAATGACAAACGGTGTCGATTTTACCGTCTTCATCACGCAGAGATGTCAGTTCTTTTTTTCCCAGCGTCAACAACCCACGCTCAAACTTCTCGCGGCTGCAATCACAGGCGTACGCCAGATCCATGGAGGCAAGGACGCGATGATCATCGCCAGCCAACTGTTTGATGATAGTCTCGGGCGCGAGCCCGTCTTTAAGCATGTCACTCACAGGAGGCAGGGCCTTGAGTGCGGCTTCGATGGTGTCGATGATGTCATCGGGGCAGCCCGGCATTCTTTGCAGGATAAAGCCGCCGGCCGTTGCGACGCGGTTGTCTGGGGTTACCACAACGCCGACACCTACCGCTGAGGGGATTTGCTCGCTGGCGGTGAAATAATAGGCAAAATCTTCACCAATTTCACCGCTTTGGATGCGGGCGGTGCTGGTGAAAGTGTCACGAATCTTGACGTCTTTGGTCACGTGAATTTGGCCGTTGCCGACGGCTTGACCGACGTCTAATTTTCCCGAAGGGTACTGCAAGAAAACGTGGGGATTACCGACGTACCCGCGGACTTCCCCGTGGGCATTGGCGGTGGCGACCATGCCGCGAATCGGGCCGTCGCCATCGACGCGCAAGGTGAGTTCTTGGTCTTTAGTGTACATCGCGCCCATCATCGCGCTGACGGTTAAAAACCGCCCGAGGGCGGCGGCGCTGGTGGGCCATAGATCATGGATGGTTCGTGCGTGTTCAACGAGGTTGGTCGTCGTGGCCGCATACACGCGGACGTTGTCGCCAAAAGCGTAGGCCTTCACTAAATGGTCATTCATGGTATCACCGGAGCCATTATAGCACAGCGCCACCTTTTTGACAAAACGATTGCAAAAGTCGTGTGACTGTGGCACAATAATGACAATTCCGAGGTGATGCAAGGTGTTCAAAATCGGCAACGTCACAGTGAAAAATCGCGTGATGACCGCACCGCTTGCGGGGATCAGCGACAACGCGTTCCGCGCCATCATGCACGAGCATGGCGCGGGGCTCACATACACCGAGATGATCAGCGACAAAGGGTTGATGCATGGCAATAAGAAAACCCGTTTGATGCTTCGTATTTTTCCCGATGAAGGGCCCGTAGCGCTTCAGCTTTTTGGTGGGAATCCCCTCACGCTGGCTGAGGCAGTGCGCATCGTCGAGCAAGAAAGCGCCGCGGACATCATCGATTTAAACCTCGGCTGTCCGGTGCCCAAAGTGGTCAAAGGAAACGGGGGCGCCTCGTTGATGAAGGATGAAAACCTCGCCGCGGACATCGTGCGGGCGATGGTCAACGCAACCGATAAACCCATTACGGTGAAACTCCGATCGGGCTGGGATGCATCAAACATCAATGCCATCTCACTCGCGAAAAAATTGGAAGCGGCAGGCGCCTCAGCGATTGCCATTCACCCACGAACCCGCGTGCAGATGTACCGTGGAAAAGCCGACTGGTCGATGATCAAAGCCGTGGTCGACGCGGTCGATATTCCCATCATTGGTAATGGTGATATTCGCTCCCCAGAAGACGCTAAACGAATGCTTGATGAGACCGGCTGTGCTGCCGTGATGATTGGTCGAGGTGCGATGGGGAATCCGTGGCTCATTCGTCAGACGGTTTCATTGCTTGAGACGGGAGCGTATGATCAACACGTGACCCTTCAAGAGCGCCTCACGACTATTAAATCGCATGCGAACCGTCTGATTGAAAACAAGGGAGAGAAGCTGGCCCTTCTGCAACTTCGCACGCATGTGCCATGGTACATAAAAAGCCTGCCACATGCTTCGAGCATCCGACGATTGGTGACTAAAGTGACCAACAAAACATCGCTTGTTACGTTGCTTGATGACTACTTCGACCAATTAAAAAACGAAGAAAACCTATAAAAAAACGCTGGTATATCCAGCGTTTTTGTATTTTATGGTGAGGTTTATCATGTTTCATAATCTTGATAACGAGTGCGAATTGAGGCAGGCACGCGCGCGGTGAGGATGGTGCCTGTGTCGTCGTGTTTTTTTTCGATAATATGGGTGTTTTCGGTGAGAGCGCTGAGCACCTCACCGGCATGAAAGGGGATGCGGTACGTGACGATTTTATCGTCGTGGGCAAGCAGATCGGTTAGCTTCTCAATCAACGCGTCGATGTTGCGGTTGTTTTTGAGCGAGACTTTGACCGCGGGTGAAAAACCGTGTGGGACAGTGTCGTCGGTGAGGTCGATTTTATTGAACACATATAGCGTTTCAATGTGATCAGCGTCGAGTTCACCAAGCACCTGTCGGGTGGTGGCGATTTGTTCGAAATAGTAGGGGTTGGAAAAATCGATGACATGGAGCAACAAGTCGGCTTCCTTGATTTCTTCCAGGGTTGATTTAAACGAGTCAATTAGATCGTGAGGCAGGTTGGAGATAAAGCCGATGGTGTCGGTGAGCACAAACGGTTTATGGTTCGGCAGTTCAATTCGTCGACTCGTGGTTTCGAGGGTAGCGAAAAGTTGGTCTTTGACGTGGACAGCATCGCCGTTAGTGTTTTTAGAGTGGTTAAGCAAGGTGTTCATCAAGGTGCTTTTGCCGGCGTTTGTGTAACCGACGACGGCAACGGTTCTGATCGGTGATTTTTGACGGTAGCGGCGGTTGGTTTGTCGAACGGTGACAATGTTGCTGAGTTGCTTTTTCAACTGCGCGATGTCGGCTTCGATTTTACGTCGGTTGAGCTCAATCTTCTTTTCACCGGGGCCGCGTGACCCGATGCCGCCTTGTTGACGTTCAAACGACGCGGTCAACGATTTTAGTCGCGGCAACAAGTACTTGAGTTGAGCCACTTCAACTTGCAGTTGCGCTTCTTTGGTTTTCGCTCGCCGGGCAAATATATCCAGTATCAACAGCGTCCGGTCGACGACCGGGCGGTTGAACGCGTCTTCAAGATTACGAATTTGGGTGCTTGTCAACTCGTCGTTGAACAGCACGAGATCGGCGTTGTGTTCGGCGATGCTTGCGTTGACTTCCTCGACTTTGCCCGTGCCGATGCGAAACGCAGCGGTGGCGTAGGCGGCGTCTTGCGATAACCTGGCGACGCAGTCGATGCCGAGCGTGCCTGCGAGGGCGGCTAGTTCGTCTAGATAGACGGTGATGCGGTTCCCTTTGTAACGGTCGATGCCGACCATGATGGCTTTGCGCATGAAATCATCCTTTGTGGGTGTGTCTAGGGTCACCCTCATTATAGCATGCCAGCACAAAAAAAGAGAAGCGCGATATGCGCTTCTCATAGGCCACATTTCAACTGGGCGTTGCAGTTGGTGCAGGTGTGACAGCCGCCGAGGTTTTCGACGGTGCCCTCTAAACAAATCGGGCAGATGTCGCCGGCTTCGACGCCGATGTTTCGATCTTGTCGATCGCTGCGAAGGCCTTTGGTTTTGGTTTCCTTTGGAGGCTTTTTCTTCTCCTCGACGTCGACGCCAAGGTCGCCGATGTCGACCTGTTTGGGTTTTCTCGGTTTGTCGGTGTCGTCGCGTGTCAAGGTGAGCACCTGTGAATCGCGTGACCCGTCGACATACACGGTGCCACCTTTAGCGCCACCGGCATAGAGGCGTTGGTAGACCTGTTCGACTTCTTCAACCGAATAGCCTTTGGGGGCGTTGACGGTTTTGGAGATGGAGGAATCGATCCATCGTTGGATGATGCATTGCACGGCGACGTGTTCTTCAGGCGCCAGTTCCATCGCGGTGATGAAGGGATCGGGCAAGGTGTCTTTGGTGTATCCGGGGTACGCCTCGAGGTATTTGTCCACAATGGGCGCGTTGACTTCGATGAAGCGTCCGAGGCGGCCGCTTCTAAAGTAGCTGAAGGCGAAATACGGCTCGAGTCCGGTTGAGACACCAACCATCGTGCCAGTCGATCCGGTCGGGGCGATGGTGAGCAAATGTGAGTTGCGGATGCCGTGCTTGAGGATGCCCTTACGAATGTGTTCAGGCATTTGTTTGACATAGCCGCTCTCGATGAACTTTTCACGGTTTTGTTGTGTTTTTAGGAAGGGGAACGAGCCTTTTTCTTTGGCCAATTCGACGCTGGTTTCATAGGCTTTAATGGCGATGAAGCGGAACAACTTGTCAATCAGTTCAAGGCCATCGCGACCGCCATAACGGCGGTTACACCAGATGAGCAAGTCATGCAGGCCCATCACACCGAGGCCGACGCGACGTTCTCCCAGGGCTTGGTTACGGTTTTCATCAAGGAAGTAGTGGGTTTTGTCAATGACGTTGTCTTGGAGTCTGACGGCAGTGGTGATGGTTTGGGCCAGCTTATCCCAATCGACGTCTTTCTTATCGTGGTCAACCATGTTGGCTAAGTTGAGGGCTGCGAGGTTGCATACAGAGTACGGGGCTAGGGGTTGTTCGCCACACGGGTTGGTGCAGACGACTTTTTGGTCGTAGCTGATGGCGTTCGTTTGGTCGTTGGCGTTGTCGATAAAGAACAATCCCGGTTCGGCTGAGTAGGTGGCGCAAATGTTGATCAGGTTCCACAGTTCTTTGGCGCGCATGGTGCGATACGTTTTCACGGGCAAGCCCATCGCTTCCCATTCACGCACGTCGCCGACATGATGCCAAGCATCGTCATAGCGGCGTTTTTGCTCAGGCGTGTAGTTGTCGATGTCAGGGAAGCGCAACGCGTGCTCCTCGTCGTTTTTGACGGCTTCCATGAACTCGTGGGTGATGGCGACGGAGATGTTGGCGCCGCTTAAGAACTCAGGGTTGTTGACCTCGTAATGGCCGCCTTTGTTCAACCGGTCGAAGGCGGTATCGACAATGCGTTTGCTGAAGAGATCTGGGTTGGATTTCGATTGCTCAAGGATGTATTCGTTAATCTCCACTTCTTCGTCACTGAGCGACACAAATTTCAGCTTGTTTTTCGCGGCTTTAACAATGTGGGGGTCGTCAATGGTATCAATCAAAAAGCGGAGGATGTTGGCGTTTTGCATTTTCGAGACAATGAACTCGACGATGTCAGGATGCCAATCGGCAAGCATGATCATCTGTGCGCCGCGGCGAGAGCCGCCCTGTTCGACGAGGTGGGTGAGTTCGCTTAAATCGTGGAGCCAACTGACCGCGCCGCTTGATTTTCCGTTGACGCCTTTAGCGAGGGCGTTTTTCGGGCGCAGCGTCGAACCGTTGGTGCCGACGCCGCCGCCGCGGCTCATGATTTCCATGACCTGTTTACGATGATCGGAAATGCCACCGCGTGAGTCGTGGATAAACGGCATGACAAAGCAGTTAAAATACGTGACTTCGGTATTGGAACCAGCGCCGAAGAGCACCCGACCAGCAGGGACGAGGTTCAGGCTGACGACTTCCTCGAAGAAGCGTTCTTTTATGGCGTCGGTTTCATCTTCGCCTAGGTGCTCGGCGAGACGCTTGGCGATTTGTTCAAAGTAGATTTCAAGCGGCTTATCTACCTGGCGTAACGTCCGCACAATGCGACCGTCTTTGTCGGCGTCTTCGGCGACGGCGAGGTATTCTTTCTCAAGCGTGATGGTGATGGTATCACCGTCGATGGCAGACACGTAACCAACGCCACGTGCGGGGAATTTGGGATCGTCTTTGACGATGGTCAACACCAAATCGCCTTCACGAAGCGTGCGTAGCTCCAAATCTTTTTGCGTGTATCGATCAAGCATGACCAGACGCGACACCCCTGAAAGCGACATGGTCATGTCGTCGGTGATGGGGTGGAGATGGAGGAAATGCTTGGTAATGTCTTGGTTAAGGCGGTTCACAAAATCTTTATCATACTGCATGGCTACGACCTCCGAATCGTTTGATTGTCGGTAATCACATTCGGTAAAAACATTATAGTGTATGTTAAGGAGTAAGTGTACCCTTGACATTTTGTTGGCGTTATGAAATCGCAAGGTGGTGGGGTTCATGCGGTGCGTGTTTTTTCACGGATTGTCCGTTGACAAAATGCGAAACGTATCTTGCGAGTGTGAAAACGATGCGCTCTATGTTATAATTTAGGGGAAGTTGGCCCCGTGATTCGACAAGGAGGACTGCGATGGAAACCGTGGACGTCATCATCATTCACCTGTATTTGCTTGCGCTGTTTGCCACGGCCGTCAAAGCAAAAGCATCGACCGCATTGTATCGGCTCTTGAAGCTGTTTGTGGTGGTCTTTTTTGCGTTGGTTCTCATCGAAGCATGGACGGGGCTTTGGTCCTTTCACCTGATGTCTTGGGTGAAAATCGCGCCGCTCATCGTGGTGCTTATCATCATGGTGCAGACAGAAATCCGCGATTTGCTTAAAGCCATCGGTATCCGGGTTGGGCTGTTGCCTTCAAACACCATCGAAGAGAACGTTAAGGAAGAAGTGTTAAGAAGCGTGGCCTATTTGGCAACGCATAAGATTGGCGCGTTAATTACGTTTGAACGTGCGATGTCGCTTGATGAGTTCATTCAACCGGCGTTTCCGATTCATGCGCCGGTGCGCGCGGAGTTGTTGTCGACGATTTTTGTGCCCACCACGCCGCTGCATGATGGTGCCGTCATTATCAAAGGCAACGAGATTGTCTGCGCCGGGACCTACTTTCCCCCGACTGAGAAACACGACGTACCCAAAAACCTTGGGTCTCGTCACCGTGCTGCCATTGGCATCAGTGAAGCGACTGATGCATTGACTGTGATTGTCAGTGAACAAACCGGGTTTGTGAGCGTGGCGGTTGACGGTTATCTCGACCAAGACATCAGCAAAGAGTCGCTGGTGCTTTATTTGGAAAAATACCTGCAAAACTAGTGTCGCCTTGGAGGGAGTTCCATGGATTATGTGTTGCTCGCTGTGTTCATCACGTGGGCCATCCTGCTTATCATCAAACGGCTTAGAGCCCATGCTGGTGTGCTTGAAACCCTGCTAATTTTGGCTGTTTTCGGCGTTTTTGCGGCCGATGAATACGCTGGGTATGTGATCATTGATAGTGGTATTTTATCATGGATTGCATATGCGGGACTTGCGATAAGCGTGTTTTTTTTCCGGGCCGAGTGGTTTGTACCAAAACGGATTGAAACCGATCGCGTGGCACGTTTAAAAAAAGACCATGCGCGTTTAGAAGGCTCGTATGAGTCGCTTAGAAAACGTTTCATCGCCACCATTGAACTGATGCGTGATGGGATGATTTTCCGCACCGAAGACGGGGAGATGTTCATCACCGACCGGTTGTTGTCGGTGATTGGCGAAACGGAAAACGCCACGACCCAACAGGCCTACGAAAAACACATTCATGCCGATGACATCCACGGTGTGAAGGATGCGCTCAATCGTTTGACCAAAAAGCATCCGCAATATGCCCTGAGTTACCGCTATCGTACCGCTAAGGGCGATGTGTGGATTAAAGAACACGGAAAAATGATCCTTTATGAAGGCAAAAAGATGATTATCGCCACGGCCGAAACCTTGGACGTAAAGCGGTACCCGCACAGCGAAGTTGATTTGTTAAACTCGATGCGCATCGACCACGAGTTGCTCGAGCGGCTGCAGAGTTTGAACCGGGTTAAAGAACCATATCACTTAATCTTTTTCGAACTATCGAACATCCCCGCCATCAATCGCCTTTACGGTCGGGACATCGGGGACTTGATGATGGGTGAGTTTTTAACCAAGCTGCGGTACCATTTTGTGCGTGATGAAAACAGCGTCTATCGCATCACGGGCATTCGTTTTGCGATGATTATTCGCGATGATAGAAAATACCAAATCCTTGAGCGCGCCTTGAAACACGGTGGGGAGTTGTTAAACTTTGAGATGAAATTTGGCGGCGTCGAAGAAAATATTTACCCCCATTTTGGCATCCAAAAAATCACCATGTTCGATGAACCCGTCGATGAGTTAGTCGCCCGGACAACCAAAGCACTCGACATCGCCATCAGCGACGACACCCATGAAAACTACTTTGTGATTGGATGATACGATGAACGAGAAACCTACCTATCGCCGGCACGCACTCGCTGTGCGAAAGGCGATGTCAGCCACGCAACGCGACGCCGCGTCGCGCACCATTACCGACGCGCTATCGCGGATGTTTAAGGCCCGGGGCATCACGACCATCGCCGCGTACTACCCCATGCGTGGTGAGTTGGACATGGTGGCTTTAAAGGCCGATTTCACGCTTTTTCTACCTAAAGTAATCGATGGCCGTATCGCTTTTTATCAAGACACCGGCGATTACACCGAGGGGAATTTTAACACCACGGTGCCGGCCCACGATGACCAAACCGACCTCGGTGAGATTGACGCGGTTATTGTGCCGGGATTGTGTTACGATAAACAAGGGTATCGAGTCGGTTATGGGAAAGGATATTATGACGACTTACTCAGCCGTTATGAAGGCATGAGCGTCGGCGTGTGTTACGCCGATTTGGTGTTTGACTCTCTACCTATCCAACCGCACGACCGTGCGGTTGATGTCCTGTTAACCGAACGCGGAACGATGAAAGGATGATGCGTATGTACACGGCCATTGTGGTGGCCGGGGGCGTGGGTAACCGCGCCGGCTTTCCCCACAACAAAGTCCTCCATGAGATTCATGGAAAACCGCTGGTTGCGTATGCACTCGAAGCGTTTAACGCGGATTCCGACTGCGCCGAAGTCGTGTTGGTGGCACACCGCGACGACCTCGGTGTGATGGCTTTGCGTTTTAGTGATTTGGTCGATGACGTGGTGCCCGGGGGTGTGACCCGACAAGACAGCGTAATGAGCGGTCTAGAGCGCGCTCGCAGCGACATGGTCATCGTGCACGATGGAGCGCGGCCGTTTGTGCCGGTGCTTGAGCCACTCAAACAGGCGGCGTTAACGCATGGGGCCGCCACGTTTGCCATTCCGGTCAACGAAACCGTTAAACGCGTGGTTGAGGACGTGGTGATTGACGATGTCGATCGCACCAACCTCATGCTTGTGCAGACCCCACAAGCGTTCATGCGAACGCTGCTGGTGGAGGCTTACGAACGCGTGGCCGATCGTGTGTTTACGTGTGAAGCTGGCCTTGTCACAAGCGTTTTACACCATCCGGTTAAGGTGGTGCTCGGGGATCGACGCAACGTGAAATTGACAACGCCCGATGATGTGGTGTTGTTGGCGTGTGTTTTGTCATGATGCGCGTTGGTCAAAGCCGCGATACGCACCGGCTGAAACCTGGGAAGTGGCTACGTTTAGGCGGTGTAGACATCGCTTCACCCGTTGAAGTGGTGGCGCATAGCGATGGCGATTGTTTGCTGCATGCGTTCGCCGAAGCCATGCTGGGGGCCTTGGCCCTTGGCGATTTGGGCACACACTTTCCCGATACTGACGCGGCGCACCGTAAGCTTGATTCAGGAAAAATCCTCAGCGCCGTCTGTGGCATGGTGAAAGACGCGGGCTACACGCTTGTCAACGCAGACAGCACCGTGCATCTTGAAGTCCCGACACTGGCACCGAAAATCGATGCGATGCAGCGACGTGTCGCCACGCTCCTTGATGTGCCAATATCGCGCGTCTCGATAAAAGCGACCACCGGGGAAGGCGTCGGACCGGTGGGTCGTGGCGAAGCCATCACGTGCGACGCGGTGGTGCTGCTTGAACGAAAGAAAGGTGATACACATGATTGAAACAGAACACGGCAATTTTGAGGTTATCAAGGATTATCGCGACGCGCTCGACATCCCCAAGTTTAACGAGCGATATGTTGATTACCTGGATCGGTACGTCTACATTGTCGGTGATGTGAGCGCGGAGATGCTGCGCTTAAAAGGGTTCACAGAGTCCACCAAGGACACGATTCCCGATTACTTGATGGAGTCGTCGTCGCCCAACTCACCGTATTTTGTGTTGAAACGGATTAAATAGCGGTTTACACATGGCCGTTTTATCGGTTGCCGGCCATGATTAAAATGTTTAGTGTATCGCATCGCTTTTTCAAGCCGATATTGTATAATGTGGGTGCGAGAAAAGGTGGTGTGACCATGAACCATGAAGCAATCGAAGCGCAGGCGCGTAAAGTGATTGAGAAACTGCGCCCCTACATCAACCGCGACGGCGGAGACATCAAGTTCGTGAAACTTGAAGATGGCATCGTGTATGTGCAGATGCTCGGCGCGTGTGTTGGCTGTGCGGCCATTGATACGACGCTGAAAGACGGCGTTGAGACGATTTTGCTCGAGGAGGTACCGGGCATCATCGGCGTCGAACAAATTTAAGGAGGACTCCCGATGAATGAAGAAACGGTGCTGGAAGAAACCAGGTTAGACGACACAAAGAAATACGACATCGTCGTGCGCATGCTTAAAGAACGTGGCGTGACGCTTGAGGAGATTGCGGATTTAACCTTCGATCTGCAACGTGAATACGTTCCTGAACTGTCCGTGAAAACGTGTGTGGAACACGTCAAGCGTGTGGTCATGAAACGCGAAGTACAAAATGCCATTTTAACCGGCTTGGAACTCGATATTTTGGCAGAAAAAGGGTTGATCAGTGAACCCCTACGCAGCATCTTGATGAACGATTGGGGGCTTTACGGCATCGATGAGGTGCTGGCGCTCGCCATCGTTAACGTGTACGGGTCAATCGGGTTCACCAACTTTGGCTACGTCGACAAACTGAAACCCGGTATCATCAAAACGATTGATGATGCGGGTAAAGCAAGCGATAAATGCAACACGTTTCTCGATGATTTAGTTGGAGCCATCGCGGCGGCGGCCGCCAGTTCCATCGCCCATCGATACGCGTAAAGCCACGGGGTGCCGTGGTTTTTTTTATGGTGGTTTGGTATAATGGGGGTGAAATCAATGATAACGAGGTGTGACGATGGACACATAACCGCCGCCGAAGCAAGGATTCGGCACGCAAAAACGACCCTAAGGAGAACGTTATGTTGACACTGAAACATTGCCGAATCGAAACCGTGCGCGACGGCTTTTTGCTTGTCGATGACGTGTCGTTGACACTAAACCCTGGCGATAAGGTCGCCGTCATCGGTCACGAAGGGACAGGAAAAAGCACGCTGTTAAAAGCGGTGGTGGACCCAGCGCTCATCCCCTATGCCACCCTCAGTGGTACAATCATCAAACACGGGCGTATTGGTTATTTGGAACAAGACATCGCCACGCGTTGGCGCGGCGTCGACGCCACCTCGTTTTTTGTCTGCGATCATCCCGGGAAAGCGCCCACAATCGACGCGTATGAACAACTAAAACACCTGCCCAAAGCGCTCGCGGATGTGGGGTTATCTGAGACGAGTTACGATGACAAAAAGACGATGGAAATGTTTTCCGGTGGCGAGATTGTCAAACTTGGATTGGCGAAATTGCTGATGCGTGATGTGGACATGCTCGTGCTTGATGAGCCGACCAACGATCTGGATTTTGACACCATCATGTTTTTAGAGGCGTTCATGGAACAAGAGACACGACCGATGCTGTTTGTGTCACACGATGAACGCCTGCTCGAAAACGTGGCTAACGGCATTGTGCACATCCAGCGCATCAAAAAACAAACCGATGCGATGACGTTTGTGGAGAAGATGGGCTATCGTGCGTACCGCGAGCACCGGTTGAAACAATTTGAACACCAACACCGCACGGCCTTGGACCAGCGTAAGGAACACGCCAAACGCATTGCGCGTTGGCGACAGATCTACCAGCGCGTCGAGCACCAACAAAACCAAGCGGTTCGTGACCCTGAACGGGCGCGGTTGTTGAAGAAAAAAATCAAATCCTTGCGGGCGCAAAAAGGACGATTCGATAAGGATGAAGCGGCGTTTACGCCTGTCCCTGAAGCCGAAGAACGTATTCAGCTCATGTTTGAAACCGGCGTTACGCTGCCGCAGGGAAAGCGGGTCATCGACATCCATATGCCAACCTTGTGTGTCGGTGAAAGGGTCCTTGCACGCGACCTTGAGTTGACCGTCATTGGACGAGAAAAAGTGGCCATCACCGGGAAAAACGGTTGTGGAAAAACCACGCTGCTTCGCCACCTCAACAGGGTCTTGGGTGCCCGCACCGACATGGTGCTCGGGTTCATGCCACAAGACCACGATGAGGCCCTTGCAGAGAAAACGCCACTCGGCTTTTTGGACGCTGATGATGACAGACACGTTGAGGCTGATGTCCGCAAGCGGCTTGGCGCACTCGGTTTTGAACGCGAAGACATGGTGAGGCCAGCCAGCCGATTGAGCGGTGGACAAAAAATAAAGCTCTTTTTGCTGAAAATGGTCATGAGTCGTGCCAACGTGCTGTTGCTTGATGAACCGACACGCAACCTAAGCCCACTTTCAGCGCCCGAAGTGCATCGAATGATGCAGGCTTTCCAAGGTGCCATCGTGTGCGTGACGCATGATCGAGCATTTATTGAATCGGTCTTTGACACGCTGTATCGACTCGATGAGAACGGGTTAACAGCGCTTTAAATGTATTGGTCATTGGATTTTTTAACGCAATCTGATATACTAAAGGTAACCAAGACCGAGGTGTTTAATCATGAAAGAAGGCTCGATTGTTAAGGGCCGGATTACTGCGATTAAACCGTACGGTGCGTTTGTAAAAATCGATGAACAATACACGGGATTGATTCACATTTCCGAGTTTAGTGACCGATACGTTCGCGACATTAACGATTACGTTGACGTTGGTGATCTCGTGGATTTGAAGGTCCTCACCATCGTGGATGACAACAAGGTTTCGCTAAGTTATAAGTCTTTACACAGGCGAAAAAAACGCTACCGGATTCGGTTAAAGCAGGGATTCAGGCCACTGAAAAAGCAACTGCCCCAATGGATACGACGCTACGAAACAAAAGACGACGCGTAGGATAGATGCGTCGTCTTTTTTTGTTGAAACCGCCCAATATGTGGTACAATTTTCGTGATAGGAGCGTGATGATATGGCAACAATACGCGTGCACACAACATACATCGAAGACGCGGTGAACGACCACGCGAAGACACTGTATCCCGAGGTTGAAAAAGCGCATAAGACGACCGTGGATAAAACCGGATTGGGTCATGAATTTCTCGGGTGGGTTGATTTGCCAGGGCGCATGGATGAAACACTGAGCGCCATTGAGACCACAGCCAAACGGCTTCGCAGCATCGCCGATGTGTTGGTGGTGATTGGCATTGGCGGCTCGTATTTGGGAGCCAAGGCCGTGCTGGAGACGCTTGATGGGTACTTTACGACCCCCGATGGGATGGACGTTGTGTTTGTCGGACATCATTTGTCGGCGGCCTACATGGAAGAACTTCAAGCCACTTTAGTGGATAAATCTTTTGCGATTAACGTCATCAGTAAATCCGGAACGACGACGGAACCGGCGATAGCTTTTCGGTTTTTCCGGCGCTTGTTGGAGTCAAAACTCGGCAAAGCCGAGGCGGCCGAGCGCATCGTCGCGACGACCGACGCGACCAAAGGCGCGCTTCGAACGTTGGCCGAACGTGAGGGCTACGACACGTTTGTGATCGACGATGATATCGGCGGACGCTACAGCGTCTTCACGCCGGTTGGGCTCTTGCCGGTGGCGTGCCGAGGGCACGATGTGAACGCGTTGCTTGCGGGCGCAAAAGCGATGATGACATCGCTTCATCACGCCGGGGACACCGACGCGTTGTATCGTTACGTGGCGGCGCGTCAGGCGCTTTACCAAACGGGTAAGAAAGTGGAGTTGTTGGTGTATTACGAACCGAAGCTTGCTTACGTTGCCGAATGGTGGAAACAGCTCTTTGGTGAAAGCGAAGGGAAAGACGGCAAGGGCTTGTTCGTCGCCGGGGCGGCGTTTACCACCGATCTGCATTCGCTTGGGCAATACCTGCAAGCGGGCGAACGACACCTGTTTGAAACAGTGGTGTCAATCAACAAGCCGCTCTCAACCTTGACGATTCAAACGGATGAGGCCGATCTCGACGGGTTGAATTATCTCGCTGGAAAATCTATCCATGATGTCAATCGCCATGCCATGGATGGCACTTTGTTGGCCCACGCCGAAGGCGGCACGCCGAGCATTGTGTTGGAACTCGAACGATTGGACGCACATCACGTGGGCGCGTTGCTTTATTTCTTTATGAGCGCCTGTGCACTGAGCGGCTATGTGCTTGGGGTCAACCCCTTTGACCAACCCGGCGTTGAAGCGTACAAAGTGAACATGTTTGCCCTGTTGGATAAACCGGGGTTTGAAGCGCGCGCCAAGACGCTACGTGAGCGACTCGGAAGCAACGAAGAAGACTGAATATAAGAAAAAGTCAAGCAGCCTATAGTTGAACGGCACCCTTGCTATTGGATTTGGTTATGGCCAATATTTGGGGTTCACTTCAAGCCGGCTGAACTTGGCTTTTTTATCGGTCTTTTTGATGTGGATGCGGCGCACCCCTTCAAACGTTTCACCGTCGCATTGGGCGGTTTGAGGAGAGTCGCTTTCGGCGATGACTTCGTTTGCTTTGGTGTAGGTGATGTAGCGTGTAAAGATGGTGTGAAAGCCGAGGTAGACGCTTAGGAAAATGAACAGGAGCACGATTTTTGAAACGTGGTGAACGATAAGCACGTCAAGCTTGTTTTCATCGAGCCGTGCTTTGGGCGTCAGTTTCATCCCGCCACCGATGTAAGCGCCGTTGTTGATGTTGATGAGATAGGCTTTGTCAAACGTGGTAGGTTCACCATCGAGCGTGACCTTTAACGGGGAAGGTTTGTAGGAAAAGAAGGTGCGGACGGTGTGGTAAAGGTAGCGGAAACGGTTTTTGCGTTTCGATTGATTGACGCGGTGTGCAATCACGCCATCCATGCCAAAGCCGGAGCCGTTGACAAAATAGCGGGAGTCATCATCGTGTTGCATTTCCATGATGTATTGACGTTTTGGGTGGTAACGACGGAGGCTGCGAAGGAAATCGTTGCCAGAGCCCGTGGGTTTGATGAAAATGTCGTGGGTTAAGGGAATGCGCATTGTGTTGTTAATGAATGTGTTGATGGTGCCATCGCCACCAAGCAAGATAAAGGTGATGTCCTCTGCGCTCTTTGAAATGTAGTTCTCCATGTCCTTAATTTTCAACAGGCTTTTGACGCGGAAAGGCACGTTTTGTTTTTTAAACCGATCGACCAGTCGTTTGGTGACCCGCTTTGATTTTCGGTTTTTCGACAACGGATTGTAAAGCAGCACAATCATGGGCGGCCTCCCTGGTGATAGACGTAATCATATTATAGCATATCGGTGGTTTTTTATGCATTCGGGTTTAAAATATGGTATAATTTGACGTTGAAATAAGCTTACGTGAAACGGTGATGGCATGCGAAAAACATTAACCTTGCAAGGACTTGATGCGACCGAACGGTTAGCCCAACACATTGCCCGATATGTGTTTCCTGGGTTTGTGCTCGGTCTAGAGGGCGATCTGGGAGCTGGGAAAACGACGTTTACCCAGTTTTTTGGACGGGCTTTAGGCGTCGCTGATGCGATCAATTCACCGACGTTCACCATCATGAAACACTACGAAGGAAAGCATCAGTTGACGCATATCGACGCCTACCGCCTAGAGGGTGTTGGTGTCGATGAAAGCGTGGAAGAATACATTTTCAGCAAAGGCGTCAGTGTGGTTGAGTGGTGGACCACCATTCGCCAAAGCATGCCGGAGACATTGTTAACCATGCAGATGACGTTTGTCGATGAGACGACACGTCACGTGGTCATTGAAGGGAGCGGTCGTTATGCGCGCATCATCGCCGATCTTGATGCTTGATACGGCATCAGAATACGTGTACCTAGCCCTGCTTAACCGCCGCGGGGATGTGCTTGAGGACGTCTATCGCCAAGGCAAAAACGATCATTCGGTGACCCTGATGCCGGCGATGGCTGAGATGTTAGTGAAACACGGCGTAAAACCGACCGATCTCAGCCGCATCATCGTCGGCATTGGTCCAGGGAGTTACACCGGTGTTCGTGCCGGCGTCACGGTGGCGAAAATGCTGGCGTGGAGTTTGTCGATTCCGCTTTCCACCGTGAGCAGTTTGGCCTTGATTGCCAGTGGGGCGCCCGAAGGGGCGGTGCTTGTGTGGCATGATGCCCGAAATAACAACGGGTTTTACGGCCTGTTTAACGTTCGTAAAGGTCAGCTTATTCGCCTGTCTACCGATGCCTTTGGCTCGATGGATGAGGCGAGAAACACGATGCGTTATCAACGTGACACGACACATGGCAAACCGAATCCGGCGGTGCTCTTCGCCTCAGAAGAAATCAACGCCGTCGATAATGTGCATACGGTGGCACCGGCTTATCTACGGCAAACCGAAGCGGAACGAACCAAGGAGTAGATGACGATGTGGCAAAATTTTTTCGGCTGGGTCATAAAAGAGCAAGACTCAGTACAACTGTTCAGTTTTCACCACTACCTGTACGTCGGCCTCGGTGTGTTGGCGGTGTTTGTGACGTTGCAATTTAGCGCGAAAATCTACGCAAGCCCACACGAAGAGGCGATACGTAACAGTGTGTTCATCTTTCTTTTGGGGTTGGAAGTCGTCTATCACCTCCACAACTGGATACACGGCGTCTTTTCACTTCCCTTGCACATCAGCAGCTTCGCGGTAATCATGTCGCTGGCGCTTTTAAAGACAAACTCACAAAAAGTCTTTGAATACGTGTTCTTCTTCGGGGTCCTCGGAGGCTCGGTGGCGTTACTCGTACCCTTTAGCTACGGCTTCCCTTACTACAACATACGCTACCATCTGTTCTTGTGGCTGCACATCCTGATTGTGGTTGTTCCACTCTATTATTACAAAGGCCATGGGTACCGAGTCAGCTTGCGTTCGACCTATAAAACGTTCTTTATGGTGCTTTTGACGATTCCAATCATCTTTAACCTGAATCGGTTTTTCATCGCGATGGGCCTCTCCTCGCCCGAAAGCCCAATCAACTACTGGTTTGTGACCGAGATTCCCAAGAACGTGACGTTTGTCTTTGGCGACCGTCACCTCATCTACTTGGGTGTGTTCGTTTCAGTGATTTATGTGATGCAGATGTTTTTGTATAAACTGACAAAACAATCGGATGCGGCGGGGTACGCCGATGAGTAATGTCACGGTGCGGCCGATGCACATTCGCGACGTGCGTTTTGCGGCGTCGCTCGAAGGTGCAGACATCAACGAAAAGATGTTGGCCGATGAGGTGCTTTATAATGCGATGTCTCACTACTTTATTGCTGAACGAAGCGAGGAAAGACTTGGATACATCGGGGTATGGATTACCGACCCAAACGCCGAAATTACGCACCTCACCGTGCGCGAAGACCGACGCCGCCAAGGCGTTGGCGAAACCTTAATCAACCGTGCGATTAGCTTTTGCAAGGCCCGCGATGTCCTTCATTTGACGCTCGAAGTCAGCGTGTCAAACGCCGGGGCGATCGCCTTGTATGAAAAACAGGGATTCGCACGGATTGCGATTCGAAAAAGCTATTACTCAAACGGCGAAGACGCCATCTTGATGCGTCTGAAAGTGAGGAATGCGACGTGATAGTCATGGGTGTTGAAACCAGTTGCGACGAAACGAGCGTCGCCATCAGCAAAAACGGAAAGACGATGTTGAGCAACGTTGTGCTTTCACAGATGGAACTCCACGCGAGTTTCGGCGGTGTTGTGCCAGAGATCGCCTCGCGCGAACACGTCAAAGGCATCACGGCCGTGTTTGAAGAAGCACTTAAACAAGCTAAATTGACCGCACAAGACATCGATTTGGTCGCCGTCACCAAAGGTCCCGGCCTCATCGGCAGTTTGCTCGTTGGCATCAACGCCGCCAAAGCGTTTGCCTATGCCCACGACAAACCCATCGTCGGCGTGCATCACATCGCCGGACACATTTACGCCAACCAAATTGAAGGAGAGATGCGTTTCCCGCTCGTTTGTTTGGTCGTGTCAGGTGGCCACACCGAACTCATCTTAATGCGCGATCATTACCGTTTTGAAAAACTTGGAGAAACGTTAGATGATGCGGTAGGTGAGGCCTTTGATAAAGTTGCGAGGGTGCTTGGGCTCGGGTATCCGGGCGGTCCGAAAATCGACGCGCAAGCAATGAAAGGAAGCCCGCGCTATCCCATGCCGGACGTGCCGTTGAAAGACCGTTTTGATTTCAGCTACAGCGGACTGAAAAGCCACGTGATTAACACGCTCAACACCTTAAAGATGAAAGGCCAGACCGTCGATGTGCCCGACATGTGCGCGTCCTTTCAAGAAGCGGCCGTTGAGCAACTCATTGTCAAAAGCAAGATGGCGATGGAATCGACGGGTGCCACCATGTTTATGATTGCCGGTGGTGTGGCAGCGAACAAGCGCCTGCGGGAACGCGTTGCCGACGCGTTTGCCGATGTGGATGTGCTCGTGCCACCCTTTGCGTACTGCACAGACAACGCGGCGATGATGAGCATTGCCGGGTACTACCGTTACCGCGAGCAACCGAGTGATCAAGGGCTCTCCATTAACGGGTTCCCGCGCTTGGATTTAAGCCAGCATGAAAAGTGATGTTGCGGCGTCCATCCGGACGCCTTTTGTTTACATGCATGTTGGTTCAAGGGCATGCAACGTGGGTTTCTAAACGCAATTTATTATGGCTTTTACGCCTGAGGGCGTATAATAAAGCTACCATTGATGATTTGATATGCTATTTGGAGGGACGTTTATGAAATTTCTCATTAAAACCATTGTTGTTTTGCTCGTCGTTGTTGTCGGCATACCGGTGGCGTTAATCGCCATCGCATCCGATGGAAAAGCGATGGACGAGATTCCTGTCGAGGCATATGCGGTCGACGACGATGCCAACGATCACTTGTATCGGACACTGAGTGAAGAACTTGACGCCGTGCGTGATGATGTGGACGCTGACATGGTGATGCGTGTCGAACAAGACCTCATTAACCTATCTATATTTAACACCATTCGCGGCAACGACGATTCACCGGGCATCAACCCCGATTACAACCCCGGAAGCAATTGCGAATCAAACGATTGTGCTTACATCATGGAAGAAACCGTGACCGTGGGCGGCACGAACGTCACCGTTCGCTTGGCCGGCATCTGGGTCACGTTTGAAGAAGGACTTGTGGAAGCTCACATCGCCTTTGAAACCGAAATTGGCACGTTTTACACCTTTCAAAGCCGTGTGCGCACTAGCGTGCTGGTCTACGATGAGGACGACGGTGCCCGTTATGTGCTTGAACTCGATCGCATCCGGTTGGGCTCATTGCCCATTCCGAAAGGGATCTTAGGCGCGCTTTTAGGTGTCTTTGCGGATGAAGGTGTCGAGACGATGCTTGACGGCGTGATGCCGTTTGGACGTTTTGAGTCTGACGATTGGCGCTTTGTGATTGACCGTGATGAAGCTGTGCGGTTCGCGCGCGGTGAGGAAGCGGACGGATTGCGTCAACTCGTCGGTGAAACCTTCGGCACGATTTTGGAAGAACGGTTGCTGACGTTTGAGGTGCTGGAAGGCGAGATGCGCATGACGCTCGTCATGTCGTGGCTTCGCAACGATCCTGACACCGACATTCCCACGTACTTGCACACCATGCGTTCAGCTGAAACGCTCGATGAAAGCGTGTTTGATTACCAAGGACATTTGACGACCCGTTTCGAGCAGTTCGTGATGACCAGAGCGTTGACTGGACAATCGTATTTCACCATCACCGAACGCACCTTTAACCGCATTATCTACTACGAGTTCGACCGCTTTGAGTCGGCCCGTTACGAGTTTGAATACAGCGACGGACAAGGCAATCCCGAGCTGTTGGTGATGGGGCTTGAGGCCATGTGGTTTGTGTTTTTAGAAGACACCGAAGGACCGTATGCCGAGATTAGGGCGCTCTTTGACCTCGGTGGAGTCAAATCCATGATGATTATCCGTGCCGATGTCAATGAAGCAAGCGACACCGAGGATGCGTTAATCTTAGATTTGGTGTCGATGACCATCGGTAAGGAACCCGGAAAAACTGATTATTTAGCCATCGACGATGTGTCTGCCCTGGCGGCGGCGTTGCGCGATTTGGGTGATTTCGAGTTTGGCTATGTGAATGACCAGGACCAACTCGTCATCGACACCGGCTCACTCAGTGACATGATTACCCAAGGCACCGTGAGCGATCGCGTGACCGTCACCGAGGTTGAGATGGTCAAAGGGGGTCTCCGCGTTCATGTGGAAACCACCGATGCACAACTGGACGACATCCTCACGGCGTTTGGCGAAGGCCTGGAATCGGCGCTTTCAGACCCAGCGGTGCTTGATGGCCTTGCGCTGGTGTTGGATACCGACAACGAGGGGCCAGAACAAGACGTCTACAACGCCTTAAACGACATCCACAACACGCTTGATGCCGGCGGTGAGGTCAGCGAAGAGGACATTCAAACCTTGTATGAAAGCATGGATGAACTCGATGAAGCCACACAAGACGCGGTCATGGCGGCCATCGAAGGCTTGATTGACCCGAATCAAAAAGACGATTTTGATGACGAATTTCGCGATTAAGAAGAAGGGGCCAACCCCTTCTTTTTTTGCTTGCTTTGGCTTTGCATTTCAGGCAAAGTCATTTATAATGAGGTGTGAAAGTTAGGTGAGAACGATGGAAAATCGGCATTTTATCCGAACCATCATCGAAGAAGACTTAAGAAACAAAAAACACGACGTTCCCGTGACGCGCTTTCCACCAGAGCCCAACGGCTTTTTACACTTGGGACACGCACGGGCCATCGTGATGAACCATTCGCTCGCCAAAGAGTACGGCGGGCGCTTTCATTTGCGGTTTGACGACACCAACCCGGTCACGGAAGATGCGCTCTTTGTCGAAGGCATGAAAGCAGACATCGCGTGGTTAGGATGTCACTGGGATGCGCTCTATTTTGCCAGCGATTATTTTGAAACCATGTATCAACGGGCCATGGTGCTTGTGAAAAAAGGCAAGGCCTACGTGTGTGATTTGACCCCTGAAGCCATCAAAGAAACCCGGGGAGACCTTAAAAACCCTGGAGAAAACAGCCCCTATCGCGAGCGTTCCATCGCTGAAAACGTGCGGTTGTTTGAAGGCATGCGCCGTGGTGAGTACGCCGATGGCGCGCGAGTGCTTCGCGCCAAAATCGACATGGCAAGCCCGAACATGAACATGCGCGACCCCATCATATATCGCATCCAACGAGGCCATCACCATAACACCGGCGATGCGTGGTGTATTTACCCGATGTATGACTTTGCGCATCCGCTTGAAGACGCCATCGAAGGCATAACCCACTCGCTTTGCAGTTTAGAGTTTGAAGATCACCGCCCGCTTTATGATTGGTTTGTCAAGCATTGCGAAATGGAAAACATACCACGTCAAATCGAATTTGGCAAACTGCTCATCGCCAACCAAATCACCGGCAAACGTCATATACGCCGCCTCGTCGAGGCCGGCCACGTCGATGGGTGGGACGATCCACGCCTAATCACACTGTCGGGTTTACGACGACGCGGCGTGCCACCTCAAGCCATCCACCAGTTCATCAAAGCGCTGGGATTGCCTAAATCCCAAGGAGAAACCGACATCACCATGTTTTACGAGACGGTTCGCGACTACCTCGGCTTACACGCCCGGCGTGTGCACGCCATCATCAACCCCGTAAAAGTTGTCATCACTAACTATCCCGAAGGGCAAACAGAAACCTTAGACGCGCCGTTTCACCGTGATGACGAAACCCTCGGCAGCCGCCCCGTTCCCTTTGGACGAGAGCTTTACATTGAACGCGACGATTTCATCGAACACAAGCCCAACAAAAAATGGAAACGGCTTGCCCTCGGTGAAGAGGTGCGCCTGATGCACGCCTATTTCATCAAGGCACACGACGTCATCAAAGACGACCAGGGGATCATTCAAGCCATTCACTGTACTTACGACAAAGCCACGCGTAGCGGCTCAGGCTTCAACGATCGCAAACCCAACGGCACCATCCATTTCGTCGAAGCTTCGCACGCAACACCAATTGAGATTCGCCTGTTCGATGAACTGCTTAAACGCGACGTGGACCCAGACGCCCCTATCGAAACGCGTATTGACCCACAATCTAAGCGCGTGGTGCACGGTTACCTCGAAGCGCACGCCACGCCGCATCAAGGCGAAGCGTTTCAGTTCACGCGCCTCGGGTATTTCGCGGTCGACAAAGACAGCGATGACCAAAACATCATCGTTAATCGCGTCGTGGAGCTTAAATCGTCATACAAACCCAAGCCCGGACAAAAATAATAGTCGATAACGGTTGCATTATTTTCAATATCGTGTATGATAGGAGAGGAACTTAAACGTACCACCTGTATCGTAAGAACCGAAAAACAACGCGTTTTCGCCATTCTTATGAACCGTGCACCGTTTAAGAAATACCCTAAAGAATGGAGGAAACACACATGACTCAAGGAACAGTCAAATGGTTTAATGCTGAAAAAGGCTTCGGCTTCATCACCACTGATGAAGGCGTCGACGTATTCGCACATTACTCACACATCAACCAAGAAGGCTTCAAAACCCTCGAAGAAGGCGCTAAAGTATCTTTCGACATCGTCGAAGGCGCTAAAGGCCCCCAAGCGGAAAACATCGAAGTCGTTTAAGGACTGACAAAAACCGCAACCAAAGACCAGCTGAGGCTGGTCTTTTTTTGTGCCCGATGCGGGATGAAATATCTCAAATCGCTATAAAAACAGGCTGCTTTTTGGTATAATCAAACCAGGTGATTGTGACATGAACGCATTGTTCGATAAGCTTAACTCGGCCCAACTTGACGCCGTGAAATCAACCGAAGGCCCCGTGATGGCAATCGCCGGCGCGGGCAGCGGAAAAACACGTGTGCTGACGCGACGCATGGCACACCTTATTTATAATGTCGGTGTTCCGCCACACCATGTGCTCGCCATCACCTTCACCAACAAAGCCGCTAACGAAATGAAATCACGGATTGCCGAACGCTTAAACATACCGACCGACACCCTGTGGGTCTCGACCTTTCATTCCATGTGCGCACGAATCTTGCGCACCCACATCGAAAAGCTTGGCTACGAGCGTCACTTTCAGATTGTCGATGACGACGACAGCACACAGATGGTCAAAATGCTCTTGCGTGACATGAACCTCGACGTCAAGCTCGTCAAACCAAGGACGCTGAAAAACCACGTGCAAAAGATCAAAGCCCATCCCGAGCTGCTTGAGGATTATAAAGAACCGGTGCGCGGCTACTTGGAGAAGATTGTTCCCGCCTACCAACGACAACTTAAACGCAACAACCTCGTCGATTTTGAGGATTTGTTGTTGTTGACAATTGACCTGTTCAAACAGCACGATGAGGTAAGAAAATATTACCACGAACAATTTCAGTACGTGCTCGTTGATGAGTTTCAAGACACCAACGATGTCCAATACGAACTCATCCGCCTGTTAGTCGGTGCTCATCGAAACTTGTTTATCGTCGGTGATGAAGACCAGAGTATTTACGCCTTTCGCGGGGCCAACATCGAGAACATCCGTCGCTTTACTACCGATTACCCTGACGCCAAACGCGTGCTTTTAGAGGAAAACTATCGCAGCACCAACACCATTTTAAAGGCGGCCAACGACGTCATTAGCCACAACAAAAGCCGCATCGAAAAAACGCTTTACTCCACCAAGGGCGAGGGCGAGCCCATCGTGTGGTTCAAAGGCTACACCTATCGCGATGAGACCGAGTTCGTCGCCGAGACGATTCGCCGGCTTGTGCATCAAGGGTACCGCTACGAAGACATCGCCGTACTCTACCGCGCAAACAACACATCCCGTGTTTTTGAAGAAACCATGATGCAAAAACAAATCCCTTACCAAGTCGTAGGCAACACGAGTTTCTTTAAACGCAAAGAAATCAAAGACATGGTCGCCTACTTGCGCCTGATTTTAAACCCCGACGATAACTACAGTTTCGCACGCATTGTCAATGAACCCAGGCGAGGCATAGGACAAAAAACCGTCGACATGCTACAAGCGTTTGCGGCCACAGAGGACGCCAGCATGTTCTCGCGCATTGATGATGCGCAGACCCCCCTTAAAAAGGCTGCCACCGGGAAACTCAAACGATTCAAGGAACTCATCACCGATTTGCGAAAAGCGCTGGAGAACGTCGATTTTAACACATTTATGGACACGCTGGTCGAGAAGACCGGATACAAGGAGATGCTCCAATACGACGACATGGGCGATGTGAGGCTGGAAAACGTCATGGAACTGAAAACGATGATTGCCGAAACGCAAAACGCCTACCGCGATAACGATAAAATCGATGTGCTCACGCAAGTGCTTGAAGACATCGCCTTAAAAAGTCAAGAAGATGAACGCAAAGACACCAACGTCGTTACCTTGATGACGCTACATGCCGCAAAAGGGTTAGAGTTTCGGGCCGTTTTCATCGTCGCGCTTGAACAAGGCATGTTTCCGCTTGCCCGAAGCTTTGACAGCCCTGCCGAACTCGAAGAAGAACGCCGCTTGATGTATGTCGGCATGACCCGCGCGAAAGAAAAACTGTTTTTCACAAGCGCGCAACAACGCCATCTATACGGCGAGCCTACAAGCAATCCAGACAGCGTGTTCATCCACGAGATCCGCGATGAACTCATCCGAGTAGAAGGACTAAACAAAGCCGTTACCCGGTCATATACTCGTCCGGTCCGCACCGCGCCACCACGCGACGCCGACCATGAAAACGACATCAACAAAGGCGACAAAATCAACCACAGCGTCTTCGGACGCGGCGTCGTGGTCAACGTCACTCAAGACCAATGCGTCATCGCCTTCAACAAAGACCACGGCATTAAAACCCTACTCAAAAACCATCCCTCGATAAAGAAGGTGTGAAGATGGACGTCAAACAACGCATCGAAACACTGAAAAAACAAATCAACCGCTACGATTACGAGTACCATGTCCTCGATGCGCCGACGATTTCAGATGTCGCCTACGATAAGTTGTTGCGTGAGTTGATCGAACTTGAAGAAGCCCACCCAACACTTAAAAGCGACGACTCACCCACCCAACGCATCGGTGGCAGGGTACTTGAAGGGTTTGACAAAGTTGACCACACCTTGCCGATGTTTAGCCTCGCCAACGCCTTTAACCCAGGGGACCTCAAGGCCTTTGATCGCCGCCTTAAAGCGGTCGCACCGGGGGCAACCTACATCGTCGAACGCAAGCTCGACGGCCTGGCCGCCGCGCTCACCTACACCCAAGGCAAACTCACCTGCGCCGCGACCCGTGGAAACGGCGTTGTTGGGGAAGATATCACCCATAACGTCAAAACCATCCGTTCTGTGCCGATGACCCTGCAAAAGGCGGTTGACATCGAGGTTCGCGGCGAGATTTTTATGCCGAAAGCGGCCTTTTTGCGTTTAAATGAAGCCCGCGAAGCCGCCGGCGAAGCAACGTTTAAAAACCCGCGCAACGCCGCCGCCGGCAGCGTCCGTCAGCTCGATAGCCGCATCGCCGCCGACCGCACGTTGGACATGGTCATCTACAGCTTGAGCGAACGTGACGAAGACGCCACGATGACCCACCAAGAAACCCTTGACCACCTTCGTGACCTCGGCTTTAAAACCAACGACGTGGTCGCGTGCGATTCCATCGACGCCGTCATCGAGGCCTGTCTTGAAATTGAATCGAAACGAAACGATTACCCGTTCGACATCGACGGCGCTGTCGTGAAAGTCAATGAACGAACGCTTTATAAAACCATTGGATACACAGCGAAAAGCCCGAAGTGGGCCATTGCCTACAAGTTTCAAGCCGAAGAGGCTTTAACCCGCATCGAAGCCATTCTCTTCCAAGTTGGCCGTACCGGCCAAATCACACCGGTGGCCGTGTTGCGGCCCGTTGACATTCAAGGATCAACCGTTTCCAGAGCCACGCTCCATAAC
The DNA here is from genome assembly GCA_007132465.1 of Candidatus Izemoplasma sp. Taxonomy (GTDB): domain Bacteria; phylum Bacillota_I; class Bacilli_A; order Izemoplasmatales; family Izemoplasmataceae; genus SLQR01. The sequence continues at coordinate 29,010 of SLOP01000013.1, forward strand.
GACGGTTACATCCGCGACAAAGACATTCGCGTCGGAGACGACGTGCTGATTCGGAAAGCTGGCGACATCATCCCCGAAGTCGTTTCGGTGGTCTTAGAAAACCGCAAAGCCGGCGTCAAACCTTTTGAGATGATCAGCACATGCCCCAAATGCCATACGCCGCTTACGCGCAGTGAAAGCGAAGCCGACTTGTATTGTGAAAACCCGACGTGCCCAGCCAAACGCACCGAGGCACTCATCCACTTTGTCTCGCGCCGAGCCATGGACATTGAAGGCATGGGACATCGCATTGTGGAGATGTTATATAACGAAGGCTATCTTGCGTCAATACCCGACATCTACCGCTTGAAAGATCATCGCGAGGCCTTGATTCGACGGGCTGGTTTCGGCGAGAAGAGCATTGATAAGCTGCTGAAGCACATTGAAAAATCCAAACAAAACAGTTTGGAAAGACTGCTTTTTGGCCTAGGCATACGCTATGTCGGTGAGAAGGTGGCCAAGGTGTTAGCGATGCATTTTGGCACATTATCTGATATGATACATAGTGGAGTTGAGGAACTTGTCGCCATCGATGAGGTGGGCGAAAAAATCGCCTCAAGCGTTGTCGATTATTTCGCCGATGCGCACCATCGCGCCATGCTTGAAGAGCTTGCAGCCCTTGGACTCAACATGAAGTATACCGGTAAACGCCCTGAATCGGGCGCGTTTAACGGCATGGTGTTTGTGTTAACGGGCAAACTGGATTCCATGACGCGGGACGAAGCCAAGGCTGATATTGAAGCCCGAGGCGGAAAAGTCACCGGTTCGGTGTCGCAACAGACCGATGTGCTGATCGCCGGGGAAGACGCCGGCAGTAAACTTGCCAAAGCCCAATCCCTCGGCATTGACGTGTGGGATGAAACGACGTTCAAACAACGCTTGATGTGACTTGGAAGTGATTACATGAAACACATTGTCATCAAAGGCGCCAAAGAAAACAACCTAAAAAACCTCGACGTCACCATCCCCAAAGATGCTTTCGTCGTGATGACCGGTCTTTCCGGAAGCGGAAAGACTTCTTTGGCGTTTGACACGATATACAAAGAAGGGCAACGCCGCTACGTTGAAAGTTTGAGCGCGTATGCCCGCCAGTTTCTTGGCAACCTCGAAAAACCGAACGTTGAATCCATTGAAGGGTTGAGTCCGGCAATCTCGATTGATCAAAAAACCACAAGTAAAAACCCCCGAAGCACCGTCGGCACGGTCACCGAAATTTACGATTACTTCCGACTGCTTTACGCGCGCATCGGCACGCCGTTTTGCCCGACACACGGCGTTGAAATCACCTCGCAAAGCATCGAGGAAATGACCGATAAAGTGCTTGACTGCCCTGAGGGAAGCCGCATCGAGGTCCTCGCACCGGTGGTCAGCGGAAAAAAGGGCACGCATAAATCAACGATTGACCAATTGCGCAAAGAAGGGTTCGTCCGGTTGATGGTTAACGAAACGATGCGCGATGTCGATGAGACCATTGAACTCGACAAAAATAAACAACACACCATCGAAGCGGTGGTCGACCGTCTGAAACGCCGTGAAGGCATCCGTTCGCGGCTGTACGATTCATTGGAAACCGCGGCTAAACTCGGTGAGGGTAAAGCGGTCGTGCTCATCAACGGCAAACGCCATACGTTCAGCGAACAGTTCGCGTGCCCATACTGCGACTTTTCCATCGGCGCCCTCGAACCGCGGCTTTTTTCATTTAACGCCCCGTTTGGTGCTTGTGACCGTTGTGGCGGGTTAGGTTTTACCAAAAAAGTTGACCAGGATTTATTGATCAACGACGAGGAAAAATCCGCCTACGAAGGGGCCATCAAAGGATGGACCAACACCGACACTTACCACTTCAAACAACTTGAAACAACGGCCCAACATTACGGCATTGACCTTCACAAGCCCATTAACGCGCTAAGCGACGAAGAACTCAACGTGCTGTATTACGGGTCCGATGTGCCCATTCAGTTCAAGTTCCAAGGAAAAAACAAAAACATCCGTCATGACAAAACGGCCCATTATGAAGGCATCATCAATAACCTCGAACGCCGTTACATCGAAACCACCTCGCGCTTCATGCGCGAGTGGATTGAGACCATGATGACCGAAAAAACGTGCCCTAAATGTGACGGTAAACGCCTTAATAAAGACGCGTTGAGTGTCAAAGTGGGCGGTGAAGACATCATCAGTCTGACCGACCGAAGTGTCAACGACATGATTCATTTCTTTCACGGTCTCTCGCTGTCTGAGACGGACAAAAAGATTAGTGACATGGTGTTAAAAGAAATCCATGAACGGCTGATGTTTTTGAAAAACGTCGGGTTAGATTACTTGACGCTTTCCCGACAAGCCGCGACGCTTTCGGGCGGCGAGTCCCAGCGCATCCGGTTGGCCACACAAATTGGCTCGCGGTTGACCGGGGTGTTATATGTGTTGGATGAACCGTCCATTGGCCTTCACCAGCGCGATAACAAACGCCTCATCGACACGCTGAAGTCGATGCGCGACCTTGGCAACACGCTGATTGTCGTCGAACATGACGAAGAGACGATGCGCGAAGCCGACCAAATCATCGACATCGGTCCCGGTGCCGGTGAGTTTGGCGGCACGCTCGTGTTTCAGGGGACCTACGATGAAATCCTGACCCACCCAAAAAGCATTACCGGCAAATACTTATCAGGCGCGATGCGCGTGCCGGTGCCAGCCACCCGAAGGCAAGCGACACATGGCACCATCGACATCATCGGCGCCCATGAAAACAACTTAAAGCACATCAACGTCAGCATCCCGCGCGGCCTGTTCACCGTCGTCACCGGCGTCAGTGGATCGGGCAAAAGTTCGCTGATCAACATGTGTTTGTATCGCGCCCTTTACAATAAAGTCTACAAAAAGAAATACGCAAGCGTGAACGTCGATCGCGTTCAGGTGGAAGAAGCCATCGGCAAACTCGTCAACATCGATCAAAGCCCCATTGGGCGCACCCCGCGGTCCAACCCGGGAACCTACACGAGCCTGTTTGACGAAATCCGCGACATTTTTGCGATGACCAACGAAGCGAAAATGCGCGGATATGCCAAAGGGCGTTTCAGTTTCAACGTGAAAGGCGGCCGGTGTGAGACGTGTAAAGGCGATGGCGTCATTAAGATCGAGATGCATTTCCTTCCCGATGTTTATGTGCCATGCGAAGCGTGCCACGGCAAGCGCTACAACCAAGAAACCTTGCAAGTGAAATACAAAGGCAAAACGATTGCCGACGTGCTCGACATGACAATCGAGGAAGCGCATGGTTTCTTCGCCAACATCCCCAAAGCCGTCAACAAACTCGACACGTTGATGGCGGTGGGGCTTGGGTACTTAAAAATCGGTCAACCTGCGCCGTCGCTTTCAGGCGGCGAAGCGCAACGTGTCAAACTCGCCAAAGAACTGCACAAGCGCATCACGGCCGACACCGTCTACATCCTGGATGAACCGACCACCGGCCTTCACGCCGACGATGTCAAGCGCCTCCTTGAGGTGTTGCAGCACATCGTGGATGAAGGCGCAACGGTGATTGTCATTGAACATAACTTGGATGTTATCAAGGTCGCCGATCACCTCGTCGACCTCGGCCCAGAAGGCGGGGATGAGGGTGGTCGCGTCGTCGCAACAGGCACCCCTGAAGCGGTAGCTAACAACCCAGAAAGCCACACAGGGCGTTACGTGAAAACCGTGCTCGGGGGTGGACAACATGGATGACGATAAGCAAAACACGACCTCGACCGAGTCGGAAAACGACGCAAAGCGACATCGTGATCAGTCTGAACGGTCAAGTGAGGATTTGGAAAAAGATCGTCAACAACTCGAAGCGCTGTTGGAAACGATTAAGCGACTGGAAGAAGAAAAGCGCAAACGCAGAAAGAAGCCGAAGCGTCCGAAGGGCATGATTGCCATCGAGTTCGGCACGGTGTTTCATCCGAACATGGTGCTTAACTTTCTCGGCTATTACATGCTTAATCTCACCATTATTTACACGGTTGTTGAGCTGTTTGCGTTTGGCGCGTTTCGCGATTTACAGACGGTGTTGCTCTATGTGCTTGCCTACACCGCCATCGAAACCGTGTTTCGCATGTACATGCTCATGAACCATTTTCAATTTGTCGTCCGGTCGCTCGGGTTTATCTTTTATCTCGGGTATTTGACCATTTTCTACGTGCTGAACGTCTATGTGTTTCCCGGCAGTGTCATCATCTTTGAAGATGTCTTCTTCGTGACTTTTGTGGCACTGTTCATCTTCTTTCGTTACGTGTTGAGCAAAGTGTTCCGCGATACCGTGTTTCGCGGATAATTAAAATTATATAGAAACCAGGTGATTTTATGTTTATGGTCCTACAACACCACGTACTAACCCTTTGGTTGAGCGTTGAGCACGGGTCATGGCAACCGCTGCCAAACAGCATTGGTCCCGTTGGGCTTTACGGCTTCTTCATCATGCTTGGGGTCATCATGGCCCTTGGGCTCGGGTTGCTTGAAGGTCCGAAAATCGGCATTAAACGCAATGACATCATTGACGGTCTGTTAATCATTTTACCGCTTGCAATTATAGGCACACGGCTTTATTATGTGCTGTTTCATGATTTTCAGACCGTGCTTAATAACCCGCTTCGCTTTTTCACCACGAGCGACGGCGGTTTTGGATTCGAAGGCTTGGCTATTCACGGCGGATTCATCGTCGCGGTCGTCGGCACGTGGATTTACACGAAAAAACGGAACATCGATGTGATTCGGGCACTCGATTTGCTGGCACCAGGGTTCATCATCGCCCAAGCTTCAGGGCGGTGGGGTAATTTCTTTAACCGTGAGGCCTATGGAGAAGTCATCGGTGGTGGCGCGCTTAACTTAGATGAACAGCGCGCCTTCTTGAGCGAGACCTTGAGGCTTCCCGACTTCATCACAAACAACATGTTCATCAACAACAACTATCACCATCCGACGTTCCTTTATGAGTCAGTGTGGAACGTGGTCGGGTTTGCTATCATGATGGTGCTTAGACGCACGAAACTGGTCCGAAGCGGCGATCTCTTTGCATTTTACTTAATATGGTATTCTGTCGGGCGGTTCTTCATTGAGTCCTTGCGCACCGACTCGCTCTACCTTTGGGGCACCGACATTCGCATTGCCCAAGTGATCTCCATCATCATGATTCTCATTGGTATTATTTTTATTATTTTTAATCACATAAAAATTAATCGGGTGCATTATCATCAACTTCTTGAGGAAAATCAGGTACAATAAGAGACGAGGTGAAAGCGATGCATGACGTTATTATCATCGGCGCGGGACCCGGTGGCATGACTGCCGCCATCTATGCACACCGTGCCAATTTAAAAACCATGATGTTGGAAAAAGCCGCCCCTGGCGGGAAAATGATCAGCACATGGGAAGTCGAAAACTACACCGGACTTGGCAAGGTTTCTGGCTTTGAAATCAGCGAAAAAATGTTTAATCACACGCAGGAACTCGGCATTGAATACCAGTACGGTGATGTCGTGGAAGTCATCGACGAAGGCAAGACGAAAAAAGTCATTACCGCCGATGGGGTCACCTACGACACGCGCGTGGTCATCATCGGCAGCGGCACCGAACCGAGAAAACTCGGTGTTCCCGGCGAAGATCGCCTTAGCAGCAAAGGCATTAGCTGGTGTGCGATTTGTGACGGCGCGTTTTTCAAAGGTAAACACGTGCTGGTGGTCGGCGGTGGAAACAGCGCCATTGAAGAAGCGGTCTTTTTGACGACGATGGACGTGACCGTCACAGTGCTTAACATTCTCGACACCCTACAAGCCGACAAAAAAGCCATCGCGCAAGCCGATGCCACCGGTAAAATCGATTACCTGCTCGGCTATGAAGTGCTCAGTTTCAACGGTGAATCTAAACTAAAAAACGTGACCATTCGCAACCTAAAAACCAAGGAAGAACAAGTGCTCGACGTGCCTGGCGCGTTCATCTTTATTGGCGCGGTGCCAGAAACATCGTTTGTGGAAAAACTCGGCATCACCAACAACCAAGGTTTCATCGAAGCGAACGCGCGCATGGAAACGCGCGTGAAAGGCATCTTCGGCATTGGCGACGTGATTGACAAAGAGCTCAGGCAAATTGTCACCGCCACCAGCGACGGGGCCATCGCCGCGCAAAACGCCTCGAAATACATCGAAGCGTTGAAAAGCCAACCCTAAACAAGAAAAAAACGATGCGCGCATCGTTTTTTCTTTGCGCATCGGTTATAATGGTATCGGGTGAAGCCATGATGAAGACGATGTTTTATCTGGTGGTGTACGGTTTTTTGGGATACCTGCTGGAACGAATAATCAACCTCGCAGTGTTGGGCATATGGTATGACAACCGCGTGCTCTTTGGTCCAGTTCAGCCGATGTATGGCCTGGGGGTTGTCATGACCATCGGGCTCTGGTCGTGGCTAAAGAAACGCCCGTGGCCACCCAGCGTTAACGTGGTTTTTTTATGCCTCGGTGCCATCGTCGCCACGATGATTGTCGAGCATGTGTCAGGCACCCTGCATGAGCATTTTTACCACCATGTGCTCTGGGATTATCGTCACACGTTTCCCGCGTGTCGCCAGCCGTATACATGCTGGGTACCAAGTGGCATGTTCGGACTCTTGGCGGCGTTCACGGCCGTTGCAGTTCACCCCCACATCGTCACCTTCAGTCGCCTGATTCCTCGCCCTATTCGCCATGGGGTGGTTGTGTTGTTTGCGATTGATTTTATGGTGACCTATCATGAGGTGTTGTTATGAGAAAACAAGATATTTCCATGGTATGTGTAACATTAGTGATATTATTTTTGCTGCTTTTTCCGGTTACGTCAAACGCGTTTTTCGGTTTCACCGACCGGCATGTGATCGTCGGTGGGTTTATTAAGTTTTTCCTTTTTGCGAGCTTCGGCGACGTCGTGAGTCACCGCATACGCTTTCAAAACTACCGCGTGCCAGGCTTGGTTTATAAAGCGTTAGTGTGGGGTTTGATTGGCATCGTCATCGTGTTTATTTTCGGTATTTTCTCACAGGGTGTCACGGCCTTACAAGCCGAGGGGATTTTACCGTTTTACACCAGCGCCCTTGCGTTTGCGTTGTTCACCAGCCTCTTCATGAACGCGGTGTTTGCTCCGACGATGATGCTGTTTCACCGGATGACGGATCATTACATCGAAGCGAAAATAAAGGATCGTTCTCACACCGTTAACCAGACCGTGCACGGCGTTGATTATCACGGGTTTGTGACCTTTGTGGTGTGTAAAACCATTCCGCTGTTTTGGGTGCCGGCACACACCATCACGTTTCTTTTGCCAGGGACCTACCGTGTGTTCTTTGCCTCGCTGCTCGGCGTGGCACTCGGCTTTATCCTCGGCATCGCCAAAACGATGCCGCGCAAGGAGGGTGTGTGATGTCGTTCACATCAGATGCCAAACGCGAACTGATTCACCTCGAAAGTCCACGATGTTGCCAGTTGGCTGAAATGGCCGCGCTTTTCGCCGTGAACGGGCATCTTTCGATTGCTCAACAAGGCGTCTCTGTGACGTTTCAGACGATGAGTTTGCCGTTGGTGCGCAAAGTGATTGCGTCCGTGAAGTCCCTCTACGGCGTCGAAGTGGAAATCCTCCGAAAACAACAACAAAAACTGCACAAGAAAAACCTCTACAGCCTCACCATCAGAGATAAGGCGCATGCGATCATCAACGAACTCGGGCTCATGGATGAAACCAAGGGATTCGCGCAAGACATCGACACGACGCTGCTTGTAAAAGAATGCGACCAACGGGCTTTCTTGCGCGGTGTGTTTCTGGCGAGCGGTTCCATTAATCATCCGCGGAGTTCCAGCTATCATGCAGAGATGACCGTGCCTTCTCACGGCTTTGCTAGGGCGCTTATCGAACTGCTGAGCGATTTTGAGATTCCGGCGCGGGTTCATGAGAAAAAACGCAGCGTCATGGTCTATATCAAAGAATCGGAGAAAATCGCCGACTTCTTACGCGTCGTTGGCGCCACCCAAGCGTTACTAACGTTTGAGGATGAACGCATTAAACGCGATTTCGTCAACTCCATCACGCGCGTGATGAACATGGAACTCGCCAACCAAAACAAAACCCTTGAAGCCGCCGATCGGCAACTTAAAGACATCGCGGTGCTGGAAAACCTCATCGATGTGGCAACCCTTTCCGATACGCTTCATGAGGCCATCTTTTTGCGAAAAAAATACCCCGAGTCCTCATTGGTGGAGTTAAGCGACATGAGCGCTAAGCATTTCCGCAAGCGCATATCCAAATCAGGATTAAACCACCGATTCCGCAAGCTGCATGCGCTGGCGATGGAGGTGCTCGATGAGTACAATGATTAGGGGCATTGGCGTCGATGTGGTTGACCTCGACCGCATCCGAGGTAAAGACGCCCGGTTTGTGAACAGAGTGCTTTCAGAGGAAGAACGCAAGCTTTACGATGCCATTCAAAACCCCGCACGACGCGTCAGCTTTTTGGCCGGACGCTTTGCGGCGAAAGAGGCTTACACCAAAGCGTGGGGCACCTTTGAAACCCCACTCAATTTCTGTGACGTCTCGATTATGCCGGATGCATCGGGAAAACCCGTGCTTCAATCCCCCGATGATCACGGCGTGATTGTGCACCTAAGCATTACGCACTCGGACACGGTGGCGATAGGCTTTGTGATTATTGAAAAAGACGTCGATTAGACGTCTTTTTTGTGGGCTTCAATCAGGTCCATGACCTTGGCTTTAATCGTGTTGCGGGCGTTGATGAATGCGTCCATTGGTTGACCGCTCGGGTCATCAATGCCCCAGTCCTCACGGTGCTTAGCGGGGACATAGGGACACTCGACACCGCACCCCATGGTGATGAGCACGTCGAGGTCTTTGGGCAACACCTCAAGTGTTTTGGGGTATTGTTTGGTGATGTCGATGCCATCAAGCTTCATAGCATCCACGGCGCCATCCTTAACTTTTGGGTACGATTCGGTGCCGGCCGAGTACACCTCGAAACGTCCTTCACCAAGGGCTCGCAAGTACCCTTCGGCCATCTGGCTACGGCAGCTGTTGTGAACACAGACAAACGCGACTTTCATGGTATCGCCCCCTTACCCTTTTATTGTACGCCATAGGAAGGCAACTTAACAAACACTTTACCTTTTTTATCACCGCCTCTTTGCTTGTCAAACCGACGATAATTGAGTATAATAACGTCGATCGGGATTGACCCCGTGCGCGGATTCGCTAACGATGTCAACGCGCACACATCATGTGCCTGCACGATGAAACCGCCGCCACCCTCAAGGGCATTTTATGGCTTTGGACCATGCCAGTCTCGGCGGCGCCGCAGGGCTTTTTTTATACAGGAGGTAAGGCCATGGAAACGCATATTATCAATGACTTAGCACGCTTGTTAAACGTGTCCGCCCGTCAAGTGACGGCGGTGCTTACGTTGCTCGAAGACAACACCGTACCGTTCATCGCGCGTTACCGCAAAGAGATGACCGGTGGGCTCGATGAAGAGGCGATTCGAGAGATCGAGAAAGTCTACGAGTATAAGAAACAGCTCGCCGAGCGGAAAGCAGACGTCATTCGGCTCATCGAAGAAAAAGAGATGATGACCGATGACCTCCGTGATGCCATCATGCAAGCGGAGAAACTGGTCGAGGTGGAAGACCTCTATCGACCCTACAAAGAGAAGAAAAAAACCAAAGCCACCGAAGCGATTCGCAAAGGGTTGGAGCCGCTTGCGTTTTTTTTGTTGTCGTTTCCACAAGACGCCGATGTTGAGGCCATCGCTCAAAATTATCTCAACGATGATGTCCTAGACGTGGACGCCGCGATTGAGGGGGCTAAACACATCGTCGCCGAACACGTGAGCGATGCCCCCGAACACCGCAAACGCATCCGCATGGACACTGAAAAAACCGGGATGATGGTGACGAAAAAACGCAAGTCCGCAGACGACCCGAAACGCGTCTATGAAACCTATTACGAGTACAGAGAACCGGTGCAATCAATCAAGCTCTTTCGTGTGCTCGCCATCAACCGTGCCGAAAAAGAGAAAGTCATCAGCGTTAAGGTCGACCTAGACGAAGCGCGCGTGGTGCATTACCTCACCCAACAAACCGTGACGCATCACGCCTCGCCCACGGCGCCCATCGTGATTGACGCCATCGAAGACGCCTACAAGCGTCTCATTCGCCCTTCAATCGAACGAGAAATTCGTTCGATGCTCAGCGAGAAAGCCGAGGAACGAGCGATTCACGTGTTTAGTGAAAACCTCCGGAAGTTGCTGCTGCAGCCGCCGATCAAGGGAAAAAATGTGCTCGGTATCGACCCCGCGTTTCGCACTGGGTGCAAGCTCGCCGCAGTCGACGCGATGGGTACCCTCGGTGAGGTTGGTGTCATCTACCCCCATCCCCAACGGCCTGGAGGCAAAGTCTCGGAGGAGGCCTTAGAAAAAGAAACAACGAAGCTGCTCGCAATCATTGAGAACCATGCTATCGACATCATCGCCATCGGCAACGGCACGGCGTCTCGGGAAACCGAAGCCTTTGTGGTCGACGTGCTCAAACGCGTGAAACGCAACGTGTATTATGTGATTGTGAACGAATCAGGTGCTTCAGTATACAGCGCCAGCGAACTGGCCAAGCGGGAGTTCCCGTCGCTCGATGTCGAATCGCGCAGCGCCGTGTCCATCGCTCGACGCCTACAAGACCCACTCAGCGAACTTGTGAAAATTGACCCCAAAGCGATTGGCGTTGGCCAATACCAACACGACGTCACGCAATCCAAACTGGCCAATCAGCTCGATTTTGTCGTCGAAACGGTGGTCAATCAGGTCGGCGTTAACGTGAATACAGCTAGCGTGCCACTCCTCGCTTACGTGGCCGGTGTTTCAACCAACGTCGCCGAGCATATGGTAAAACACCGTGAAACCCAAGGTGCCATCACCAACCGCAAGGCGCTGCTTAACGTCACGGGACTCGGCCCTAAGACGTTTAAACAAGCCGCTGGATTCCTGCGTGTTTTAGACGGTGATAATCCGTTGGATAAAACCGCCATTCACCCGGAGAGTTACGACGTTGCTAAGGCGATTCTGCGCGACATGCAACTGGATGCTACCGCCATCGGCAGCGACGCAATCCGCACGCGGATTCGCGATGTAAAAGCCGCCGAGACGGCGCAAAAGCTCGGGGCTGGCGAACCCACCGTGCAAGATATTCTCGATGCGTTAGCGGCGCCGCTCAGGGACCCACGTGACGACATCGAAGCACCCATTTTGAAGAGCGATTTGATGATGCTATCGGATCTTAAACCTGGCATGGAACTGCAAGGCACGGTCCGCAACGTGGTCGATTTTGGTGTTTTCGTCGATTGTGGCGTCAAAGAGGACGGCTTGGTGCATATTTCCGAACTGTCAGACCGTTACGTGAAACATCCGCTCGATGTCGTTGGCGTCGGCGATATCGTCAACGTTCGCATCAAAGCGGTCGACCTCGAACGAGGCCGGTTACAGCTTTCCATGCGCAAGCCAAAACGCGCATAAAAACCCCGCTGTTTTTAGCGTGGTCTTTGGTTGACAGTAAGCCATAAATGGTTTATCATAGAATGGCTTACCGACGGAGTAGTACTCAAGAGGCTGAAGAGGTGCCCCTGCTAAGGGCATAGGTCGGTAATCCCGGCGCGAGGGTTCAAATCCCTCCTACTCCGCCATGTGCATTCAAAACGCCAGTGATGGCGTTTTTTCTTTGCGCCTTACATCCCCCATCGCGTGGTATAATAAAGGCATACCACGCCATTGAAAGGGAGCGATCGCATGGCTAAAAAACACCCCGTCATCGTCATTGGTGGGACCAACATCGACATCATCGCCACCGCCACCACCGCGGTGAAGATGTACGATTCCACGCTGGGCAACGTTCGTCAAAGCCACGGTGGTGTGGGACGAAATGTCGTTGAAAACTTAGCCAGACTGGGCGTGCCTGTGACGTTCATTACCGTCATTGGTGAGGACGCGGCCGGTCGAGCGACCCGTGATACGCTTAGCTCACTTGGCGTTCAGGTAATGGGCCCTACCTCGCCGCTCAGTTCATCGTATGTCGCCCTTCATCAGGACAATGGCGACATGATGCTTGCCATCAATGATATGCATGCCATGAATAGACTCACGCCCGAGGCGCTCGCTAAACACACTGAAGCCATCCAACGCGCCTTGGTGGTGGTGTTGGACGCCAACGTGCCTGTCGAGGGTGTAAAACACATCACAAAGCTGACCAAGCGAACCATCATCGACGCGGTATCAACCGCGAAAGTGACACGCCTTAAGGCCTTATTAAACCGCATCGACACAATCAAACTGAACCATCACGAAGCCGCGGCGCTTGTCGGGCATGATGTCGACGATGTGGATGCAGCCTTACACGCGGCGATGACGCTCATCAAACAGGGTCTCTCGCGTGTTTACCTTACCATGGGGGCATCCGGCGTGGTGATTGCAACCCCTGATGGTGCCCACCATCATCTTGCGCCGCCCGTCACCCAGGCCAAAGCCAACGGCGCCGGCGATGCGTTCACCGCCGGCATCGCCTACGGACGTTACCACGACATGGATGAACTACCCATCGCCCTTGAAATGGCACGGTTAACACTGCGGGTGGATGAGGCCGTTTACACACAGATTAAGGACGATGTCGATGCATGGGTGAAGAAAAAACGTGCCGTTTAATCACGGAAAGCGCAGAAAAATCACAAAAAATCATAAAGTGGGGTGCAAAATCCCACTTTTTTTGGTACAATATTTTTCGGTGTCACGCTTCCTCGCCGATGGCCCGTTGGAGAAGCGGCTTAACTCACCAGCCTTTCACGCTGGCATTCACGGGTTCGAATCCCGTACGGGTCACCAACACCATCAATGTCCCTATTTCGTGAAGAAATGGGGACTTTTTCTGTGTTAGGTCAGGGGGCGTTGGATGCGAACATCCCCCTACCATTCAGGGTGACACGCAGGCATCGTACGGATGGTGTATGCCGAGCATTCAGATAAGCCAACACGCCGTGATTCTGTCTATCGGTTGGGAAGAAAACAGTCTATAATGGATTGACAATGACGTGGTCTTCATGGTGATGGGGTCTATCGATGACACGGAAGATGCGTATGATGAAAACGATGCCATGCTTGGTTTTTATTTAAGCCATAAAATCATCGGCATGGTGGTGCTTCAAGGCGTCACCTAGTTCATCACCCAGCAACACACGAAAGGGTTTATTGGTTGAGGAGGTGCAGGGTCCACCGAGATGGGCTTTTTTGTGCACCATGACCCTAGCGAAGGCACACATAGCCACACGTTTTGTGAGGAACCTCTCGGCACGGGGTTGATAAGGCACACAGGACCGTTCATCACCGCACACTAAACAGCGGCGCACCTGCGGTGTTAGAAGGGTATTCTTCCAAAGTACTCAACACAAATATCGCTAATTTAAGGGAATACTAGGAATAATTACTATATGTGTTATAATACTTTATACAACCCTGATGGAACCATCAGGATGAACACGGAGGCACAACATGAAAAAACTGGTTTTTGGGGACTTAACGGTGCCCATACCCATTGTCCAGGGCGGCATGGGGGTTGGCATATCGATGGCGAACTTGGCGTCCGCGGTGGCCAACGAAGGCGGTGTTGGGGTCGTTTCTGCCGCCGGCACAGGCATGTTTCAAAAAGGTCGAAAAAAGAACTTTTTGGAAGCCAACATATCGTCCCTCATCGATGAAATAAAGACAGCGAAGACCCTTACACAAGGTGTTTTAGGTGTGAATATCATGGTGGCGATGACCGGGTTTGTCGACACGGTCAAGGCGGTCATCAAAGAAGGCATCGACATCATTTTCGCTGGGGCTGGCTTGCCGCTTGATTTACCGAAACACCGTGATGCGAACACATCAACCAAACTCATTCCTATCATTTCCTCAGCACGGGCCGCGAAAATCATCACGCAACGATGGGTGGAACGGTACGATTATCTGCCGGACGGGTTTGTGATTGAGGGACCAAAAGCCGGCGGGCATTTAGGGTTCAAGTTGAATCAAATCGACGACCCGTCTTACCAACTCGAGGCGGTGTTGCCCGACGTGATTACGGTCTTGAAACCGTTTGAAGAAGCACATCAAAAAGCCATTCCGCTCATTGTGGCCGGAGGGATTTATGATGGCGCCGACATTCACCGTTTCCTACAGCTTGGTGCCGATGGTGTGCAGATGGCGACGCGGTTCGTTGCGACGCATGAGTGTGATGCTTCTGAGGCCTTTAAACAAACGTACCTCGATGCCAAAGTCGAGGATATTCGGCTGATCACAAGTCCCGTTGGATTGCCGGGAAGAGCGATTCATAACGCCTATTTGCATGCGGTTGATTTAGGACAAAAACACCCGTTCGCTTGCCCGTTTGAGTGCATCATCACATGCAAGAAAGAAGAAGCACCTTATTGCATTTCTTTAGCGCTTTACAACGCAAAGCTCGGCAAGATGACGCACGGGTTTGCGTTTGCTGGGGAGAACGCGTATCGCGTATCAACCATGGTGAGTGTGAAACAGCTTATGAATGAGCTGGTGGATGGATACACGCTTGAGGCGCAGCGGATGAGCCACACCTAACACGCTGTGTGGTCACTGGCGATGACGCACGGGTTGTTTGCGAAAACAGACTCGCATCATAAGGTTGCCATGCGCAGTAGCTATGGTAAGCATCGCTTGAGCCCCTCAAAGGGACTTACGGATTAGGCCACCAGCGATTTTCCTTATACCCATCCGATCCCTGTGGTAAAATAGACATAAGACCAATCGGACTCGGGAGATGATTGCATGCGTGACACTTTCTACGCGAACATGGGCGTCCTCACTGAGGAGGCGTTTAACACGATTCGTCAAACTTCGGCGTTGGTGGTCGGGTTAGGCGGGCTTGGGGGGCATCTTGCCAACGCGCTCGTTCGCATGGGCGTCCGCCGATTGACCCTTGTCGATCCAGACCGCTACGTTCAATCGAACTTGAACCGTCAGCTTTTTTCTGCCCTCAGTCACATCGGAAAGCCTAAAGTCGACGTGGTTAAGGATGCCCTCAACGAGGTGTTCGACGACCTAGAGATTCGGACGCACACCGCACGTATTGAAGCGCTCGACGATGCGGTGTTTAGGGATGTGGATGTGGTGTTTGACGGCGTTGACGATGCGGGTGTGAAGTGCGACCTTGAACGTCGCGCCGGAGAGGCGAACGTGTTGCTGGTGCACGGCGCCATTGGTGGTTGGTATGGACAAACCGCCGTCCTGACGCCACCATCAGTGATGCTCAAAACTTTGTACGATGGGAATCAGGACGGATTAGAAAAAACCTTGCGATGCCCCACGTTCACGCTTGGGGTTGTGGCGCATTGGATGGTGGCTCAATGGACCAAATACCTGTTAGGCCATCCAAGCGCTAAGGTGAATCGGTTGTTGATGATTGATTTGCTTGACGATGCGTGTGAAGTCATGGTCGAACGGCGTGATGCTCATGGTTAAGGTAACCTTCTTTGCGTTGCTAAGAAGCAAACATGGCATTAAAGAGATGCGTGTACGGCCTGGTCCCATTAAAGAGATCATCAACCAGATTTTAGCAGCGTATCCTCACATTCCACGTCAAGAACTCGAACAAGCGGTGATGTTCGTCAACGGCAAAAAGACGATGCACCTCACCCGAGATGACGACATCGTTGAAGACGGCGACATGGTTGTGCTAACCCACTTTGTCGGCGGTGGATAAGAAAAGAACCGGAAAAACCTCCGGTTCTTTTTCTAAAAGCCTTTAAATAGCCATTTCCCGTCTCTATATGCCGTAAAAGAAGGCGGCGGCGACGGCGGGTACATTGAGGAACAACATGTACACCGAACCGATGAGGATGCAGGCAAACGCCAGCCACTGCACTCGGCGATGCCATCGCTTGAGGGCGGTGTTTTTTGTTTGTAACATGTAATAAGCGAGTCCGGCTGGAATGAACGTCACCCACGCGGTGTGTAGCCATGATAAGGCGTGGTGACGGGCATCAAAGAAGCGTATTCCCGCAGCCAGCATGACAAGCAACGTGGCGAAAAACAGACTAAACACAAACACAATGACCAACCATTCAAACACGGCGTCGTCCCCCTATCCAAAGCACAGGGATGCTGATGAGGGGAAGTGCGACAGTCCATACCACGGCGAAATAGAAAAACATGAGCACGGCAAACACCCACAATCCGGCCACCGTGGCGCGCTTGTCGCGGGCGGTCATGGGGACACCTCACGCAACAACACGATGTGTGTGCTCATCACAGCGTTCGCATCAATGGTGATGACACGGCCACCGATGTTCTTTGGGCCGTAAGCATTGTATCCCGAGACGCGTCCGTAAGCCAACAGCAAGCCGTCTAGAATAAACTGGAAGTCGTTTTCATGATCATGCCCGACAAACACACCGACGCTTTTACCGTGAGACACCATGGCGTCAAAGAATCCGGTGTCTTTGCCTTGGGGATGGACAGGTTCGTTGAAGTTGCCCTCATAGGGGTGCTCAGAGACCAACAGGTACTGACGCAATGGTGTATGCATGAACACGATAGATGGGACCGTGTCGTTTTCCACGTGCGCTGCGTACCACGCGACTTGAGCGGGGCTAAGGTAATCGTATTTCCCTTCCGCTTCGGTGTGCTCATCGCGTTCCGATTTCGTGTCGAGGAAGTACAGGTGGTAAAACGGAGTGTTTTCGTGGGTGAAGGTGATTTTAAAATTTCCTACGCCTCCCTCCTCGAGCAAGGGACCGGGGAGAAACATTAAGTACTCGGTCGATTCAGTTTGTGCAATGAGCGTGGCCAGGCTGTGATAATCTCCGTCGTGGTTACCGAAAATAAATGTCCAAGGGGTTTTTAATCGTTCCATCACCATCACGAGTCGCGCGAACAACCATGGGGCGAGCGGGCTCATCACCATGTCTCCGGTGAACACCACCAAATCGTAATCATCCGCCATGACCAACGTCTCGATGGCTTGGTATGTGGACCGGTCGTTATGATCGATGCCAAACGTCAGATGCATGTCTGTAAGTTGTAAGATGGTTAGCGTCTCACCGGTCATCGCCATGACCACCGTGTCCGCGTCATCGAAGGTCACACCATCACGGCGTGATTGACAACCTGTGGTGATAAAAACCACTACCACCAAGCAGGCAATCGCTAAGGTCTTTTTCATGCCCTCACCCTTTCATGTAGCCTTTGTGTTTATTATACCGTATGCTGCGGAAGATGAAACGGTTTTTCGCTTAGCTTGCCAGTGACATTTCACCGGGATGGTGCTATGATAAAAGCGATGAGACCAAGGTTTAAAAGGAGGGCACCGCATGCCATCGTTTATTGAAGCGTCACATCGTCACCGCATGGACAAACTCATTAAGAAGCAATGCAAGAAACACAACATTCGTGGGGCGAGTGTTATCGTGGTGGATGCATCGCGGGTGCTCTATGAAAAGTATCATGGTGTGGTGGATGAGGCGGGGACCCCCAACGAGCCCCACCGTCGGATGATGATTGGCTCAAACACAAAAATGTTGACGGCGCTGGCGATTTTGACGCTTGTCGATCACGGGAAACTCTCGCTTGAAGATGACGTTCGAACGCTGCTGCCGGCCTTTTCGATTCAATCGCGCTTTGGCGATGTGCCGATTCGCCTCAAGGATTTGTTAATGCATCGCGCCGGGTTGCCGGGTGATGATTTCAGCCTAATCCTAAGAAAAGGCCAACCGCTCACGCGCGTGCTGGACGTATTGAAAGCCAACCACACGACAGTGAAACCAGGACTGATGTTTGCTTACTCAAACCTGGGATATGGCTTGTTAGGGCTGATTATTGAACAAGTTAGCGGCCTTGATTATGCCGATTACATGAAGCAAGCGGTGCTGGGTCCCTTAGGCATGCATGACGTCGAGTTTCTCGACACCGATGAAGCGCGACGCCTCGTTGTAGACACGATTTCTCAAGCGTTCGACAAGAAGGGCAAGCAAGTCGACGACGAACTCGGTAGCGTCGTTCCCGCTGGAAGCAGCACCTATGCCAGCGCGCGTTCACTGGCGAAGCTGATGTGGTTGTTTCTCAACCCCGACAACCCTCGCATCCTCAACAAAGAAACGCTAGCACGCATGTTGAAAGCACCGCAAGGGCCGCACATGCTGGACAGTGAACAGCGAATCGGGTTGGGTTTGATTCACCATGAGAAACGCTTCTATAACCCAAAGGTTGGACCGTTGCTAGGACACGGGGGGGCAACCATCTGTCACCATAGCACGTTCCATTTTCTGCCTCGTCAAGGCATTGGTGTGGTGGTGCTTGTGAATTCCCGTGGTGGGTTGCATGCGGCGCGCAAGATCGCCGATCAGATTATCATTGAGACACTGAAGGCAAAAGGCGTCACGATGCCAAAAAGACGCAAGAACACCCAGAAACTCGCCGCATCCACCAGCACCGTGTTTGTCAAAGATTATGTCATGCCGGGCATGAAACTGAACCTAAGCAAAGATAAAAAAGGGCGTGTCGTGGCGAAAATACCGCCGTTTAAAGCGACGTTTGTTGCGTGTAAAGACGGCTATTTAAAGGGATATCCCAGAGGTCTAACTCGGTTACCGGTGCTAGCGGGTCATGTCAAACGCCTGCGCCTTAAACACGCTAGTCGCGAGGGCATGGATGTGCTTTACCTCGAGCAGAAAAAACCATACCATGAAATGACCGTGCCGCTTATGGGGGCGCTTGAAACGGTGCCGATTCCCGAGGCTTGGCGTCAAGCCATCGGGGACTATGACGTCACCGAACTGCATGCGCATGTGCGTGCCCATCTCAAGAAAGTCAAGCTGGTGGAAAAAGCGGGGCACTTGATGTTATCTCTGGCACTGCTTGACAACAACATGACGATTTACTTACAACCGCTCAATAACGATGAAGCGCTCATTCAAGGCATCGGTCGGAGCGCACAAGAAACCGTCTTGTTGCGCCGCGAGGAGGGAATAACGCGCTTACGACATCAAGGGGTTTGGCTACAGAAACACGATCAGTAAAAACCCAAGAAGCCGGCGCTTGCCGGCTTTTTTACGTTTTCTGTTTTCCCTATGATACAATGATATCGAGTGAGCGTGCCGGGAGTGATGACATGGAGAGTTTGCTGTTTGCGTTCAATGCGCTCGCGCCGCTTATGGCGCTGGCGATGCTCGGGTATTTCTTGTGGCGATTAGGCTTGTTTAGCGACGATGTGGTGGATGTGCTGCATCGCTTTGTGTTTTACGTGGCTTTACCGGTCTTAATTTTTCGAGCGATTTCGACCATCGATTCGACAGCGGTGCTCCGGTGGGATGTCATTGGATTCACCATTGCGATGGTGCTTATCGTTACGTTGATGGGCTTTGTTGTGGCCTATGTGGTCGGGATGCCCGATGATCATCGCCCGGTGTTAGCACAGATCTTTTACCGTGGCAATTTCATGTTAATTGGCATACCGCTGACCCTGCGTCTGGGCGGGGATGAGGCGTTGACGACGTTGATTGTGCTGAACGCGTTTATCATTACTTTAACCAACGTGCTTTCCATTGTCACCTTCAGGGTGTTTGAGGCCGAGGGACGGTTGACGCCGGCAGGGTTGTACGAGATGACGAAAACAAGCATGAAAAATCCATTGATGATTGCGATGTTCATCGGCGTGGTGGCGCTGGTGTTCCGAGCGCCGTGGGAATTGCTGATGACGGCCGTGACGGCTGTGCCAGATACCATCGACCTCATCGCGCATACGGCGACACCGATGGCGTTGATTGCCATTGGGGCTCAGTTTCGTTTCGGCCGGGTAAGGCTGTATGCGCGCGTGGTCATCATCGGCACGGTATCGCGGATGCTGGTGGTGCCGCTATTAGTGTTTGGTGTGGCGTGGTCGTTGCGCGGTGTGATTGATTTTTCTGGCGCGTGGCCTGCCCTTATTGCGCTCTTTGCCTCACCGGTGGCAGTGTCGAGTGTGGCCGTGACCAGGGGGCTTATGGGTAACGATGAACTGGCCTCGCAAATGGTGCTTTCGACCACAGCCGTCGCGGTTGTGAGTTTGTTTGTGTTCATTTCGGTAATGCGTTTTATGGCGCTTTTGTGATTCTTGCAGGGCCTGAGTAAAATCGTGTGTTTGCAGCCGTGTTTGTGTAGTATAATCGAAGTATATCACAGGCGACTGAACAAGGCGCTTGGGTTGTGATAAGGAGGACGAGAGGATGCCTTTGTTGGCAATTTGGACCATCGTATTGGATTGGTATGCATGGTTTCATCAAGCGTTTGAACCGCTTGGTGATTATCAAAGTGCATCGCTTATGGTGTTGGGTGCGTTGTGGATTGTCATGGCCTTCACACGCAATGCCCCGTATTATCTTCGGTGGGTTATTTTGATCGTTATTGGCATGGCACAGTTAAGCTATTTCCTTGCCTTTCAGACCGAAGCGTTTTGGATGTTTCACCTCGAGGAAGCCGGCTTTTGGTTATGGGCACTGAGTTACCTTGTCTTGTTTTACTTTGGCTTAAAGCAAGTCATTTATTATACGGATTTGCTCGACGATGGAAAATACCGTGCACGCACCCGGTATGCTTTTTCACGAGGCTTGTACGGGTGGGCTTTTTTAGTTTTTATCGGCGCTTTTTCGCTTTGGGTATGGGAATGGCTCTTGAACGTCGTGGTGGTGGTGTTTGTGTTGTCGCAGCTTTGGCAGTGGACCGATGTGGTGAGAAAACACGAAGGCTTTTTGCGCCCAACCATCAACTTCTGGTTTTACTTTTTTGGAGCCATGTCGATTGCGGTGGTCGGTGCCTATCTCATGGTGAGTCTGGTGATCGCCATTTTCTGGATTTTGGTGACGCTGTTGGCGCTGCTTGTGGTTTTCTTGGTTGGATACGGGGCGTACACGCTGGTGCGACGGCGTCGATTGAGCGCGACCATGTCCGATGAGGCGGCAACGATTGAGCACGACGATGAAACGTTGAACGGATAGCCAGGCGGTGCCTTGGCTGGCATCGTTTTTTCGTGAATGCGCGGTGACGTCCAATGACAATGGTCAACGAACCGATTTGGTGTTCGAGGAGGGTATGAGGATGCACAAAAATCAAGGGCTTCAAAATCAACATGGGCATGTGCGTAAAGAAATCATCGGCATTGCCTTGGTGCTTGTCATTATTGGTGTGGTGGTGTATGTGTTGGTGACGCTTTCGTCACGACCTGAGGTTGTGATGCGGCGTTACGAAGCGGACATCACTTTTAACGATGCCGGGGACATGACGATTGTCGAAACGGTGGAAATGGATTACTTGCGTCCATTTCGTTTCGAGTATCGCGACATCGACTACAACAAGTACCCGGAAGGCGATTACCCCTTCCCCACGAGCGATGACAATCGAGCGCATTTTGACACCGACGCCGTGAACGTGTCTGTGTTTAAAGACGGCGTCGACATTACTTCCACCGTCAGTGTCGGGTACTCGTGGCGAAATGACCGTGACCACAACAACGACGTGGTCGATTGTTATCCTGTGCGCAGCGAGTGCGAAGCGATTTACCTGAACGCTGGCAACGATGCCGACGGCTTAGGGCGTCTGCGTGGCGAGGTGACGATCATCTATGAGTTCACCATCCGCGGGGTCGTCACCGAGTATAGCGACATCTCAGAAATCAACTGGGTGTTGTTTGAGTACCTTGGTGCAACGATGGAAACCGGCCTCATCACCGTGAACCTGCCGGAAAACACCTACGACACCGACGATATTTACGTCTGGGGGCATGGCATCGCCTCGGGCGACATTGAGATTGTCGCCAACGATACCATCGTCATGAACGTACGCGATGTCGATGACGACCAATTTCTGGAGTTTCGTATCTTAACACCAACATCGCTCTTTCCCAATCGAGCGCCGGAAAATCTGTTTATCAACGATGACATCAACAAACAGGCCATCATCGATTATCAAGCGCGACTCGCGTTTATGAACAACCTCCGCATCACGGTTGCGCAGGTGCTGTTCGGGTTGGCGATTGCGACCGTGCCGTTGATGGTTTATCTCGGCTACCGAGCGAAAAAAAAGTATTTCACGCCATACGACACGATGTTTGACGGCGATTATCTCCGTGAACTCCCCACCAAAGATACACCGGCAGAGGTGTCGTATTTGTACCATTATCAGAAAACGAACAACGAGGATGTGACGGCGACGTTGCTTGATTTGGTTCGTCGCAAGCACGTGACCATCACGTATGAAGGACAGGATTTAACCAATCCTAACGCCGATTATGTGTTGACGCTGGACACATCGAAGCCACAAGATGACTTATTGCCGCATGAGAAAAAACTGCTGACGTGGTTTTTCGACACCGTCGGGGATGGTAAAAAGGTCACCACCAAGCGGTTAGAACTCTACGGCAAAGCGAATTTGAAAAACGCCAAGCAAGTTGAGATGGAAGCGAAGGGCTTCATCCGCGCAGTCAAAGAAACGTGCATCAAAAAAGACTTCTTTGACCCCGATGTACCGGCGCACCGAACCAAAGCGATGGCGTACAATGCGATTCCGATCGTGCTTGCGATTATCGCCGGCGTTACGATGTTTTTGTTGAACGTTCAAAACTTACCGACCATCATCATTTTGGTGGCCACGGCCGTGCTCTATGGTGCCTGGTTTGCCAGCAGCGGCCGGCGCAGCAAAAACGGACAAGAAGCGTATGTCCGCTGGCGGGCTTTCCGTCATTTCTTGACCGAATTTGGCACATTCGAAGATTATTCGATGCCCGGCGTGATTGTGTGGGAACACTACTTGGTTTATGCCACGTCGTTTAAAATTGCCGATCAGGTCATGAAGCAACTAGAAGTGAAACTGCCGATGAGCGAGGAACAAGCACGTCAATCGACATACCTTGGTCTAGGTTATGGCTATGGTCCAAGACGGATGGCGTTTGCCTATACTGTGAGTCGCCTCAACTCGTCTGTATCACGTTCACGTGCGAATGCACGCCGCACCATCAGCTCGGCGAGAGCTTCCTCTGCTGGACGCGGTGGCGGTTTTGGTGGTGGCAGTTCACGTGGCGGCGGCGGTGGTGGGTTCAGACGCGGTTAAATCTGTTATCGACCAACGCATGTCCATGGTGTATAATGTGTGTAAAGATACTTGGCGCATGAAGCGCAAGGAAGGAGCAACGCAATGTTATTAATTGGAACTGGCACCATCATCGGTATTGTCGTAGCCATCGTCGCACTGTTGCTTATGGTTGGAATTGTCCGTGTGTACAACGTGCTTGTGCAGCTGCGAAACCGCGTACGAAACAGCTGGAGTCAAATTGATGTGCAGCTAAAACGACGGTTTGACATGATTCCCAACCTTGTGGAAACCGTTAAAGGCTACGCCAAGCATGAGAAAGCCATCTTTGAACAGTTTGCCGAAGCGCGTAAAATGCACGCGCAATCGGCACAAACCAACGATGTTGCGCAAGCAGCAAAAGCAGAACAAGGTCTTAGTGGCGCGCTTTCCCGGTTAATGGTCGTGGCCGAGCAATACCCGGAACTCAAAGCCAACGATTCGTTCAACAAGCTCATGGGAGACTTAAAAGAAACGGAAGACAAGATTGCGTACAGCCGCCAGTTTTACAACGACAACGCGATGAAACTCAACAACAAAATAGAAATGTTCCCCAGCAACCTCGTGGCGGGCATGTTCAAGTTTAAAGCGGCGACGTTCTTTGAAGTGGCCGACGAGTCTGAGCGTCAGGCTGTCAAGGTCGCGTTTTAGTTATTGGTTTTAAGCGTGTGGGCACCTAATTCTCAACCCCCGGAGGCATTCCTATGTTCAAACGAGACATCCTGACCATCCCCAATGCATTGAGTTTTTCACGCATCGTCTTCTTACCACTTCTGATTGCGCTTGCGTTGATGCGCAAGGACACGGCCTTTTTAATCATTTTCATCGTGATCGGGTCGACCGATGCCTTCGACGGCCTGGTGGCTCGCAAGTTCAACATGACCTCAGATTTTGGTAAAACCATCGATTCGCTTGCCGATTTGTTCTTCTATTTGGCCTGCGCGTGGTTCATGTATCAGCTCTTCCCACGGGTTCTAGAACCAAACCTGATGCTGCTGTATGTGTTTTTAAGCGTGTTGGCAATCTCATTTGTGGTGTCGTTTGTCCGCATCGGCAAACCGGTGATGATGCATACGTACTGGCTAAAACTCAATGCTGTGTTGGTTTACATGCTGATTATTCTGTCATTTTTTACCGACACGACATGGTTTTTGGCCGCGATACTCGTGTCATTCCTAGGGGCGTTTGCCGAGGAAATCGCCATTTTCATCTTGTTTGGCGACGTCGATCCCGACACGCCGAGCATTCTATCGTTAATGCGCCGTAAAATCGTTTAAACAAGGGACGCACCCGCGTCCCTTTTTCCACGCTTTTGCGCGGATGATCAAACCCTCATGTGGGTTTGTCGAAAGCGTTGCCATTTAGGTCCGTGTTTTGCTATAATGTAGTTAGCGCGAATTTTACTAATGGAAGGATGAGTCCCTTGAAAAAGTACGATATCGATCGCATTCGTACGATTGCGATCACCGGCCATCTTGGTTCCGGCAAGACATCATTCACGGAATCGGCGTTGTTTTTGGCTGGGGCGAAAGAAAAAAAGGGCCGTGTCGAAGATAAAAACACGGCATCGGATTACCTCGTCGAGGAACAGAACAAGCAATCGTCTTTGTCGATGAGTCTGATTCCCATCGAGCACGAAGGATACAAGTTTAACCTACTGGACACCCCGGGCAGCGAAGAGTTTGTTGCTGAATTAAACCAGGCGCTTCACGTGTCTAAAGGGGCGGTGCTCGTGCTCGATGGCACTAAAGGCATTGACATCGGCAGCGAACGCATCTTGGACGAACTGACCGAACGGCATGTTCCAACGGTGGTGTTCATCAACAAGATGGACAAGCAAAACATCAAGTTTGATGAACTGATCACGAAAATCCGCGACAAAATCGGCTATCAAGCCGTGCCGTTTTTGTGGCCGATTGGTCAAGCCGACGATTTCAAAGGATACGTCGACCTCGTGGATATGAAAACCCGCTTGTTCGACGGTGAAAAAGTCGTTGAAGGGGACGTGCCCGAGGAACTGGTGGCGGAAGTTGAGGGTCACCGCGAACAAATTGTTGAATCGGTTGCGGAAACGTCAGAAGAGCTGCTTGAGAAGCATTTTGGGGGCGAAGCGTTGACGCAAGAGGAAATCTACGACGGCTTACGTCAGGGCGTGCTGTCTGGTGAACTAAAACCGATCATCATCGGCAGCGCCGAGAAAAACATCGGCATCATTGCGGTGCTTGAGATGATTGCGAAGTTCATGCCGGCGCCCAACGATTTAAAAGCGATGAAAGCTAAGAACCCCGAAACCGATGAAGAACTCACGCTTGATACCAAAGAAGACGCCCCTTTTGCAGGGTACGTCTTTAAGACGACCGTCGACCCCTTCATCGGCAGCGTTAACCTCGTTAAGGTGTTCTCAGGAACCCTTAAGAGCGGCGACGAAATCATGATTACCAACACCAAGAAAACAGCCAAAGTGGGCACCATTTTCACCGTCCGCGGCAAAGAACAGATTGATGTCGACAGCATCGGCGCCGGCGACATCGGTGCCGTCACGAAAATCGATAGCATCTTCACCGGCTGCAGCATTGCCGACCCGAAAAAACCCGTGGTCTTCAAAGCAGCGGAGATGCCTAAACCGACACTTTACCTCGGCATCAACCCGAAACAAAAACAAGACGAAGACAAACTCTCAAGCTCGCTCAGACGCCTGAACGTTGAGGACCCATCCTTTGAAGTTCGCCGAAACAGCGAAACCGCCCAGCTCCTCATCGGTGGTCAAGGCATGACCCACATCGGCTTCGTGTTGGATAAGATGCGCAACATGTTTAAAGTCGAGGTCGAAACGTCGGATCAGAAAATCGTCTACCGTGAAACCATTAAGAAAAAAGTTGAGGCCGAAGGCCGTCATAAAAAGCAATCCGGCGGCGCCGGACAGTTTGGTGTGGTTCAAATGCGTTTTGAACCGCTCAATCCCAACGAAACCGAATTTGAGTTTGAAGAAGTCATTCATGGTGGCACGGTGCCAAAAAACTTCCATCCGGCGGTGGAAAAAGGCCTGATCGACGTGCTGCAAAAAGGGCCCTTAGCCGGATTCCCGGTCATCGGTGTGAAAGCGACGCTATACGACGGCAGCTACCATCCGGTTGATTCCAACGAAATCTCGTTTAAACTCGCGGCAGCCCTGGCGTTTAGAAACGCCTGTAAAATTGCCAAGCCGACCATTCTCGAACCTATCATGAAAGTCGAAATCGTCGTCAAAGACGATTACGTCGGTGACGTCATGGGCGATGTCAACAAACGCCGTGGGCGTGTGTTGAGCATGGATCCGATTTCTGGAAGCCGTCAGAAGATCACCGCAGAAATTCCAGAAGCGGAGATCACTAAATACACCATCGACCTCAAAGGCATGACCCAAGGCAGCGGCTTTTATCAACGGGAGTTTGCCCGCTTTGATGAAGTGCCGGAGAACCTCGTCGCCAAAATCGTAGAAGCTCATCAAGACGAAGACAAAAAGTAATCCCCGCCTAGTAAGCATATAAAACGCACCCCTGAACGCGGACATTCAGACCGTAAAGGGGTGCGTTTTTTAGTGTGGCTTCTGCCGCGGGGTAAGGCACATGGGATCGTCGATGTCACCGCGATTCACGCAATCATCCACCGCCAACGACATCAAGGCCTCGTCGGGAAAAGGCACGAGGTGTTGATGTGCCTCAGACGGGGAGCTTTGTAACCACCCGGACGCTGCTTCAGGGGTGAACATCACGGGCATGCGATGGTGGATGGGTGAGACGACGCCGTTGGCTGTCGTGGTCAACACGACGGCAGCGAACCCCGATGACGTCTCAGCGGTTTTTTGGTAGATTCCCGCCAATAAGAAAGGGCGACGCTCAGGAAGATAAAAGTGATAAGGGACGCGCTTGCCTTCGCTTTTGTGCCATTCATAAAACCCATCGGCGACGAACACACATCGACGTGAAATGAACGCCTCAGCAAAGGTCGGTTTGTTCATCACTGTTTCTCCTCGCGCATTAATCAAGTTTTGTGAGGCGGACGTTGCCCATTTAGGCTTGTATCCCCAGCGAATCGCACCGGCGCGAAAGCATATGCCATCATGGACAATGGCGAGCACATCTTGTCCCGGGGCGATGTTGTAGCGTGGATGCGCCAAGGCAATCGGGGCAGTGTCAATGGTAAAGTGATCGGCAAGGAAAGCATTCATTTGCGCACCATCCAGTGTCAACGTGAAACGACCGCACATGTCACTCACCCTTTCGGTTGGAGATGATTGGGCCTTCATTATAGCATACCGTGGTGATTGACCTCGCGGTATAAAAAACTAAAAGTAAAATAAAATCCTTTTACAAAGGGGTATATAGTATATAATATGTAATACTAAAACTTGATATATAATACAGAAAAATGTATACTGTAGGCGGGTGAAACCAACGAACTAACCGAGGCAATCCATGCCACGTCCAAGACATAAACCGATTCACCCTACGCGATGATGTGGTTTTTTCAGGATAAATCTTTAATCAAAGGAGCGATTATGGAACTAAAGCGAATACTGGAAAAATACCCGAAACGTCAAGATTGTTTAATCGATGTGTTGCTCGATGTTCAAAACACGAAATCGACGCGCCACCTGACCGAGGTGGAACTCGCGCGCGTATCGGAACACCTAGGGCTACCTGAAAGCCATGTTTTCAGCGTGGTCTCTTTTTATTCATTCTTCTCGATGACACCACGCGGCAAGCACATTTTGCAGGTGTGCCGAGACGTGCCGTGTTACCTCAATGACACGTTTAACGTGCACGAAACATTGGAATCCATGCTGGGGATTAAGACGGGCGACACCACTGAGGACGGGTTGTTTACCTTGGAGTACTCGAGCTGCTTAGGGTGCTGTGATCAAGCGCCGGTGATGCGTGTGAATGATACGGTGTATGGTAACTTGACGCCCGATAAGCTACGAGCCATTATCTCAGAATGCAGGAGTGATGATGATGCGTGAACACAAACTTATCACCGCTCGCATCGGCAAGATTAACCCTGAATCCATCGACGACTACCTGAAACACGACGGATACACGATGCTTGAAAAAGCCTTGTCGATGCGTCGTATCGAAATTCATGACCACTTTGAAGCGTCGCGATTACGCGGTCGCGGCGGTGCCGGTTTTCCTGTGGCAGTGAAACTGATGGCGCTGGCTAAGGAGAGTCGAACGCCCAAATACGTTGTGTGCAATGCCGACGAAGGTGAACCCGGCAACTTCAAGGATCGGTATTTGATGGAAAACAATCCACATCAAATTATCGAAGGCATGCTCATCGCTGCCTACGCCACGGTGGCGACGGAAGGCTATATCTACATTCGCGGCGAGTACGCCAACGCCATGCGCATTATGCAAAAGGCGCTTGACGACGCAAGAGAACGTGGGTTTCTAGGGAAAAACATTCTAAACAAGCGCTTCTCATTCGACATAGAAATTCGCTCGGGCGCTGGGTCGTATGTGTGCGGCGAAGAATTCGCGTTGTTGGAATCGATTGAAGGCAAAGCCGGGCGCACGCGTGTGAAACCTCCATTTCCCACATCCGTGGGCTTGTTTGGGCAACCAACCCTCATCAATAACGTCGAAACCCTCGCCACCTTCCCGTCGATTATCGACATGGGAGGAAAAGCGTATGCAGAGATTGGCACCGAGACATCGACCGGCACCAAACTCATTAGTTTGTCCGGAAACATCAAGCACAAAGGCGTATTCGAAGTGCCGTTCGGCATGTCGATGCGCGACATTATCGAAAAACTCGGAGGCGGTGTCCCCGGGGGCCATAAAATCAAGATGATTCAACTCGGCGGTGCCTGTGGCCCGATTATTCCTGAGTACATGCTCGACATGGTCATTGATTTTGAACGGTTTGAAGAGTTCGAATCTAAGACAGGTGCCGGGGCCATCATCGTCATTGATGATCGCTTTGATGTTTTCGACATTTTACGACGGATATCGGCGTTTTTTGAACATGAATCGTGCGGCAAGTGCACGCCGTGTCGAGAAGGCAACTTGCACATGTTGAAGACGGTTGAGAAGTTCGTTAATTACAACGCAACTGACAAAGATTTGAACGCGCTTGAATCGCTTGCGCGCGTGATGCATCAAACGTCGCTATGCGGCCTAGGACAAACCGCGCCGACGGCTGTCATATCCACGTTGCACTACTTCCGTTTCGCCTACTTGAACCGAATCGAAGAAAGCAACATCGAGGAGGCTGTGTAACATGGCAAAAATTAAAATAAACAACATGCCGTTGAACGTGCCTGATGGCATAACCATTCTTGAAGCAGCCAAGGAAAACAATTTTAACATTCCAACGCTGTGTTATTACCCAGATTTGGACATCAAATCAGATTGCCGGGTATGTGTCGTCGAAGTCAAAGGGCACAAAGGGTTGAGCACCTCGTGTTCGACACCGATTTACGACGGCATGGAAATCAAAATCAATTCACCGCGGGCCCAAAACGCCCGCAAGGCGATTGTTGAGATGATGTTGGCTAATCACGATGCCAACTGCACCGCGTGTGTACGCAACATGAACTGTGAACTGCAGCGTTTGGCAGAATCACTCGGCATTCATGAGAACCGCTTTGACACCGTGCTTCAAGAGAAAGCCATAGAACAATCCAACCCATCGATCGTTCGAAACGCTAACCGCTGCATTAAATGTGGACGGTGCGTCGACGTCTGCAAAACCGTGCAAGGCATGTCGGTCCTCGAGACGGCGGGGCGTTCTCATGATGCACAGGTTAGCCCGGCTTATGGCAAGGAACTGAAAGATGTGTTCTGTACGTATTGTGGTCAGTGTTCGGCGGTGTGCCCCGTCGGCGCCATCATGGAAAAAGACCACACGCACAACGTGTGGGACGCGCTTGATAACGGAGACAAACACGTTATCGTTCAAGTGGCGCCAGCCATCCGTGTGTCGCTAGGCGAAGAACTCAACCTTCCCCTAGGCAGCATCGTCACCGGTAAGATGGTGGCGGCGCTTAAAATGCTTGGCTTCGATCGTGTCTTTGACACCAACTTCACCGCCGACTTAACCATCATCGAAGAAGGCCACGAGTTGATTGGCCGCCTAAAAGAACGCGGTAAATTACCGTTAATCACCTCGTGTTGTCCGGGATGGATAAACTATTGCGAACAGGAGTTCCCCGACCTCATCGATCATTTATCGTCATGCAAATCTCCGCAGCAAATGTTTGGGTCCTTGGCCAAAACGTATTACGCCCAACGCGAAGGCATCAATCCTGATGATATATACGTGGTCTCCGTGATGCCATGCACGGCCAAGAAGTTTGAAGCGGAGCGACCGGAGATGCGCGTGAACGGAAAGGATCCGGATGTGGATGCGGTGTTGACAACGCGTGAACTTGCGAAGATGATCAAGCAGATGGGCATTGACTTCGATAACCTCCGAGAACAGAAGTTTGATAAGCCCGATGAAGTAACCAGCGGGGCCGCGGCCATCTTCGGCGCCACCGGTGGTGTCATGGAAGCCGCGTTGCGAAGCGTGAAAGAAATCCTTGAAGAACGGCCACTTGAGAAGCTGGACTTCGACACCGTGCGGGGCACCGACGGTATCCGTGAAGCGGAAGTGGAAATTAGCGGTCAGACCCATCACGTGGCCGTGGCACACACACTTGCCAACGCGCGCACGCTGGCTCAAAAAGTGCGCGAGGGTGGCACACCGTATTCATTCATCGAAATCATGGCGTGCCCTGGCGGATGCGTCGGCGGTGGCGGACAGCCATACGGCACAACCTCAGAGCGGAGTCGCGAGCGTATTTATTCGATTTACCAGGTCGATCGCCTAACGAAAATCCGTAAATCCCACGATAACGCCGCGGTCATGAACCTCTACAGCAACTATCTCGGCGATCCCTCGGGTGAAAAAGCCCATGAATTATTGCATACGCATTATGTGAACCGCCGCAAAAAATAAGGATGAAGCGCTCGGGCGTACCCGAGCGCTTTTTAACGGTAAGATGGTCATCCATTATGGTAGGATAACGGGGAATGCTTGA
Source organism: Candidatus Izemoplasma sp. (assembly GCA_007132465.1). Lineage (GTDB taxonomy): Bacteria > Bacillota_I > Bacilli_A > Izemoplasmatales > Izemoplasmataceae > SLQR01. The sequence continues at coordinate 60,326 of SLOP01000013.1, forward strand.
GCGGATGAGGCGTGGTTTGCTATGGTTTAGATGAACACAACAAGAGAGGAGGAAAACCATGAAACGTTTTGCCGTGGTTTTGTTGGTTAGCGTGTTCGCGTTTGGGCTTGGCGCGTGTGATCAAGCATCAATATCGATCGTGGACGGCGTGCGTGCGACACGCATTGACACGCCGCGTGTGGATGGCGAACATGAACTGAATGATTACGAGGTTGTGGTCATTGAGAGCCGTGAAGCGCTTGTGGCCACCATCGAGTCGACCACCGACCACGATTTAGGGTATAAGGCGCATGGCGATTCAGTGGCTTTCGTCGACTTCACCGATGCGTTTGATGAGGCGTACTTTGCATCCAACATCATCATCCTGATTATCATCGATGAGTTTAGCCAATCAGTGCGCCACCGTGTAGCCGATGTGCACAGCGACCAAGGGCAATTGGGGTTACACGTGGAACGTTTGATTCCGCCGGTGCATGTCGATGCGCTTGGTTCGTGGCATCTCGTGGTTGAACTCGACCGCGAAAGGTTCGACGCCGATACGGTTGATGTGCGTATGACGACGTACCAGGAAATGCCTTATGAAGGCGGTTTCAACGCCGCGCGGACCTGGGCGCCGTATGATGAGGTGTCCGAAGGGTTGTACATCATCGAGACACACGAGGCGTTGCTCGCTTACCTTGAGGCGAATGAAGCGACCTTCAATTTTGATAGCACGTTCGGTGGGCATGCTTCGTTCCGCGACGTGGTCGGGCAGTACGACGAGGCGTATTTTGCAACCAGGAAACTCGCCTTTGTCGTCGTCGTCGAAGCGAGTGGCTCAAACTACCACCGTTTCATCGGGCCGCGCTTCCTCGAGGACGGCACATTGGAATTGCGCTTTGAACGTGTCACACCGATCGTCGGTACCACTGACATCGCGATATGGCATCTCATCGTCGAACTCGATAAAGGAGAGCACGCAGCCGATAATGTCGTGACGCGATTTACGGACACGTACCTTGATGACAGCGCGTCGTAGCATAAAGAACCTTGCCGGAGGTTCTTTTCTTCGAGTGAGACGCAAACAAAAGCAGGAAACAAGGGATACGTTTTCGACCTGTTTTGATATAATGGGTGTAGGAGGGATATCATGGATGAAGCAAAAATAGCACAGAAGCAACCGTATTCCCTCACCTTGGAAGCAGGTAAGACCTACGCATGGTGTGCGTGTGGTCGAAGCGACAATCAGCCGTTTTGCGACGGTTCGCACAAGGTGACCGACATTAAACCCAAACTTTTCCGAGCCAATGAAACGAAACAGGTGTATTTATGTGGCTGTAAGCAAACGTCAAATCCACCGTATTGTGATGGAACGCACAAGAAGCTATAATCCGATGATGTCACACGTGCTTGACACGCATGAAGAGGAGTGATTCGATGCATCAAATGGAAGGAACACCCAAACTGCTCACTACGGTAGGCCTAGTGGTTGAAGGCCTAGCGCTGATTGTCTTCGTGGTCATGACCGTGGTGGCCAACATCGTGGCGGCAATTCCGAAAGCCGATTTGGTCAGCAGCGGCTGGACGGAGCAAGACGCCGATATTTTCTTGCAGTCGGCCAGCGTTTTCAGCAATGTCTTTTTGTCGATAGCGATTTTACTTGCGGTGATGCTCCTGGTGAACTTGTATTTATTTATCGGTTTGATGAAAGGGAAGTTCGCCAACGATAAAGTGAAAGCCATTTACGTTTATCAAGCGATTTGGGGTGGGCTGAGCTTAACGTTCAATACCATCACCGGTGTGCTTTACTTGATTAGCGCGGTGCAGACACACACGAAATATTTCCCGCCGACAAGTCAAAACCACAAGGAGAATCGTCATGACCTGGACTGAGCTGCTGCCTGTTTTAATTCCGTTGTTGCTCATCAACGTGGCATTTCAGGTGTTTGCGATTATCGATGTACACAAACATGACCGTGAGGTCGTCTTTTTTTCAAAGACCGCTTGGACGGTCATCCTGGTGATTGTCAATGTCGCATGGGTCGTGTATTTACTCGGAGGACGAAAAGAATGAGTTTGTTGTCGATCAACGGACTGACGAAGGACTTCAAGGCTGTACGCGCACTGGATGGGTTAACACTTGAGGTGAAAAAGAATGAGGTCTACGGATTTATCGGACGGAACGGAGCCGGTAAAACCACCACCATCAACATCATCATGGGGCTGTTGCATGCCGATGGCGGTGAGGTGCGCTTCGATGGCGAACCGGTGGACATGCATGACATCAACCATCGCCGACGCATTGGGTATGTGCCCGACGTGCCGGCGTTTCCTCGTTATTTGAAGGCGCACGAGTTTCTGCGTTTCGCCTGCGAGGCGCACGGCATTGATCCCGCACAACACGACACGCGCATCGCGACGGTGCTTCGTGACGTTGGATTAGCGACCAATGAGCGAAAAATCGGCTCCTTTTCGCGGGGCATGAAACAGCGGCTTGCGATTGCGCAGGCGTTGGTGCATGAACCGGAGTTATTAATCATGGACGAACCGACCAGCGCGCTTGATCCACTCGGTCGAAAAGACGTCCTCGACATCATCACCCGGTTGAAAGACACCATGACCGTGTTTTACTCCACGCATATTTTGGATGACGCCCAAAAGGTGTGCGATCGCATCGGTTTGATTGAGCATGGGCGCGTGCTGCTTGAAGCGAGCGTCGCGTCGGTTATGCATCGTGATGACACGTGGCGCTACTACGTGGAGGCAGAAACAGACGTCGATGCAGTGCTGAAGAAGATTAAAGCCCTTGATGTGGTCAAAGAAGCATACATTGAGGCGCATGGTATCACGTTTCACATCGACTCTCAACAAGCGCTTAAGGACGTTATTCGTGCGCTTGTGGACGCGGATGTGGCCTTAACGACGCTCACCCGCAAAGCGAAAACCCTAGAAGACGTATTTATTGAGGTGCTCGATGAAAACGCTGCTTAAATACGATTTCTCGTATCTATGGAAAACATCGAAAGTCATCGTCTTGGTTGGCTTAGGGCTTTTTTTGGCCGGCCTTGGCGTGGTGACGGCACGCTTTCTTCCCGACATTTATCGGTTTGCCTTTGGCGACAGCGACATCATCATCACGCTTCCGGACCCAACAATCATGGATGCTTATGAGCAGTTTTTCTCGAACTTCACCGAGATGTTCGTGATTGTGCTGATCTTTTTGATGGTTGCCTTTTTCACCCGCGATGAAACCGGGGGTCATGCCCCTCTTATCTTCAGCAAACCCTTGCGTCGTCGGCATTATGTTTTATCCAAAAGCCTTTGGATGAGCGTGTCAGTCGTAGGGACGTTGGTGGTGAGCGCGTTGTTTTTCATGTATTACACGGCGTTGCTTTTTGATGGGTTAGACGTGCTTCGTTTTGTGTTTTCTGTGTTCACCTTGGCGGTGTTCATTATAATGCTGATGCATATGGCGCTGTTTTTCACCGTGTGGACCAAGACGTACCTTGCGCCAGTGGGCATGACGTTTCTTGTGTTTGTGCTGGTCTTTTCGTTGTTGAACATGCTGCAAGTCGGCGTGTTTCGCTTTTTCCCCAATCACCTGATGCGTTACCCACTCCTCTTTTTACAAGGTGAGGTGTCAAGCGGTACGGTGTGGATTACCATCGCCATCAGCGTACTCATCAGCGCCGCGCTGCTTTATGCGACAGTGACACGCTTTGAAAGGAAAGAACTCGCATGACCTTTCCGGATGTGCCGCTTTATGAGCGAACCTACACTGTCGAACGGTTTATGACCGACCGCTCAGGATGCTTAAGCTATCGATTCATGCTGTATTTCCTCGACGACATCATGGCACGCAACGCTGAGCATTATGGGGTTGGCTTTGATTATCATCTGGCGCGCGGGGAAGCCTGGGTGCTCACCGATTATGACCTCGTGTTTCACGGCCGACCGGCGGCCGATGAACCCTTGGTGGTGGGCACGTGTCCGTACTCATTTCGAAAAGCGTTTGGCTACCGACTATATCGCTTTCGACGGGGTGAGGATGTGTTCATGGAGGGCATGGCTAAATTCACCCTGTTTGATTTACGTGAGAAAACCATCAAACGCCCGGATCAAGAAGTGCTTGACAAGTTCCACGATGTCAACCGAACCGAGGCGCTTGTGCTGGCGCGTTATCGGCCGAAGAAAACGATGGTATTGCACCAGGAAACAGCGACGGTAAGGCATTCGCACATCGATGTGAACGGTCACATGAACAACGCGCATTACCTGGCGTTGGCGCATGAACGCATGCGCGAAGACGACGTGGATTACGACGCCATTCAACGCGTGCAGGTTCATTACCGCAAAGAAGCACTTGAAGGCGACATCATTACCTTGTCATACTACGCTGAGCCCGGCGGCCTTTACGTTGAGTTGAGCGTGAACGATCGTTTATCGGCGCACATCATGTTTCACACGAAACCATAAGAAAAGGGCTTTTTTAAGCCCTTTTATTTTCCAAGTATCGTTCGATAAGTCGGTTGATGTTGCGGGCATTGATGAAGCGTGACTCGCGGTGTTGTTCACGGCCGTTGTGGTAGACAATTATCGTGGGCACACTAAAGACAAGGGCCTCGCCACGATACCGTTCATCGTCTTCAATATACACGCGGTAAACGGGGATGGCCTCAAGCATGGGCACGGTGTTGACGAGGCGTGATTCTGCCACGCTGCACACCGCACAGCTTCGCGTTTTCGCGAGAATCACCACAACGCCTGGTTGGGTGATGGCCCGTTGAATGGTGTCAAACCCATGCAATGTTTCCATAAAATCACCTGCGTATTCTTTTTTTCTAAAGGCATATGCTTGACTGGTGAGGGCAACACAGGCTACACTTGAGGTGTCAATGTGCATGAAAGGAGGCCTGTTGTGGAGTTCCGTGTGACGAACATGAGTTGTGGGCATTGTAAAATGACCATCGAAAACGTGTTGCGTGACCTCGGCGTATCGTCGTTTGCCGTCAATTTGGAGCAAAAGACGGTCCGTGTCGACAGCAACGAAGTCAGTGAAAAGGCTGTTAAACAAGCTATTCAAGCCAAAGGATACGACATTGCCTAAGCAAACCGTCGCCCAAAGGGCGATGGTTTTTTACTTGATGTATTTACCCAGAATATGAATGATTTCATCAACCTTCTCATTCGGATTGCCGTCTGTAAATGAATCCTTGACGCATGTTTCTAGATGGTTTTTAAGGATCGAAAGGTTGGCTTTACGAATCAACGATTCAAGCGCCGCAATTTGCGTGGCAATGTCGACGCAATACCGCGATTCCTCGGTCATGCGAATGACGGCGTCGAGTTGTCCACGTGCCGTTTTAAGCAAATTAAGCGCTGGTTTGTGTTCGGGTTTCACGGGGCGTCAGTCCCTTCAGTTGAAGTTTCTTAAGTCGGAGTGAGTTATAGACCACGTTAAGCGAACTCACACTCATAGCCGCGGCGCCAATCATCGGATGCAAAAGGCCAAACATCGCGAATGGAATAGCGACGGCGTTATAGAACCAGGCCCAGAAATAGTTTTGCTTGATTTTTCGGAAAATGTTTTTCGACAACACGATTGCACCGAGAATGGTCTCTAAATCACCCCGAACCAACGTGACATCAGCGGCCTCAATGGCGACGTCAGTACCGGTGCCAATGGCCATGCCGACGTTGGCTTGTTTCAAGGCGGGCGCGTCATTGATGCCATCACCCACCATGGCCACAAGGCCGTGTTTTTCTTGTAGCTTGACAATTTCATCAACTTTGCCATCGGGGAGAATACCAGCAATCACGTGCGTGATGCCGAGCGTAGTGGCGATGGCGTTGGCGGTGCGTTCGTTGTCGCCGGTAATCATCGCGGTTTTTATGCCCATTTTTTCAATGGCTTTAATGACCTGAGCGGCGTCCGGTTTTAGCGCATCGGCGATGCCAAGGTAACCGAGCAAGGTACCGTTTTTGGCAATCATAACCACGGTTTTTCCTTCGCTTTCGTGTTGTTTGACATCGTCTTCGATGTCGGTAAAGGCGACGTCGTTCGCCTGCATTAACGCACGGTTTCCGATGAGGATGGTATCATCGTTAAGGGTGGCTTGAACCCCTTTGCCGGTGATGGCTTCAAACGATGTTGCCTCATCAAGGGAAAGGTTCTTTTGTTTGGCTTGTTCAAGGACGGCGCTCGCCAGTGGGTGTTCCGATCCTTGCTCAACCGATGCGGCAATTGTTAACAAGGCCGTTTCGTTGCCATCCACGGCATGCGTGTCGGTCACTTGAGGTTTGCCGTGAGTGAGGGTTCCGGTTTTGTCAAAAGCGATGACGCGGATGTCTTTTAAGGTTTGCACGGCTTCGCCGTTGCGAATCAAAATACCGTATTCAGCGCCTTTACCGCTGCCGACCATGAGGGCTGTGGGCGTGCCAAGGCCAAGCGCACAAGGACAAGCGATGACAAGCACAGCCGTGGCTGTGATAAATGCCAAGGTCAACGGGGTTTGGTCGGTGTTGACCCAAGGCAAAACGTTTTCAACCGCCGCGAGAATGCTTATGTGGAAATTGGTGAACAAGAGAAAGGAGGTAAACGTCAAGGCGGTAATCACCATGACAGCAGGAACGAAATAACCGGTTACGCGGTCGGCGAACTCTTGAATCGGCACCTTGGATCCTTGGGCTTCTTCAACAAGTTTGATGACTTGAGACAAGAACGTGTCTTCGCCAACTTTCGTGACTTCGATGTTTAATACGCCTTGTTTGTTGATGGTGGCGCCAATGACTTCGTCTCCCTTGGTTCGGGTCACCGGCATTGATTCGCCAGTGGCGATGGATTCGTCCACCGCGCTTTCACCGCTAACGACAATGCCGTCGGTGGGGATTTTTTCACCCGGGCGAACGACCATGACATCGCCCTTGTCCAGTTCGTTGACATGGACTTCAATTTCTTCGCCGTCAACGAGGATGCGCGCGGTTTTGGCGCCGAGTTCAATGAGTTTCTTGATGGCCTGACTGGCTTTGCCTTTGGCGCGCGTTTCTAAAAATTTACCGATCAGATGAAACGTCATGATGGTGGCGGCCATCTCCACAAAAGTGGTGATCGGCATAAAGATGCCCATCAACCCAATGACATACGGTGGAAGCGACCCCATGGAAACAAGGACATCCATGTTGGGTCTGAGGTTTCTAAGCGATTTGTACGCGGCCAGGTGCACATGCCGCCCAAGGTAAAACACAATTGGAAAGGCTAAGATGGCGATTATGGTGGTGTAAAGAGGGCGTGGTACGCTATAGATGAACATCTGAACAATCATAAGCGTCATGATGATAGACGCAAGAACAGCGCTATAGGTCATGCGCCGTTTTGCGGTGTTCATCTTCGCAATTTCGGGATCATCATCCTCGGCGATGTCAGCTTCGAGTATTGCTTCATAACCAGCGTCGGAAACTGCTTTTTTGACTTCGCTGAGTTTCAACGTTTTCGGGTCATAGCGGAAAGTCAGTTTGTCGTTGGTGATGTTGACATTGACATTTTCTACGCCGTCTAGTTTACTGACAGCTCGGTCTACGTTGTTGACGCACGTGGCACAGGTCATGCCTTTGACGTGCATCGAGATGGCTTTCATGTTGTCGTCGACACGGGGCTCATAACCGCTGTTTCGAATGGCGTCAAGCACGGCCTTCTCAGTTAACACGGTTTCGTCGTAGGTGATGACGCCGGTGTCGTTGGTGATGTTAACACGGGCTTCTTTTACACCCTCGGTGTTGTTCAATGTTGTTTCAACGGTGTTCACGCATGATGCACATGACATACCGTCGATGCGAAGCTTGATGGTTTTCATGGTCAGTCCTCCAGTTAGTGCCTCAATCTATGACCCCCCATATAGGGGGTTCGGGTTAACTATAACATTGATCATCCACGTTCGTCAAGCGAAGCGTCTTTCATTGGGTTATGAATCATCGTTCCTCGAGCAAGGGAGGCGGACGGCATTTGTTTTTTCAGGTTGATTTTACAAGATGCCTTTGATATAATATGATAGCGCCAAAATAGAAGGCGCGCCCATTTTTTAGGCGGAGGGGTAGCGAAGTGGCTAAACGCGGCAGACTGTAAATCTGCTCCCTCAGGGTTCGGCGGTTCAAATCCGTCCCCCTCCACCATCATAGTAGGGGTGTGGTGTCAATGGTAGCACAGCGGTCTCCAAAACCGTTAGTACGGGTTCGAATCCTGTCACCCCTGCCATAAAACGTACAAAAGAAGCCGTTTC
>SLOP01000030.1 GCA_007132465.1 Candidatus Izemoplasma sp.
AAGGTTAGGGGTTCAAGTCCTCTTGGGCGCGCCACTTTTTTTTCGGGAAGTAGCTTAGCTTGGTAGAGCGCTTGGTTTGGGACCAAGAGGTCGCAGGTTCAAATCCTGTCTTCCCGACCATCATGACGTTATCCTTTCGGTCAAGGATTTTTTAATACCTGCATCGCTAGCGCATGAAATCGGAAAAAACACGGTATAATGGTTGTGATTCCGGGATGTAGCTCAGCTTGGTAGAGCGCTTGGTTCGGGGCTAAGAGGCCGCAGGTTCGAATCCTGTCATCCCGACCATCAGCAATTGAAAACGCCCGTCTTAGGATGGGCGTTTTGTTATTTAAGGGAACGACCGCACCGACCACGATTGATGGTGTTGCCGGTGTTGTTCTAATCACAATGGGCTACCGATGCGTGCGCAGACGCGTGTGGTTTTTTGCGGCAAACCAGCGGCGAAGGCTTTGGCTGAACGTTGGTCAGGCGGGGTTTTAGGGGCGCGCACGCTAAATGAAGCACCCAAGGCAAAGAGCGCCATTTTGATTGCAGGGTGCGCTCACTTTCATCTGATCGGTTATCCAAGGTTAATCTCACCCATGCTTTGCGTGAAAAACGAACGTTTCACACGCTTTTACGGTGAAAGCCGTTCGGTGGTTTCCGCACCATCAAACACGCCATATCCGAGGACACCATCGTGAAGGAATTGGGTTCGAATGACTTCATCGAGCTCGTTGACAATGTCGGCCTCATCACGCAAGGCTTCATAGGTATAGGTTGTGTCGTTTTCAAAGAAGGCCACGCGGCTGAAAATTGGACCGGTGCCACTCCTTGCAAAGGCATTCGGACTGATGATAAGGTCGCCGTCAAGGTCATAGCCCACGTAAAAACTGAGCACTTTGAGCACGGTGTGAAAATCGTCGGGATGGTTCGGAATAAGCACCAGGGCAATTCCAATCACGCAGACTGGACGGTCTTGGTCTGCGCTGGGAAAGGCAAAAAGCCCATCTTCATAACAGAGATAAAACGATGTGATGAACTGCGTGCCTTCGATGCGCTCGTGCGTTTCGTGGTAGCGGATGTTGCGGTCCCACTCGGTGGTGGCGATGGTGGCGAAGGCTTCGTCCACCATCGCCGTCGTTTCACGTTCCGTGGTGTCACATGCCATCATGATGAACGCGGCCATCGCGATGGAAACTATCAGAAGCAAACGCTTCATACCAATCACCCCTTGTGCATTCAGTATAGCATGACCCTCTGTTCTTGGTTCTCTGAGTGCATGAAAAAAGCGGGAAAGCCCGCTTGACAGGTTATTCAATGTCGGGTATATCGCCTGTAATCAAACTGTATACAAACAAAAACACGCTGAGAAACACGGCGGCCGTGCTGAAGAACACGCCTTCCTTTGCGAAATGCTTGTCTTTGATGGGATAACCACGCCGCAGCCCGATGATGCCCAGCGTCACACCGATGATGGGCACGATGAACGTTGCCAACGCGAACACGCCAAGGATGAAGACGTGTTTGGCACGCGCATCGACAGCTGATGTTGTGTCAAATAGATAACCGCAGTGGGCACAGGCGTCGGCGTTTTCAAGCACCGATTCACCGCATGTTGGGCATTCGATGGCCATCAGAAATCCTCCTCGTGATTGCTGAAACCATTGTATCATACAATCGGTATTTTGTGAATGAATGCGCCGCACACCAAGGTTTACTCAGGGCGAGAATGCATGCTTTTCAAATTGTATATGAGGTTCAAATATGATATAATAACGTAAACTTGATTTGGACGTGCTTTTTGGAAGGCTGGGGTGAACGCGATGCTTCGTTTTCGACTGCTGAATGTTGAAAACAATATTCTCGACATCATCGGCCGTGTGTATGAGGCGTTTCGCACCTTTTGGGAATCCTTCGGTGAATACGGTCTTTTTATATACTCGGTGATTGAAACCATCACACCGATCGCGGGTGTCGAGGTCTTTTTCGTCACGCTTGTCTCTGCCGGTAAGCCGTGGTGGCGTGTGGCATTGATTGCCACGGTCGCTAACGTGATTGGTTCGATTATCGTGTATTTTTTCATGGCCAAAGAAGACAACAAGTTCTACAACAAAGTGCTCAAAAAAGACCATCAAGTACGCGCCCAAAAGCTGTTCACGCGCTATGGTGTCTGGGCCATCTTCATTTTTTCGATGACGCCACTGCCGTTTTTTATCATCATCTTCACGGCGGCGTTGGCACGCATGAAGTTCGCAAACTACGCGACCGCGGTGTTTTTCTCTCGCGGCACCCGCTTTTTCTTAACCACCTATATTTTGCATCGTTTTTCCGAAACCAGCCCGACCCGTATCGTGTTGATACTGTTTCTTGTGGCTCTTCCCATCGCCATCTTGTTTGTGCTGTTGCAGAAGGCTATGCTACGGTTTTTTGAGAAGCGTGCTGACACCCCAACAAGCTCCTCCTAAGCGGCTTGGTTTGTGTTGACAAAGCGGGGAAATGTGGTAAGATAATATACGCGCTTCACGAAAGCCACCATGGTCCCGTAGCCAAGTGGCTAAGGCAAAGGACTGCAACTCCTTGATCACCGGTTCGAATCCGGTCGGGACCTCCATGTGAGGAGCACGCTTGAACTTCGGTTCAAGCTTTTTTTATAAGGTAACGACAAGAAGCGAAGCGGGCGGCAAGGCAAGTATTTTCGTTATCGCTCAGTTGTGGTAAAATAAGTGAGAGGAGGGGTTAAGCATGCAATATGAAGCAATGGTAAAATCGACGAACCCGGTCGTTTCCATCGACATCAAAGATCACGGTACCGTTAAACTGCAATTGTTTCCCAACGTTGCGCCGAACACGGTACGAAATTTCATTCATCTGATTAAGCGAGGGTATTACAACGGATCACCGTTTCATCGTGTGATTGAGGGGTTCATGATTCAAGGGGGGGCAGGGCCGGAGACCGGTTGTAAAATCCGTGGCGAATTTGCGGCGAACGGTTACACAAATGACCTTAAGCATGGTCGAGGGGTCATCTCGATGGCCCGAACGCACGACAAAAACTCGGCGACAAGTCAGTTTTTCATCGTGCACCGAGACGCGCCCCACTTGGATGGCGAGTACGCGGCATTTGGCGGCGTATTCGACGGGTTCTCTGTCATCGACAAAATCGCGTCAACTAAAACCGACGCCAACGATAAGCCACTGACTGCCATCGTGATGACGAAGGTGACCGTGGATACCAAAGAAGAAGCATACGAGAAACCCGATTGCGTTTGAAGGGTTCACACGAGTCACCATGATTTAACGTAAGGAATCGTGGTATAATGGGACCACATGGAAGGGTAGGGAGTATGAACATGAAAACAAAATCCGTATTTTTACGCGGCAGCGCCGACGGGTATTTACGTGTGTTGACGCACGAATCCGCGGCCGGTGAAATGGACCGCGTGTTGCTTGTGTTGCACGGGATGGGCGAACACGCTGAACGCTACACATCGTTTGCAGAGCACATGACCAACCAACGCATGGCGGTGGTTGTATACGACCACCGAAAACACGGGAAAAGCGTGCAATCGGGTGAGGTTGTGGGCATCCTTGGCAAACACGACGGCCTTGAAGCGATGGTGGATGATGTGTCGGTTGTGATCGATTACATCAAGGCGCGTTACCCGGAGAAACCGATCGCGTTGCTTGGCCACAGCATGGGCTCAGTAATCGCGCGCATGCATCTAATCCGTGCCGATGACGCGTTGGACAAGGTGGTGCTTTCAGGCACGTTGCCCCGGTATCGCCAGGCCTATGTGAAAGCCATGCGTTGCCTAGCGTTTGTGAGTGGAGTGTGGGTGTCGCAACACAAAAGGCACCGTTTCTTGGCGGGTAAGATGAACGACGGTCTAGCTAAGAAAATCCCCAACGCAACCACGCCGCTTGATTGGTTGACTCGTGATGAAGCGATTGTGCAACAATACCTTGATGATCCGCTTTGTGGCTTTGCCTATAATAAACGTTTCTATCGGTCGTTTTTCGCGCTGATCGATCGTGTGAACCGACCGAAAACCATCCAGCAGACGATCCCGTTGCCAATGTTGTTGGTGTCGGGATCTGACGATCCGTTAAACGACCATGGCCATGCTCTCGAATCGGTCGGTGAAGCGTACAAACGCTACGCCAACATCGATGCGGGGTTAGTCAGCGTCGAAGGGGCGCGACACGAGGTTTTAAACGAGCACAAACGGGAAGAAACCTATGCCCTCATCAGCGAGTGGTTAACCGCATAAGGAGTGAGCGCATGACAGAACTGACGATTCCCAAAGGTAACTTAAAGATCCTTGGTCGCCTTTTTCGCATGCATCGCATGAAGGCCAATTTTTCATTACGTGGCGTGGCGCGCAGTGAAAACATTGCGCACACCCTCGTGTCAGACATAGAAAACGGGAAGATATACCCCAACACTGACACGCTGACAGGGCTTTTCCGTCAAGTCGGCATCACACTGTGGACCGACCTTGAGGCACTGAGGCAAATCAAGGAGGACATCGATAAATTTCACGACGCGATTTACTATCGGGAGCATGAGTATGCGCGCCGGATTTTTGACAAATACGGAATGAAGAACAGCCGGCTTTTTTACTCGTTGTTGCTGGTGGATTATGTCTTGATGCGCTTGATTGCAGCGTTGGTGTTAAATAGCGAGTACAACGAACAAGAGATTGAACGATTGAAAGTGTTTTATGAGCACATGAACGGGGCCCAAAAACAGATTTTCAACCTGCTTCAAGGCCGACACTTTGTGGATGCGAACCAGCACGCTGAAGCGAAAAAAGTCTTGATGCGGAACCACGACCTTCATGTGAACACCAAAGTGAGTGCGGCCACGTATTCGCTGCTTGCCGATTGTGCCAAGCGGACATACCACGCGTTTGACACCGTTGATTATGGCCGAAAAGCCGCCAATTTACATGCCGAACATGCGAACCTGCCACGGAAGATTGAAACCGATGCGTTGGTCGCCAACACGCTCATTGACCTTGGGCGATTTCGCGATGCGCGAAAACTGCTCAATATTATCACGATGACGGTTGATGAAAGCGACAAGGAAACACGCATCACACGACGCTACTTGAATTTTTTGTGGTCCTATTATTATTTGCGGCTCAACCGGCCCAAACAAGCCCTTGAGACATTGATGAGCGTGCACCATACCAACGCAAACATAGACGTGCCAGCATACCATTTTTATAAAGCCGAGATTCTCGTTGCGCTCAATCAAAATGATGAGGCAATTGCGGTGCTCGAGGGGGGGTTGGCACGCGACACTGTCCGCATGGACCCAATTTATGGACCGCTGATAGAAATTTTCAAGAAACGTCTTGAAGCAAAACAGGACGCCACCGTTGAAGCCCGCATTGACGAGTTACTACCGCGGGTTCATAAGATTGAAGATTACGTCGTATTTCGCTACGTTTATCGTTTTGCTATCGATTATTATGCCGCTCGTAACCAACATCAACGCGCATTAGCACTGGCGATAGAATTCATTGAAACGCCGAAACATGGGTATGAGATGAACCAAGCAACAGTTTAACTCTGTTAAACTCGATGATTTTTATCATGTAAACTACCAACATGGGCTTGTGTCTTTTCACAGGCTAAGCGATAATGAAGGTGCAACAGCGGATTAAGGGTCCGGGGAAAAGGAAATTTTAGGGATCGCACACACGCTAAAATACTCCTTTTTGTGACAGAGAGTCGTTGGAATTTTCCGGCGGCTCTTTGTTGTGTTTACAGGGTGAAAAGATGCCGAAAAACTGCTTTTTCTGCGCGTTGGTTATGTTATAATGAGTGTGGTGTAAGCGCTATTATAATAACTATGCATAGAGATGGAGATGACGCAATGAAACTCGCCGACAACGTGAAACATCTGGACACGATGGCCGTCGTGAAAGACGAACCAAAAAAAGGCTTTTCCTTCCACAAGAAAACCATCAGCACCAACCTACAACGTGGTGAGGTGCTCGTCAAGGTATTGACCACCTCGTTTTGCGGAACGGATTACCACATTTATACGTATGACGATTGGGCTAAAGGACGGTTAAAACTCCCCTTGACCGTTGGGCATGAATTCAGCGGCGAAATTATCAAGGTGGCCGATGATGTCACGCGAGTCACCATCGGTGACATCGTCAGCGCTGAGACACACATCATTTGTGGAACCTGCGAATTTTGTTTACGCGGTGAAGGACACATTTGTGAAAACACCAAAATCATCGGCGTGGACACGGATGGCTGTTTCGCCCGCTATATCAAGATGCCGGCTGCTAATTGCTTCGTCAATAGCAAAGACGTGAATCCCTTGCACCTTTCTGTGCAAGAACCACTTGGCAATGCCGTGCACACGCTTAACCATTTCGAGGTTAAAGGTAAAAGCGTCGCCATTGTTGGGTGTGGGCCACTTGGGTTGATGGGGCTCGACGTGGCCAAAGCGTATGACGCGAGACAAATCATTGCCATTGAAGTGAACGAGTATCGCCGTGCGTTGGCGACAAAACTCGGGGCCGATCTCGTCATCAACCCGCATGAAGAAGACGTCATCGACACCGTGTTAAAGGCAACCGATGGCCGAGGCGTCGATGTGGTCGCCGAGTTTAGTGGCAATAAAACCGCCATTGAACAAGCGTTTAAGTACATCAAGGCTGGTGGCGGCATGAGTTTGCTCGGGTTACCAACGGAGAAAATCACCTTAGATTTGGCCAATGACATCGTCTTTAAAGGCATTCACATTTACGGTGTTGTCGGCCGATTGATATACGACACATGGCATGAAGTTAAGCGACTCATTGAAAGTGGAAAACTGCACCTTGATGACATCATTACGCATCAGTTGCGCTTACAAGATATCAACGAAGCAGCAGAAATCATGGGCAGCGGAAACTGTGGAAAAATCGTCATGGTACCGGAGGATGATATACGTGAGTAATCGATTACGCTTTATCGACGAACGGATTCAGACGTTAAAAGACGATGGTGTTTACCGGACGTTGCCCGTCAACTATGGGCCCTGTGCCAACGTTATCAATTTGAACGGCACCGATGTCATCAACATGTCCAGCAACAACTACCTAGGACTCGCCAACCACCCGCGCGTAAAAAGAGCGGCAGCGAAGGCGCTAGATAAGTACGGGGTCGGCGCCGGCGCCGTGCGCACCATTGTTGGCAACCAAGACTTGCTAGAAGAACTCGAGGCTGTGTTGGCTGAATTTAAACACGAAGAAGCGGTCATGGCTTTTCAATCAGGACTCAACTGCAACATCGGCACGATTCAGGCGATTGTCGACAAGGGCGACCTGATTGTTAGCGATGAACTAAACCACGCGTCGATTATCGATGGCGTGCGTTTGTCGAAAGCCGATAAAGCGGTCTATAAACATGCTGACATGGAAGATTTGGAACGCATATTAAAAAGCAAACGTCAAGCCTATAACAATGTGTTAATCATCACCGACGGCGTGTTTTCCATGGATGGAGATCTCGCTCCGTTGCCTGAACTCGTCAAACTGGCTCGGGCCTATGATTGCCTCACCTACGTCGATGATGCTCACGGCAGCGGCGTGCTCGGCCAAAGCGGTCGAGGCACGGTTGATCATTTCGGATTGCATGGGGAAATCGACTTCATCATCGGCACCTTGTCCAAAGCCATCGGTGTGGTTGGCGGCTATGTAGCTACCAAACACAACGTGAAAGCGTGGCTTTCACACCGCGCTCGACCACTGCTGTTTTCCACAGCCCTTCCACCGGCCGCCACCGCCGCTACAATAGAAGCGGTGAAGATGTTGATGGAAAGCGAAGCATACACCGAGGCGTTATGGAAAAACGCGCGGTATTTTAAGGATGCTTTGACGTCACTCGGCTTCGACATCGGCCAAAGCGAAACACCGATTACCCCGGTAATGATTGGCAACGAAGCCAAAACAATGGCATTCTCCAACGCGCTCCTTGAGGAAGGCGTGTTTGTATCTGGCATCGTGTTCCCAACCGTGCCTAAAGGCAAAGGACGCTGTCGGGTCATGTTGAGTGCAAGCCATACCCAAGCGAACCTCGATGACGCCATTGTAGCCTTTGAACGCGTCGGTAAGAAATTGGGTGTCATCTAGGATGAAAGCATCTCGACACATTGGTTTTGCTTTGCTCGTATTGTTTGCGCTGTTGCTTTATGTTTCGACGCTGTACAACACCGTCATCAGCGCGTGGGCATTTCTCATCGCCTTCACAGTGTTTTTTGCGGGGGCGATCGCCACGATGGTGAAAGTGTACCGCGTGGAGGTTCGGGGACAACCCCGCATCGAGGTAGCTTCGACCTCGTCGCGGATGGTTTTTTTGGCCACCGTTGCCGGGTCGCTCATCACCTACCTCATCCACTATGGGCTCGACGCTATCTCGGTTTCAGCGCCGGCGGTCATCGCGTCGGGGTTGGTGGGCGTGCTTGCGTACTTTTTCGTCCGTAAGCTTGCGGTACCAGCCTATTGTGGCAGCTTCGTAGGCATGTCCAGCCCGCTTGTTTTTCAAATACTCCCGTTTGCGTTAGCGACGGTGTTTGCGGCGGCGCTTTTCGTGCTCGCACAAAAACTGTTTGATGGGTACGGTGGGAAACTCGGAACCATTGCGATGTCGGGAGCGTTGATTCCAACGGTCTTAACACGCATGGATTTCAGTCATTTCACCGACATCGCCTCACCGTATACCCCCAGCCAACAATTACTGATTGTCGCATTTAGCGCTTTGGCAGCGGTGGGAACGTTCTCACTGAACCATCGTCTCAAAACCGGACCAGTCTTTTCAAGCGGTGCGGTGGGATTGATCGGCGGTGTGATGTTGCCGCTCTTGGTCGCCGGGACGATTGGGGTGACGTACGCTGTGGTCATTATTGGCGCAAGTTTTGTCGGCATGAGCGGCCTTAACCGTTTTAAAGACGAAGTGGCGATGTTTGTGGCCGGCACGCTGTTTGGGCTGATCTTCATTTTTAGTGCGCCGTTTTTCAACGGTGCAGGGGGAAAGCTGGGAACCATTGCGTTTGTGAGCACGCTCTCGGTCTATGGCGTGAAGATGGCGCTTGACCGAATTTATGCCAAAACCGAACAATCATGTTAGCGACGGGCCGATGCATCGGCCTTTTTTATGCGCTATTGTGACAATCCTTTGCATTTGGTACAATAACATTAAGGGGGTGGGCGTATGAAACTTCACCGTCGGGCATGGCTGGAAGCGTCGCGTTCGCGCACGCTGCTTCGTGTGCGTTTTCTGACACCGTTCAGTGACAAGACCACGCTTTGTGGCGCAATCATCGACGTGTCACCAGGGGCTAAAAAAATACGCGTTCACCGATTCGATGAAACGCGCCGTTGTTTTGCCTATGACGATACCGGAGCACCAGAAACCGTGACCATTCCTCTCGCCAAAACGCTGTCGGTGCGACCGCTTTATGCGACCGTGGTTTCCGATGCCAAACCGGTGGATGACACGATGTTTTTCGATGCGCCCCAAGATCATCACCAGCAACATGTCGCCGCGTTGCAACGTCCCCATGTTGAGGGTCGCCTTACCTCGGTATCGACGCTAAACGTCGATAAGGCATTTTTGGAGAACGTGAGGCTTCGGGAAACCGTGGTGGGGGCCGTGCGCCGTGATCGGTTTTATCCACTTATCTCACGCGCCGTGATCTATGATGTCACGGCAAAGCGTTTTGTGAAAGGTGAACCTGAATGGCATCATGAACAACCGCTTGAAACCTTACTTAAACAACGACCCCAAGCATCACCCAAAATCTTGACAAGTGCATCACTCGAGCCGTTTGTGCGCCGCGGAATAATGCTAAGCACCGAACCGCGATGGTTTCATCAGCCATGCACGCTCGAAGTCGGTCTCAACAAACGGTTAGCGGCGCTTGGCGACATCCGACCGAACCGGCCGATGCGGGCGTATTTTGGCGACATCACCGCGAAGAATTTAGGGCGACGTGCATACGCCCTGGCACCGGCCGACGGCGATGCGTTGATGTGTGCCACCAAAGCATTGAAACACCCACTGACGGTGGTGTTTGAAAACCGTGAGGGAGAAACCCACCGACGCTTGTCAGCGATTGCCGATGCGGCGGTGCTCAACGACATGGAAGTGTTGGTTGTTGACCCCGATCATCGCGTTTCGTTCGATGCTCACACGGTGCTTGACCTGCGACACGATGAGACCATCGACGCGGCGCTGGATGCCTTGTTTGAGGGGACCGAAGCATCGTCATACGATGCCTTGAGCGACAACAACACCGAAGCCCTAGAAGCCCTTGATCGTCACGTTGAACAAAACGGGTTGTTGGCGGCTCAACAGCAACTTGTGGCAGCGTTATCGAGACGCTTGCGCACGCGGGGGCATGCCATGGCTGCCATGCGAGTCGATAGCGTTGTTGCGGCTCAAGGGCACAACCAAATCCTGACAGACCTCAAGGCGATTTTTGCGGTATGCAACAAGCGCGTTTCATCGAACACGATGGCGTATGCGCGGTTTAGTCGCCTGGGCTTATCGGGATATCAGACAATTCGTGAGTTGGCGCGCATTGACGATGTGGACAAGCGGCGACACGCCTTTAATCAACGCATGCAAAAAAAGCCATCCTTTCACCTTTTGAAGAAACTCTTTAGCGTCATGGTGGTCGACGATGTGACGGCCTTACCGTTGGTTAGAAATGCCTTTGATCTCATCGTTGGCGTTGGGCTGCGTGATGAGCATTATCCGGCGCTTTCGTTTGCCGACAAAGCGTGCGTGATGGACCGAGCACGACCGCTTGAGACACACGGTGAGACACGGCTGATTGAGCGGTTTGCTGCCCGCGATGTGTCGGTGGTCAAGCACCACGGCCTTTTTGATGCCATGATGCACGAACCGGGGCGCTTAATCGATATCAGGAGCGACGAAGCCAAGGGGTTGACAAGCAAGGCAGAAGTCGATGCGATTGAACGGCTGCTTGAGGCCATGCCCGAAGCGTGCGTTCGCACACCCTTTGTGGCGCAGCGCACGGCGTTGCGTTCCCGGCTTCGAAAACACAATCACCGCGATGTGCACACAACGTGTGTGAAAGCGACACACACCCCGACCATCGTTTCGCTCGCTGTGCATGAGGGCATCGACCCGAAAGCGTACGCGTGGTTGAAAGGGCATCCAAAAACACTCGATACGCTGTCGAGACAAGGCGTGCATGTGGTCGCTGACGTGCGTGCGGTGATGCATGTATCCGAGGGAGATGACCCCGTGTTTGCGAGGCTTTCTGTGCTTGAACAAGCATCAAAACGAACGCTTTCAATGGGGGCAGTGTGGCGCATGATAGCCTTGGTCACTGATCATCCCGGCGGCATCAGGGTGAGGGAACACGTGCCGATTGACGCGGTGCCACCGGGGTTCGTTGGTTCGCTAAGCGGAACCATCGATGCGGTGTTGTATAATGTAAACCAAGAACCGGTGTTTGCCGTGGCTTCGACCCAATCGGTTCAAGGATACACCCTTGAGCGTCAAGGCATCGTATGGCTTGTGCCAGACGCCGGCATTGATTTGCTGCACGCCGCAATCGCGTGTGTGAAAGCGGCATTGTAAAGGAGGCGCTACCGTGTTGAAAATAACCCACATCAACGAGACACACCGCCGTACGTTTGGCATCATGGTGCGAATCCATCGCCTACGACAAGGGTTGACGTTACGTCGTTTAGCGACGCGGAGTGGTCTTTCTCACACCCTGCTTAATCGCATGGAACTAGGAAACGCCACCATCACCCACGATAACTACCAAAAACTTACCGACGCCTTGGGTGTCGTGTTTCTCCATGACATCAAAAAGAATCGTGTGTTTAGTGGCATGCGTGATCGCGTTCACGACGCGCTTTTTTATGCTGAGACGCCGAAGGTAGACACCTGGTTTTCCATGATGGAGGAATCCGAAGACTATTACATGAGATCGTTTTGTGCCATCGATTATTTGCTCGTCAAAATCGGCGCTTACGTTCACATTCATGAACGAAACGTCGAGGATGTGGATGATGCGGTGGTCTGGTTGTCTCAGGTTGAAACGCTTTTGGATGATGAGATGCGAATGGTGTTTTCGTTGTACCGGGGTATGCATGCGTACTTGAAGAAAGATTATCGTGGCTGTGAGGCAGCCATGCGTCAAATTTTAGATGCGACGCGCGACTTTCGTCATGCGTCGTTAGCCGAATATTTTCTCGGGCGCGCGCAAAGCGAAACCTACCGCATCAACGAGGCAAACGAATCCTTTGCCCGGGCGATGCAGGGGTTTGAAGAAACCACAAACACACGGCGTGCGTTGTATGCTCGCATGTACATCGCTGTGAATCAGATGAAACTTTACGAGTACGAAGAGGCCGATCAGGCGTTTTTGTACGTGATGCGTTACGCCGACGCAAACGAGATGATGTGGTTAAAGGAAACGGCGCTGTTGCATTTGATGTTGCATGCGATGTTGACTGGTGATTACCGTCGTGCCGTTGAGGTGTCTGGTGAAGTGAAATATCGGACGCTACAGTGGTATGCCATGGTCGGTTATGCCCACGCACGACTTGGCGATACTCGGCGTTTGGCAAAAACGCTTAAAGAGACCTCAAAAGCGGCTCCGATGCACGATCCGTACCGGCTGTATGAAACTGCCCTTGACTATGTGCGTCTTTACGATAAGAATAAGAATCAGGATGCCGAAGAGCAAGGCAGGGCGCTTCAGCGTTTTTACGAAGCGGCGAAGGCAGCGAATGCGTTTTTCGAACTCGAACTGGCGTTTGAAATTTACCGCGACCATCTTGTGTCGAGGCGGCGCTACAAAGACGCTTACCTGTTAACAAGAGAAGTTATCGACATTGTCCAAACGACGATGCAATAGGAGGAAAACGATGCGATGTGTGTTTTGTGAACTCAACGATGAGACCATTCATGAAAACGAATGGGTTGTGGCCTTTTTCGACCGATACCCTGTCACCAAAGGGCATGTGCTGATTGTGCCAAAACGCCATGTTGAGTCGTATTTCGACATGCAGCTAAAAGAACGTCAGGCGATCGATGAAGCGCTCTTTACGGTGAAACGCTATTTGGATGAAACGCATCAGCCCGAGGGATACAACGTCGGGATGAATCTCGGTGAACACGCGGGACAAACCGTGGCTCACGCGCACGTGCACTTGATTCCACGTTACGCCGGTGATGTTGAGGACCCTCGTGGCGGGGTGCGAGCCGTTATTCCGGCACGTCAACGGTATTAAAAAAACACGGCTTAGCCGTGTTCGGGGTTGCGTTTGACGGTGCATGTCGTGCGGTGAATGCTGCGTAGGATGTAAAGGTAGGCAAGCGCCACCAGCAGGAGCAACACCGCTTTCCAAAGCAGGTTTCCGGGTCCGAGCACGAGCGGCGTAAAGGCGATGCCAAAAGCAGCCAAAAACGCAACGACGCAGGGTCCACAGCCAAAGGTAAACAAGGCGAAAAGAAACGCCACGGCAGGAATTGAGTTGCTGCCACGGGGTTCGCGTTTGTTCAGCTGTAGGTTGATGTGTGTCAAGGACATCAGCGAACTGGTGAGCAACGCCAACGCGCCGTTGACGAACAGATGCATCACAAACAACGCCGTACCGACATCCGTAATAAGGGCGCTTAAAGAGCCATTGGCAATGACGTCAAACAGCGTGTAAATGATAAACAGAAACAGAAACAATACGCCCCACATAATCAAGGCTTTTGGTTGCTTTTGGGCATACCAGACGGCAGGTAACATGTTATCACATCCTATTGATAGTATAGCACAACGTCCATGATTGATGGAGGTTGGCGCTTTAGACTCGGTTTGTGCGACGAACCGGTCTTAAAGGAGGACATCATGCGCAAACGACATGACGCCATCAACCATAAAATCCGTCTGTTGCGGACAGAGAAGCAGTTGACACTCAGACAACTGGCCGAACGCACTGGGGTATCGCATAGCACCATTAACCGCATTGAACAAGGCATCGTTGAACCCTCTGAAAGCGCGCTTTTGGCGCTTGAAAAGGCGTTGGGCTTTCACCACGTCACCCACCGGGAAGATGTGGAACGCTATAACCATCATCGCCTACGGTTGTACCGTCACATCATCTATGTCAACTACGAGGCGGCACAAGCAGCCCTGGATGCGTTATTGGCGCATCGGAAGACCTATGAATCAAGCGATTGCTTTATCGATTTTTACTTGATGATGTTTATGGCGGTCACCCATTTACGCGTGCACCTCGACTGGCATGACGAACTCTATCGCAAGTTGACGGTGCTGTCCAAAGCGTTTAACCGGCCTCAACAATCACTGTTCTTATTGGAAAGCGGCATCTATTGGTCTTTTTTCAAGGACAACCGACACCGAGGAAAAGAAGCTGTTGAAGCCCATTTCGCCATCACAACCAGTGAAAATGAACGCGCCATTGGTGAATACACACTGGGTGCGATGAACCTGAACGATTATCGATGCTTTAAACGCGGCGTGATGTATCTTGATGCGGCGCAACAACGGTTTCAAAGCCACAACAACTTTGTGCGTGTGATGATGACAAAGGCGATGAAACAAATTCTCTACATTTACATGAATCGCTTCGACGCCTTTGTGGAGTTAAATAAACAAACACGGTATTTTTCGGAGATTAAAGGCATTGAAATTATCTACCGGTCATCCATGAAAAGCCTAGCACGCTATTACTTGGTTCGTGGGGAATACAAGGCGGCAGCCGACACGCTTGATCGTTTTCTCGATGCCAATGAAGCCGACTACTATCTTTTGAAAGGGTATGCGCTGTTTCGTCTAGAACGGTTTGTTGAAGCATTGGCGGTAATTCGTGAAGCCCGCGAAGCGAGTCTCTACGACGCACACGACTTAAGTGCCTCGGGATTAAGCGCCATGGAAAAGCGCATCACTCAAGGGAGCACTGACGAGGCGCTCTTGGCGATGCAAGCGTATCTTGATAAGGCGTTTGAAGTGCGCGACTACATGTCGATTCGCCTCGGATTCAAAATGATTGCGCCGGAACTTGAAGCTTGGCGTCAGTATAAAGCATTGCATCAGTATGCCGACCGATTATTGGAAGCAGTGAAGAACATAGTTGGAAAGGATGAGGCCCATGAAACACGATCGACACGAACTGACGTTTCAAACGACCACGCGTCGAGAGCTGATTAACATCACTGAACGCGTGCGACAATGCGTCCGCCAAAGCGGCGTGAACCATGGCCTGGTGTTGGTGAACGCGATGCACATCACCGCGAGCGTCTTTATCAACGATGACGAAAGCGGGTTGCATCACGACTATGAGATGTGGCTTGAGACATTGGCACCGGAAAAACCCTACGACAGGTATCGACATAACACCTATGAAGATAACGCAGACGCGCATCTAAAACGCACGATTATGGGCCGCGAAGTCGTGGTTGCCATCACAGACGGTGACTTGGATTTTGGGCCGTGGGAACAAATATTTTATGGGGAGTTTGACGGCAAACGCACGAAGCGCGTGCTGGTTAAGATCATCGGCGAATGATGGTTGTTATTTTGTCGGTGTTTGCGCTGGTAGCGATGTTTCGTGTCGCCGTCGAAGCGTACGATGGCATACGGGGAAGCACACGCATCGGGTTACGGCGTGCCTTGCTGACGCTCGGGCTGTTAGCGGCGGTGTTTATTTTTCATTATACGACATGGTCGCTTTGGATGGTCGTGTTGGGATGGGCGTGTTTTTGTGGTTTGAGTTTGCTTTTTAGCCGGCCGTTATCGAGCCGGTTGCTTCGTGATATTGCGGGTGTCGTGTTGATGCGTGCGGTGGTTGCCTTTTTGCTGCTTTATGTGGTGCAGGGTGTCTATGTTGAACGCGTCGTGCATCCGTTGTGGTTGATTGGTGTGATTCCATTGCTGTTTGCTATTATCTATGCGGTGTCAGTGCGGTGGGTATTTGGTCGTTGGCTTGAACAAGTGCCAATTGAGATGCCCTATGACCACGACTTACGTGAGCGCTTTAACCCCAAACACATTGGCATCGTGAAATCAAAGGTGCTGTCTTTGCCAATGAATGCGCTTTTCATCGGACTTTTTTCAACCGGCCGCGTGTGGTTGTCTGATCGATTGGTTGCCGGGTTGAACAGCGCTGAACTCAAAGCGATTGTGCTTCATGAACTCGGTCATGCCACGAGGAAACACCTGCGTGTGCGATTGGCGTTGCTCATCATCGCCTTCGCCGTGCTGTTTGCTGCAGTCAGCTTTGCGTTTGGCTACTTCACCATCGCTGAGGAAGCGTTGGTCGCCTTTTTAGCCGTGTCGTGGACAGCGTTGACAGGCATGGAAATCTTGGTTTATTATGTGGCGCAACGTCAAGAGTTCGCCGCGGATGATTTTGCCGCCGAGGCAGGGTTTGGCGAGGCCTTGGCAAGCGCGCTTAATGTCATTCGCATGCGTGAACCAGAACGCGCACACACCGCGCTGTATCATCGGTTGTTCGTGTCCCATCCGCCTCAACAAGATCGGATTCGACGTTTGACGAAGCCAGCGAAGGAACCCGTCTGAGCCGTTTGCATTGAAAATGCCTAACGAAAAGGTTTTGCCTATACCCCCACCATGATATAATGGGGGTAGATTAGGGGGGTGTTTGCATGAAAAAAGCCATACCCAAAGCACCGTTGGTATACCCTTTACCCATTGCGTTGTTAGGGGTCGAGCACGAAACAAAAGTCTACTACACAACCGTCAGCAACCTATCGGTCATGGGGGAAATGCCGCCGATCATCGGTGTGATGATTGACAAAAAGCGCGCCATCATGAAACAGCTTGATGTGGGCTCAATGATCAGCATCAATTACCCGGATACCACCATGATTGATAAAGCGGACTTGTGTGCGACCGTGTCGGGTGAAACGTTTGACAAAGCGTCGTTGTTTACCACGGATTACTTGCTTGAAACACCCTACATTGACGAATGTCCCGTGGTGTTAATTGCGCACATCATCGACATTGTGTCCATCAAACGGCAGCGCGTGTTTGTCTGTGAGGTGCGCCGCACATTGATCGAGGATACATTGGCCGTTGATCGAAACATTCCATCGATGAATATCCTCGACCCCATCATCTATGGGCGCGACGGAAAGTACTACAAAATCGGCAGCGTCATCGGCAAAACCAGCCTTGAAGGTCGAACGCTTTACCAAGACATAAAAAAACACATGGCACCCAAGCCGTACTCGTTCCATTGTAAACTGAAAATCTGTCAGGAAAAAGACGCCGGTAAATCATACCGGAAACTTGCCAAAGCGTATGATGTTTACCACGAAACGATTGAAGATTGGTATGCCCTTTATACGATGTTTGGTCGCGAAGGGCTGACAAAAGCCTTTGCCCATAAGCTGGCAAAGACCCAATTCACAAAAGCAGAGAAAGCCGACATCGTACGCCGGATACGTTCTGGTGAGTTAACATACCGTGATGCTTGCCAACGCTACATGGTGAGCTTGTCAAGGTTGCGAAACTGGATGAAAAAAACCAGGTAATAACAGGTTAAGCACCGTACTGGTTGGTACACAAACAAAATAGCGCGTTTCCGTTGTTTCGGACGCGTTTTTTGTTTACAATGGGCGCAGGTGATACATATGCATGTGCTTTTTTGGATGAAACGCCATATCACAACGTCCATTCTTGTTGGGATGGGTGTTGGGTTTTTGATAGGTCTGTTGGTGGATATGGGAGGCCTCAGCGGATGGGTGCTTCCCTTGTCCTTTGCGATGGTGTTTCCGATGATGGTGACGCTAGATTTTTCTCAGTTGTTAACGCGTGGAAACCGCCGCCTACAACTCGTGACGCAAGCGGTCAATTTTATATATCTACCAGCGCTTGCGTGGGCTGTCGGTTGGCTCTTTTTCCGTGACACGGCGTCGTATCGCATTGCCTTGCTGTTGATGGCCTTGTTGCCGACGTCGGGCATGACGGTGTCATGGACGGTGATGGCTAAAGGCAACGTCAACGAAGCGGTGCGGATGATTGTGTTTGGCTTGTTGCTTGGCGGGTTGCTCGCCCCTTTGTACCTCGGCCTTTTTATGGGTGAAGCGGCGAACGTGCCGTTCATGGCGATTGTGCGCCAGATGGTCGTGATTGTCTTTTTGCCCATGGGTCTTGGCTACCTCGTTCGCAAGGCCTGGGTAGGGCGTGTTGGCGAAGCGCGCTTTCAAACCACGGTAAAACCGTATTTCCCCGCCTTTTCGACGTTGGCGGTGGTGACGCTGATTGCCCTTGTCACCGGCATGCGCGCACCGATGTTGGCAGCTGATCCGTGGTTGTTGTTGCGCATTGCGCTGCCGCTTATTGTCGGATACGGCGTGATGGTTTTGAGTTTGCATTGGCTCGGCAGTCGATTGTTCGTTTACGCCGATCGGATCGCCATGATCAACGGCACGATGATTCGTAATCTATCGTTATCGCTAGCCATTGCGCTAAGTGTGTTTGACACGATGGGGGCAGAGATTGCCTTGGTGGTGGCCGTGGCCTACATGGTTCAGGTCCAAGCCGCCGGGTGGTACGTTCGATTCAGTGTGGCTAAGCAAGCCTTTCAGCCGTCATGAGAACGATAAAAGCATCGCGTGGCGATGCTTTTTAAAAAGATTGAAAAGCCAATTTAGATTTTTCCTAAGAACGACGAAGTCACATTGTCCGTGTAAGCGCTTTATGTTATAATAGGCAAGGTGGATTCACACCGCATTGCATGGAGGATATCACCCATGCGATAGACCGTGTTTGTGAGGTGGATTATGCGCATCAAAGAACACCCTATTTTAGGGTTTAAACCCCGAGAGACGATTAAGTTCACCTTTGATGGAAAAACCTATCAAGGGTTAGCAGGCGATACCGTTGCTTCGGCGTTACACGCCGCCGGCGTACGCAAACTCAGCGAGAGCATTCATCGTAAGCGTCCACGCGGCTTTTATTGTGCGATTGGCAATTGCGCGTCATGCAACATGATTGTCAACGGCGCGCCAAACGTACGCACGTGCATCACGCCTTTGGAAGAAGGCATGGATGTGCGCATGCAACATGGAAAGGGGCGTGTCGAATGAAGACGACAGAATGTTTGATCGTCGGCGCCGGCCCCGCGGGCATGCGCGCGGCAAAGCGACTCCTCGACGTGGGAGCGGAAGTCACGCTCATCGACCGTAGCGACATGCTCGGTGGACAACTGACAAAACAGACGCACATGTTTTTCGGTTCTGAGAAACAACATGCATCCAAACGCGGCATCGATATCATGCAGTTGATGATTGATGAAATCACGAACCACCCGAAATTGACGGTGATTAACAACGCTACGGTGGTCGCGATGTATAAAGATCGCGTCGTGGGGTATGTGATTGGCGAACAATATCATCGCATTCAAGCGAAAGCCATCGTCCTCGCCGCTGGCGCGAGCGAGAAGGCGATTCCATTTGAAAACAACGACCTTCCCGGTGTGTACGCGGCGGGCGCCGTTCAAACGTTGATGAATGTCTATGGCGTCAAACCCGGTCACAAGGTGCTGATGGTCGGCAGTGGAAACATCGGGTTGATTGTAACCTACCAATTGCTCCAAGCTGACGTCGAGGTCGTCAAGTTGATTGAAGCGGCCGATTCCATCGGCGGGTACTTGGTGCATGCATCGAAGATTAAACGCCTTGGCGTTGACATCGAAACCAACATGAGCGTTAAGCGCGCCATCGGAAAAGACGAGGTGGAGGCCGCAGAAATTTGGCGGCTCGATGAGGCCTGGCAAGGCATTGAAGGCACCGAAGAAATCATCGACTGCGACGTCATTTGCATGGCGGTTGGCCTCGCGCCACTTACGGAACTTCTGCAGCAAATGGGTGCGAAGATTATGTACGTTCGCGAACTCGGCGGCAACGTTCCCATCATCGACAAAGACCACCGAACCAGCATTGAACGCGTGTACGCCTGCGGTGACATGGCCGGCATCGAAGAAGCCAGCAGCGCCATGATGACCGGTGAAATCACCGGATTAAGCGCGGCCCTCGATCTTGGACACGCGGTTGAAAACTATGATCAAGAGGTTGCGCGTCTGCGTCAGGAACTCGCCAACTTACGAGACGGACCGCACGGTGAAAAAATACGTCAGGGGCTTAAGAAACTGGGGGTGCTTTCATGATTGAGAAAACCGGTGTGCCATCGGCAAAACAGATTGCTTCGTGTTTTCCCGATAAAATCACGCTTAAAAAACCCAAAGCAATCATCGAGTGCTATAAAGAAATACCCTGCAACCCCTGTGACACGAGTTGCCCCTTTGACGCCATCACCGTACCCGAAGACATCAACGTCCGTCCGTCCATCGATTTCGACAAATGCACGGGATGCGGGATTTGCGTTTACCATTGTCCTGGCTTAGCGATCAGCGTCATGCAGCTTAAGGACGGAATGGTATCGATGAAAATCCCCTATGAGTTTACCCCGCTGCCAAACCAAGGCGAGACCGTTAACGTGATGAACCGCGCGGGTGACATCATCACCCCGGGCACCATCACGAAGGTGCAACACACCGACAAGATGAACAAGACGGCGTTGTTGCATGTTGAGATTCCCGAAGCGTATTTGTACGACGCCATAACCGTCGAGGTGAAGCATGGATCCGAATAATGTGATTATCTGTCGCTGCTCGGATGTGAGCTTGCAGGATTTATACGATCTCTTTGAGGAAGGCTACACGACGTTTGAAGAACTCAAGCGCATCAAGCGTGTGGGCATGGGACCATGCCAGGCGAATACTTGCGGGAAAATGGTGCAATGGGAAATTGCTAAGTACTTCAACAAACCGCTTGCATCGGTCGAGTTTCACAACATGCGTCCCTTCACCATGGGCGTCAAACTAAACGCCATCAAGGAGGCGGCCGACGATGAAGAATAAAGCCTTACCGAACACCGCCGACGTTGTCATCATCGGCGGGGGCGTGAGCGGGTGTTCTATAGCCTGGAACCTCGCCAAACAAGGCCAAAAAAATATCGTCGTCATCGAACGCGAGTATTTGACAAGCGGGGCGACGGGACGCTGTGGTGCGGGTGTGCGCCAACAGTGGGCGACCAAAGCAAACTGTATTCTTGCGAAGCAGAGTGTCGAGTTTTTTGAACAAGCTCAAGCCATCCTCGAGTACGATGGCGATGTTGAGTTTAAACAAGAAGGCTATTTAATCGTCAGTTCGACGCCTGAAGAAACCGCGCAGTTTAAGAAAAACGTGCGTTTACAAAACAGTCTAGGCATTCCGTCCAAACTGCTTACCAAAGCGGAAGCGAAGCAGATTGTCCCACACCTTAACACCGACGTCATCGACGCGGCGACATTCTGCGGCACCGATGGCCATTTAAATCCGTTCACGATGACTGATGCCTATTATAAAGCCGCGAAGCGTCTTGGCGTGTCGTTTTACACCTACACGACGGTCGAGGATATTGACGTAAAAAACGGTGCCATTCACGCGGTCAAAACCAACAAAGGCACGATTAAGACCGACGTGGTCGTCAACGCTGCCGGGGGGTGGGCCAAAGAAATTGGTGAGATGGCGGGGGTGGACATTCCAGTCTTTAGCGAGAACCACGAAATTCTCGTGACCGAACCGGTGGAAAAAATGCAAGGCCCGATGGTGATTTCTTTTTCGCACAACATCTATTGCCAACAAACCCCACACGGCGCATTCATCATGGGTCGTGGCGATAAAAACATGCCAAAAGGGCACGATGTCTCCTCTAGTTGGACGTTTTTGGACGACATGAGCAAAACCGTCACAACCCTGTTGCCACCGATTGGCGAGTTGCGCGTCATCCGCCAATGGGGAGGCTTGTATAACATCAGCCCGGACCATCAACCAATCATCAGCGATGCGAAGGATGTCAAAGGCTTTTACATGGCGTGTGGCTTTAGCGGACACGGCTTCATGTTGGCGCCGATGACGGGACTGCTTCTGAGCGAACTCATTCTTGGCAAAACACCATCGTTGCCAATGGAAGACATGGCGCTCGATCGTTTTGAAGGCAAAGAAATCACCGAGTTTGAAACCAGCGTCGTCTGATAGCACGGGTCGAATCGTCCAGCGGTTCGGCCCTTTCTTTTGCCATGTCGGTCGAACATCCGGTTGTTCTTGCGGGGGATGTTTCAGGCGTGCTATAATGGCAGTAACCTGTGTGTGGGTTGGAGGTGTTCTAATGGATGCGTTAAGTGTGGTGCTCGTGAGCCGAGACGATCAACAGGCGATGAGCGACTTTACCGCGAGGTTGACAAAAATATTCGCGTTTTACGGAGTCTCTTTGAGTTTCACGGTCGGTGAAGCGGCGGGAGCCGATGCCGTGTTTAGCCGTGAAGACGAATCTAACATGACAACCTTCATGGTACGGGTAGCGCTCAGGCTTTTGCATTTGGTTTCAGATGTGCCTTATCAGCTTGAAGATGGGGTGTTTAAAATCGACGCCGTGCCGGTCATCAACATTCAAGAAGCCCCCTTTTACCAAGCCTTGGCACTCGAAGCGATGCGCAAGGAACTGCGCCTCGATCGCGAAGCCCACCTCACCGATTGGCTAACCTTGGTAACCGCCATGCCACGAAAACAGTATGGCGATGTCGTTAGCGCGTTTTATCAAGGTGACCACCAGGCTTTAATTGGCACGCTCGACAACCATGAGCCATCGTCGTTACGCGATGCGATGTTTGCGTATATCGGTGAACTCGACCTTGCCACGCACGAGGATTGCGTCCCGGTGGATTGGTTCGAGCGCGCTTTACGACACGATAAAAATGGCGACACCAGGTATCGTTTCATCAAATATCTCGCAAAAAAAGTGATGCCCGAACACGGCGTGCCACTTGCTAAACAACATCTGGCTGCGCTAGAAAGAAGCGATCGGATCACGCTTGAATACGTCAAGACGGTGCTTGTGCTCGCTGAGATGCATTGCCAAGAAAAAGCGCCGCAAAAAGCGACACCGTTGTTGGTTACGTTGCTTGAACGTTTAGGTGATCGTCAAGCACAAGAACACCGACGTTTTTTCACCCACGAAGTCAAGGCCCACAGGATGAAAGGAGAGCTTTATCTTGATCTCCGATCGTATGAAGCAGCCCAAAACGAGTACACCGACGCGATGAACATCCTTGGCCGTCTCGCGCAAAAACATCCCTTTGGAAACACTTTCGTCGACCTGTTTGAAAAGACATTTCAACGCTTCCAACACATTCAAATGCGAAGCATCGAAGCGTTTAATTGACCGAAATAATATGGCCTCTTACATACATATATATATGACAAAAGGCCACGTCATCGTCATTTTGGGGAGGAGGACGGGTGGCCTTTTGCGGGTTATACGAGAGGATCTTTAGGGGGGCAAACGGATAGGATTTTCACCACGGCGTAAAGCATGGTATAATAACCGTGGTTAAGCATGGAGCGCTTGACGATACTCCTTGAGGATGCCGAAGGCTTTCTCGTGCATGGTTTTATTGAAGACGTACTCATCATGGACGATGTGATCAATCTCTTCTTGATACCATGCGATGACTTTGTCTAAGACGATGCGCAAGGTTTCAATGTCGTTATACCGAATCGATTTACGCAATTCCTTCGTATATCCTACCATGAAAGGGTTACGTGTGTAGGTGTGGATGGTTTCAATGATGCCGTTGAGTTCAATCATGAATTCTTTGCGTTCCATGGTCATTCGCTCCTTAAGCGTAGGGATTATTAGCGGTTGTGTTAACAGGCGTTAAATGTTGATAAATTCAGGCTCATCGCGGTCGTCAAAATCGATGTTGATGAATTCAGGCTCATCGCGATCGTCAAAATCGATGTTGATGAATTCAGGCTCATCGCGATCGTCAAAATCGATGTTGATAAATTCAGGCTCATCGCGATCGTCGA
Source organism: Candidatus Izemoplasma sp. (assembly GCA_007132465.1). GTDB lineage: Bacteria > Bacillota_I > Bacilli_A > Izemoplasmatales > Izemoplasmataceae > SLQR01. Next base: position 23,938 of record SLOP01000030.1, read on the forward strand.
AATCGATGTTGATGAATTCAGGCTCATCGCGGTCGTCAAAATCGATGTTGATGAATTCGGGTTCATCGCGGTCGTCGAAATCGATGTTGATGAATTCAGGCTCATCGCGATCGTCAAAATCGATGTTGATGAATTCAGGCTCATCGCGGTCGTCAAAATCGATGTTGATGAATTCGGGTTCATCGCGGTCGTCGAAGTCGAGCGTCGTATGTGACGTTGATGTCATAGTCATGGCTAAACCGATCATGAGGAGAGAAGCAAAAAACATAGTTTTCATTTTCGAAACTCCTTTTTTGGTTTTATACCCTCATATTAAACGACCTTTTGTTCCCTGAACATGGCGGATATGTCGTACTTTTCGAGGTTTTACATGAATTCCATGGAGCTCAGCAACTATCTAGAGAAAATTCGTTATGGACGAAAAATGACCCAAGAAGAATTTCTTCATGGGATTATTTCAATGCGTCAATACCAACGGTACCGCTCTGGGGATGGTGAAATCCCATACCATAAAGTGGAACAGTTTGCGGCAAAACTTGGCATTCCAACCAGAAAACTGATGGCGGGCTTCGAAGAAGAGAAGAACCGACAAGCAAAACAAATAAACACGTTTTATAACACCGTGGTCAACCGAGATACTCACAACGTTGAAAACCAAAAGAAACAGATTGTCAAAGCGTTCATCATTGAAGAGGAAAACCGTATTTTGTACGAGCATGCGCTAATCGTACATGATTACCTGTCCTACCAACTTTCGCCGCAGGAAGCCAAAGCGAAAAACGCCGAACTCATCGACTATCCAGAAATACTCAAACGAGAATATTTCACCGACATTGAGGTCCTCGTGCTTAGTTCGTTGCTGAACTTGTCGGAAGGAAAGGAACAGCGTAAACTTTTGGAACGCATGACGTTTATTTTTGAAGAAGAAAACATCATTAGCGATGTCCACGAGCATATCTACATGCTTATTCTTCAACGGTTGTGTCGCATGCATGGTCGCTTAAAAAACTTCGCGCAAGTTATCCGCCTTAGCGACCTTGGGATTGTCAGAGGGCAAGAAAGGCGATCATACTATCTATTAGACTACTTTTTCTATTACAAAGCGATTGCTTACTATCGGTTAGAAGACTATCGAAACTTCGAGTTGCATCTCTTTCGACTGTACAATGTCCTTCACATGGAGGAAAACTCAAGAAAAATAGAGAAGTTTACCAAGATGGTTGAGAAGGACTTTGACATCGTTTATCACACCTTCATCATGAAATACATGAAAAAAGAAATCATGTAAGGCGACCTTGAAAAGGGTAGCCTTTTTTAAAACTACGACATATCCGCTATGTTCATTTCACTGACAACGCATTACGATGATGGTACGTAAGGTTGTCGCTTTAGGGGATTCAACTCACGACTTGACAAGAAGGTGATGACGATGATCAAACGAGCCATACCAATCGTTTTGCTGATGGCGACGATTTTTTTAGCAGGAACATTAGAAGCAACCACGAACGCTGACCATTGGCTTATTGCGTTGTTTTCTGTGGTCTTGGCCATGATGTGGATTGTCATCTTCACGCGGATGGAGATGGTTGATGCCCGCCCGACAGGATCGGCGCACTGCGTCATCAACAACCCGAAGCCTTTTAGGAAGCCATTCATGTCGTTGGTTTCTGCAAAGCATCGGTTGTGCTATGTGCGGGAGGGTTGTGTCGATGAAATCACGTTGGTTGAAACCAATCGGTCAGACGAGCGCGTTCTGTCGCACGAGTCAAGCCGGCAGCGCCATTTCGACACGACACAGCCTAGAGAGTTGCATCTTAGTTTGGATGCTAAAGGGCGTATTATGAAGGCATCTGCCGATGCGCTTGCGTTGCTCAACAGGCACCCAGACGATAAGCGAGTTGATGAAAAAAGACGGTTCATACGTGTGTTTGGTACGCCCCGCTCGACGATGCTTGATGACATCCGTGAAGAAGGAAACGCATGCAGCGTGGCGAGGCTTGTAACCGGTTCGCAACCGCGCACGGTGCTTTGGTCGTTTGAAGCGAAGTTTGATGACGCCCTTCAGGTGACTTCGATTCTCGTCACCGGACATGATATCAGCGAATCAATAGAATTAAACGCTTGGCCGGTGCGCGCCGATCACGTCGACTTTTTGACAGGCCTGCTGAATCAACAAGGGATCTATTCGCGCTTAGAGAATGAAACCACCGACCGTGCGGTGGCCGTTTTCATCACCATTGATGCCTTTAAGCGTGTGCGTGAGTACCACGGACACGCCTATGGCGATGATGTGTTGAAAAACATCGCGACGCACTTATCGACAATCGGTGATGTCGGGGTCGTGATGGGTCGCTTTTCTGACGACACCTTTGTGGTTATCTATACCGGACCTAAGGCGGATGATGAGGCAGATGAACTGGTAAAAAAAACACAGGATACACTGCCTGGACGCATCGACGATAAAGCGCCCTCGGTCGGGTTGCGCACGTTCATCGGTTACGCGGTTTATCCAGACGACACTGAAACGCTTGAAGAACTTCTATCGTCTGCCGATATGGCGATGCAACACGGTCGTACCAACAACCAGCGTGTGTGTCGGTATCGCCACGATATGAAAGAGCTCATCGCACTCCGCATGACACAAGAACAGGCGCTGCGTGAAGTGCTTAATCAAGATTCGGTTGAAGTGGTGTTTCAAGAAATTGTGGATGCATCGACCAAGGCAGTGGTCTTTGTTGAACAGCTAGCACGATTTCACAAATCGACCTTATCCAGCATGGCGGTCGATGCCGTGTTCGCGTTGGCGCAATCAATCAATGTGTTGCCCCAACTTGAACGTCAAGTGATGAAAAAAGCCTTACAAGGGTTTATCACCTTGAAAAAGAAAGCACGTTACAGCGAAGCAATACTCGGGTTAAACATGGCGCCAGAGACATTTATGAACAGTGAAAGCCTAGCGTATTTAAACCACCATGTGGATGCGCTTGAAATAAAACGTCACTGGGTGAGTGTGGAAGTGTCTGAACGCACCTTTGTTGGTGCGCTCATGCGCTGTAAAGAGCGGATTGATGACTATAAATCTGAAGGATATCAAATCGCTTTGGACGATTTCGGGCGAGAGTACTCATCGTTGGCGGTGCTCGACTCGGTCGCGTTTGACATCATTAAAGTTGACCGCGTGTTTACAGCAAACCTCACCGACAACATGCGCAGCCGAGAAATCGTGACGATGGTGCATCGAATTACGTCGCTCGCCGGAAAACGCATGGTGGTCGAAGGTGTCGAGACCGATGCACAGCGAACGTTATTATTGGCCATGGGTTGCACATTACAACAGGGGTATTTATGGCATCGTCCCACGCCTATAGATTAAGGATAACGGAAAGCGAAACCCCGGTTTCGCTTTTTTTCGTCTTGCAAGACATGGTATACTATGAACACCTCGATAAGGATGTGGTGTCATGAAAACTAAGCATATAATTGAGTCGTTGCGGTCTAACGCCGATGCGGGAGACGTCGATGCCCAACGAGAATTCGCTCGTCGACTTGAAGAAGGCGACGGCATCGACGTGGATTTGATACAAGCGAGCCATTATTATGCGTTAGCTGCAGAAAATGGCGACGCGGAAAGCCAAAACTCGCTTGGTATTTTATTGGCCACCGGGAAAGGCGTCATGCATGATGTCACTCAGGCGATCCGCTGGTTTGAAGCATCGTCTGAACAAGGGAATGTGAAGGCCTTGATGAACTTAGGAATCATTTATGAGGAAGGCCGAGGCGTTCGCCCGGATGCAAAAAAAGCCCTTCGGTGTTACGCGCAAGCCGAAGCGCTTGGAAATTTAGAAGCCGGAAAACGAGTGGAGCGCTTAAAGAAGCGATAGCGTTATCGCAACAATGGATGATTAAGGGTTTTTGAGCTGTGGTTGTGTTTATAATCCTTATAATAAGGAGTGCATGTGACGGCGATATATGCGTATGATGTCATATGTTCGTTGATTAACGCTTGAAACGAAAAAAGGTATATATTATAATGTGGTTAGCGGGTTACGAAAAGCTGTTAACATGGCTTTCGGTTTGTGCAAGTGAGCGATTTTACACTTTACTTACCTGCTTCTAAGTGATATAATTACCCGAAAGTGCGCACCCGGCACTTGCAACATCGCTTCACCCCGTATGATATAAAATGTCATGCGACTCTGGTGAAAGTCGGATTCGTATGGGATTTTATATAAATTTATTCAGTAATAAAAATAGAGAGGAGATACAAATTTGAAGAAATTTCTACTAGTTTTAGCACTTGGACTCGTTGCGTTCACGGCTGCTGCCTGCCGCGGCGAGGACACACCGGATGAAAC
>SLOP01000011.1 GCA_007132465.1 Candidatus Izemoplasma sp.
AAACCTACAACATCCTCTTCCCCTACTCCATCGTCCTTGGTTTCGCTGCGCTCGTGAGCTTTGCCTTTGTCAAAGAAAACAAGGATTCCATCCAAAAAATCAAAACCGGCTTTGAAACCTTTGACGTCGAGTGATTAACGTAAAAGGGGCTGTAAAGAAATGGAATCGTAACTGATTTCATTCTTGCAGCCCTTTTTGGTTGTAGGGCTATGAGCGCGCATCCGTGAGCATGTGACGCCTCATTATGCCCGATAATTACGCGCTCGGAGCATACATGGTGAAGTGATCATGCTCAACGACCCGTATTGCCTTATCCTTTTCTAACCGTTCAATAATGCCCTCGACGTTATCGTGCTTTCTTGCCTCAAGAAAGCTTTGTATTTCTTGACGATGCAAAGGATGCCTCTTGATAAGTGCCACAAGCGCGTCATAATCATCGGCGTCGGCGCTTGTGTAAACCTCATCGCTCAAGTAATCGAGGGCGATGCCCCCCAGAACTTCGCTAAACGTTTTCACCCGTTCGGTAGATGGTTTCTTCACGCGTGCCTCACGCGGTGGCCTGACGGGTGTGTTCAAGTACAACCTGTCGTATCTAAACGCACCAAGCAGTTCTTTAAACGCATCAAGCGCCTCGTCGTGATCATTCCAACCATCAACCAACATGATTTCAAGCCAAATATGCCCCTTAAACCGCTCACCGGCTTTCTTCAACCCTTCAAGCACTTGTTCAAAGGGCAACCCACCATGCGGTCGGTTGATGCGTGCATAAGACGCCTTATCATACGCGTCAAGCGACGGCAATAGGATGTCAACGTCCTTGATATCTTCAAGCACCTCGTCTTGATACAAGAGCGAGCCGTTGGTGATTAACGCGATGGGCTTATCGGTTAATGCCTTGAGTTTTCTAACCAACGTGCCTAACTCACTATGCAGTAGCGGCTCCCCATCACCAACGATGCTTAAACCATCAAACGCCACCCCGTGAGAGATGGCGTCGTTGACTTCGTTGAGTATGGCGTCCACGGGCGCATAGACTTTGCGTTCATGCGAGACATGGGTAATCGTTCCAAGTTGGCAATAGACGCATCCAAAATTACATTGGTTGTCGGTGACCGGCGCGATGCCAAGCGAACGCCCGAGCCGCCTTGAGGCCACAGGGCCGTAGACGTAAGCGTACACCTTAGACGTCCTTGCCGATGATGAAAGGTTTATCAGGGTGCATTCGGATGCCGAGGTTATCGGCGATTTCCGTGAAGATGTCGACGATGCCGACGTACTGAAAATCGAGGTTCTTCACAAGCTGTTTCGTCGCTTCATTTAAGCGGTCGGCCGCATAATCAAACTCGGTACCTTGTTCGGCAATCATGTTTTCAATCAGCGTTTCGACGTCGTTGAGATCGGTGAAATCGACGGTTTCATCCACCGATTCCAAATCGGCGCGGATGTCGTTGATAAAGAGTAGATAGCCAACCAACGGCGTGTAGGTTTCAAACCGTTCACAATCGGCATCAAACAGTTTCTCAAAGTAGATTCGGATGATTTCAAACTGCGAGTGTAGGTAGTTTAATCCAACCTGAAAAATGGTCTCAAACTCCTCACGTTGGTCGCCTTCTTCAACCACCAGTTCATAGATGTGATCCAACACTAAATACACCGGTTCAAGCCGATCGTAGATCAACGAATCGTGGTGTTTGAAACGCTCGAGGACTTCGATGTTGTCGAATTTCCAATTGACGTAATCCTTGAGTATCAGGTCGAATTGCTCCATGCCTTCACTCCTCACGCTTTGTTCGACGAACCAAACAGATCCATTTTTTCTTGCACCACGCGAATGATGGCTTCATACCCCGGCTTCAACAGCTTGCGGGGGTCGAACCCTTTCCCAACTTTATCTTTACCCGCTTCAATGTACTGACGTGTGGCAGCCGCAAAGACCAGCTGGCATTCGGTGTTGACGTTAATTTTCGAAACACCATACGATATCGCTTCGGTGACCATGGCATCAGGGATGCCGGTGCCACCATGCAGCACCAAGGGAATTCGGTCGGTGGTCTCACCGATTTCTTTAAGCACATCGAGCCTGAGGCCTTCCCAGTTGTCGGGGTAGGTCCCGTGGATGTTACCGATGCCGGCGGCGAGCATCGTGATGCCCGTCGCGGCGATGCGGCGACATTCCTCGGGGTCGGCGATTTCACCGGCGCCGGTGACGCCGTCTTCTTCACCGCCGATTGAACCAACTTCGGCTTCGACGCTAATCCCTTTGGCTTTTGCTTTGGCGACAATGGCTTTCGTTTTGGCGAGGTTCTCATCGATCGGGTAGTGCGAGCCATCAAACATGACGCTTGAAAAACCTGCTTCAATGCATTCAAGCGCACCCTCATACGATCCGTGATCAAGATGAATCGCGACGGGCACGGTGATGTTCAATGCTTCAAGCATGCCTTCCACCATGTTGACGACGGTTTTGTAGCCGACCATGTACTTGGCGGCCCCTTCGCTCACCCCGAGAATTACCGGGGATTGTTTGGCTTGCGCGGCGGTCAAAATGGCTTTGGTCCATTCAAGGTTGTTGATGTTGAACTGTCCGACGGCATAACCGTCTTTACGGGCGTTTTTGAGCATCGTTTCAGCGGACACAATTTTCATTTTATCACATCTTTCTTCAGCGTTTGAACAGCTTCATTATACCTTTTCACTAAGCGATTGTAAACCAAAGAGCCTTGCGCGCCTCGCATTAAAAAAGCACGACGCCGAGGCGTCGTGCTTTAGAAACGTTACTCACCGGAGACGTCGAGTGACTTAATTTTCAGTGATGGGCTTCCAATAAAGGAGAAGCCAAACTTGAGGTCGTCTAAGACGTCGGTGACGTTTTGCAGCAGTTCAAGGTAGTTGCCGGCCACGGTGATTAAGGCGATCGGCTTGACAATCTTGCCCGCCTCAACGTAGTAGCCACTAGCTTGTAAGCTAAAGTCGGCGCTGATTGGGTTGGTTCCCGAATGGGTTCCAGCTAACTCGGTGATGATTAAGCCTTTTTCCATGTTCTTGATGGCGTCCTCACGGGTTGTGGTGCCGGGCTTGATGTAGAAGTTCGTCGGGGCCACACCGCCGCCAAAACCGTTGCCGGTCGACGTGGTATCAGCCTTTTTCGCGGTTTTAAGGTTATGCAAGTACCCGGTCAGTTTCCCGTCTAGAATCATGTTCTTGTGTTTGGTGGCGACGCCTTCATCGTCGAAGGAACCGCTTTTTGGGCTCGCTTTACGAAACGGATCATCGACGAGGGTGATGGCGTCTGAGGCAATGGTTTCGCCGATCTTATTGATCAGTTTAGACATGCCCTTTTGCACGCTTTCGGCGCTAAACATTGAGGCGTAAGCCGCGAGCAGCGACGCGCTGGCGTCGTTTTCAAGCAAGATTTCGTAGGGTCCTGATTTAATCGGCTTAGCGCCGAGCTGTGAGACCGATTTCTCAACCGCGTTTTTAGCGATCATGTCAAGATCGAAATCAGCGGGCACGTTGCTTTGCACGTACTCGTAATGGGTGCGTGAATCACCATCAGCACGGGCGACCGCTTGAGCGATATACGCAGCGCTGTTGGCGTCTTTTTCTAACGTGAGGCCTTGTGAGTTTTGCAAGCGCACGCGCGTGCGGGTTTGACGGTACATCGCTGTTGAGATGTCGATGCGTTCATCCATCTCACGCACCTTTTGTTCAAGCGCATACGTGTTGTCCATGATGGTTTTCACGTCTTGGTTCTCTAAGTCTTCGTTCAAGAGGCCATCGACGGTTTCATACGATTCGCTGCCGCCGAAGATGAACACTTCGTCTTGCGATTCAATGAGCGAGGCGCTTTTGATGATTTCTTCGACCCACATCTCAACATGGCTTTCGCTGATGGCTTCGGTTTTGAGTTTGCCCATCTTGCCTTGGTAGATGCCGGTGATGGTGAGTTCTTGGGTGCTCGACATTTGGTGTTTGTCGAGATCACCTTTGAAGACATCGAGTTCGAGCGATTGTGAGTCTTTTAGGTAGATTTGGATGGCTTCAACGCCTTTGGCTTTGGCGAGGTCAAAGAGTCGTTGGAAGTTCATGCGTTACCCCCCTTTCGTCCGCCGACGGTCATGCTTGAGACGCGCACGGTCGGCTGTCCGACGTCGGTCGGAATTGATCCGGACAAGCTTCCGCACATGCCTTGGGCACGGAGAAGGTTGTTGCCGACCATGTCGATTTTCTTGAGTGCGTCTTTGCCCGACCCAATGAGGGTCGCGCCTTTGACGGGTTCGGCGATTTTGCCGTCGCGAATCATGTAGCCTTCCATGACGGCAAAGTTGAAGTCGCCAGTCGCCGGTTGCACGGAGCCGCCGCCCATTTTCTTGGCATACAGTCCATACTTTGTCGCGGCGATGATCTCATCGAAGGTTGAATCCCCGTTGTCGATGTAGGTGTTGCTCATGCGCGAGGTCGGGGCAAATTTGTACGACTCACGACGGCCGGAACCGGTCGATTGTTCGTCCATGCGGCGGCCGTTTAAGTGATCGATCATGTAGGTGTTTAACACACCGTCTTTGATGAGAACACGGCGTGTTTGCTCGCGGCCTTCATCATCATAGTTGGCGCTGCCCCACGCGTTCTCAATCGTGCCATCATCGATGGCGGTGACGATCGGGTTGGCGATTTGTTCGCCTTTTTTGCCGCTGAAGACGCTGGCGTTTTTGGCGACGGACGTGGCTTCTAAGCTGTGGCCACAGGCCTCGTGGAAAATGACGCCGCCAAAGCCGTTGTCGATGACAACCGGCATTAGACCGCTTGGGCACTCCTCGGCATGAAGCATCGTCACGGCGACGCGTGAGGCTTCTTTGGCCGCTTCTTCGACACTGAAGGTGTCGTAAAACTCAAACCCGTAGTGCCCACCCGGTCCGTTGAATCCGCTTTGCATGTCTTTGCCGTCTGAGGCAACGCTGTGAATGCCTAAGCGTGTGCGCACGCGTTGGTCGCTGACGTAGATGTTCTCACTGCTGGCAATCCAGACGTTTTGCACGTAATCCATGTAGCTGACAGACACTTGTTTAATTTCGTCGCTATAGGCCCGTGCCGCTTCGTTGGCGCGTTTGACAATGGCGACTTTTTCTTTCATGTCGACGCTGTCAGGCATGCGTTTGATTTGGTGCGCCTTGCCTTGTTTCATGGTGCCGAGTGTGACCTCACCGCGTGCGCGTTCACCAGGAAACGATTTGGCCAAATCGCGCGCCAAGGCAAGCATGTCCTCATGGTTTTTACTGTTCGTATAACCATAGACGCTTTGATACCCTTTGGCGATGCGAACGCCGATGCCTTGTGTGTGGTTGTTGATCGCTTGTTCGATCGTGTTGCTTTGCAACATGACCGTGCTTTGCGCTTTATCTTCCACAAACACTTCCGCAAAATCAGCGCTGCTTTCTAGCGCAGTGTTTAAGATGCGCTCGAGTAGCTGCTTGTCTAACATAGTTTTCCTCCTTGAAATGGTTACCTATTCCACATTATATCATACAAAATAAAATATAGTTAGCCTCAACCTAACTTTATGGTCTTTTTCGTGATATGCCTTCTCACACAACGCCCTACACGCCCTGAATAAGCATCATCGCAATGGTTATCATCAAAAACGCACGGCTACCTTAGCGTGCGTTTGAGGAATTCAATGAAGAGCGGATGCGGTCGCTGTGGACGCGATAAGAACTCTGGATGGAACTGCACGGCCACAAAGAAGGGATGGGCTTTCAGTTCGATGATTTCGACGAGGTTTTTCTCGGGATTCACCCCAGAAAAAACCATGCCGTGGTCTTCAAAGATTGATCGGTAGTCGTTGTTGAACTCGTAACGGTGGCGATGCCGTTCCTCAATGGTCGGTTGTTGATAGGCTTCGTAAGCGATCGTGTTCGGCTTCAGTTCACACGCATATGCCCCAAGGCGCATCGTGCCGCCTTTGTCGGTGTCATCAGACTGCCCTTCTAAGAAGTTAATGACGGCGTGGGGCGTGTCGGGGTTGATTTCAAAAGACGACGCCTCAGGCAACCCACAGACGTTTTGCGCGAACTCCACAGTCGCAAGTTGCATCCCATAACAAAGACCCAAAAACGGGATGTTGTGTTCACGTGCGAAGGTTATTGCTCGTATTTTTCCGTCGGTGGCGCGCTTGCCAAACCCACCTGGTACCACGATGCCACCAACGTCACCAAGCCATTCTGCAACGTTGGTATCCGTCAGTTCCGACGCACTGACCCAGCGGATGGTGATTTTGGCATGGTGATGGTATCCGGCATGATTTAAGGCTTCGACCACGGACAAGTAGGCATCTTGCAGGGCCACGTATTTACCAACCATTGCGATAGTGATAGAGCGATTCAAGCTTTTCACGCGATTCACCAACGCCGACCAGGCAGCCATGTCCGCTTTTGCTTCAGGCAACCCGAAGTGCTTGCAGACGAGATCGTCGAGGTGTTGTTTTTGCAAATCAAGCGCGACTTCATAAAGCACCTTCGCATCGCGCGCTTCGATGACTGCCTCTTTTTTCACATCGCAAAACAAGGCAATCTTCTCGCGCATGTCGTTGGTGATGGCGTGTGAGGTGCGCAAGACAATAATATCGGGGGTAATCCCCAAACTGCGGAGTTCTTTCACGCTGTGTTGGGTTGGTTTCGTCTTTAACTCCTTGGGTGCTTCAAGGTAAGGCACCAAGGTGTTATGAATGTAGAGTGTGTTATGAAAACCAAAATCACGACGGCACTGGCGAATCGCTTCTAAAAACGGCAACGATTCAATGTCACCGACGGTGCCGCCGATTTCGGTGATGATCACATCGGCGTCCGACGCATTGCGAACGGCAATGAGTTTTTCCTTGATTTCATCGGTGATGTGAGGGATGACTTGGATGGTCGCGCCGAGGTAATCGCCGCGGCGTTCTTTTTCGATGACGTGTTTGTAGACGGCGCCGGTGGTGATGTTGGAATCGCGCGTCAGGTTTTCATCGATAAAGCGTTCATAATGACCGAGATCGAGGTCGGTCTCGGCGCCGTCACTCGTCACGAAAACTTCGCCGTGTTGATAGGGCGACATCGTGCCCGGGTCGACGTTGATGTAGGGATCGAACTTCTGCATAAACACCTTGAGTCCGCGGTTTTTCAAAAGGCGCCCGAGCGAAGAGGCGGTGATGCCTTTTCCAAGGCTCGAAACGACCCCTCCGGTCACAAAGATAAACTTGGTTTGCTTCATCTGCATCCCCTCGATCGCGGTGAATTTTTTTAAAGAAAAAGGTTCTCCCGTGGAGAACCTGTGGTTTTAAGAGCCCACCAAAATTATACCAAACGTAGTATTTTTTGCAAGCCGTAATTTTCGATTACTTTTCGTATTTGTCTTCGAACTCGTCCATGTACTCGTTGTATTCTTCTTCGTCGAAGTCATCGTATTCCTCATCGGCGTCTTCATCGGCGGTGTCGGCTTTGTCGGCTTTGTCGGTGACTTTCTGATCTTCGATTGGCTCGGGCGTTTCTTCTTGAGCCACCTCGGCGATGATTTCTTCCTCGACGGGTTCGACGACGTCGATGGGTTCGGGTTCCTCGACGATGCGCGGAACCACCACGTCTTCTTCGGCCTCGGCTTTCTCCGCGAGGACGCGGGCGCGTTCGCGGTCTTCAAGCATTTGTTCGTGGGCGGCTTCGCGTTGTTTTTGCTCAGCGATGCGTTCTTCCATGACGGCGTCTTCGACTTCGGTGTACTCGTTAAAGAACGACCCGTCTTTTTCCCACAGTTCAATCTTTTGGCGACGTTTCAAATCCCAGCTGTTGTCGCCCATGTAGACAAACTTAGCGGATGTCGTCAGTTCGGCGAAAAACGCGTTCAAGCGTTCAGCGCTCGGGCTTTCCCCGTGCCGCTTGGCGACTTCGTCGTATAGGTCATATAAATCGATTGGCTCGCGTGATGCTTGTAAAATGGTCTCAGCCAAATCGATGCGGCTTTGTTCGTTGGTGTTAATCATGCATGTCCCTCCTTTGCGGTGGCGTGCGTCTCACCATAAACCAGGGATTCAACGGGCTACGCCCAGAATCCCGACCGTGTATGATTTTCAACGCGTTTGTATTATATACCAAGTCACGCTATCTTGCAAGGGAATTTACCCGTTTTCCTGGCCAACAGGCAGCGAGACGGTGAAGGTCGAGCCTTTGTTTGGCGTTGAGGTGAGGTGAATGTCTCCTTGGTGTTTTTTCACGACGTTTTTAATGATGCTTAAACCGAGGCCGCTGCCGCCAGAATCGCGGCTGCGAGCATCATCAACTCGGTAGAAGCGTTTAAACACGTTGCGCTGTTCTTTCTCAGGAATGCCGATGCCAGTGTCTCTGACGGTAATGTCGTAACGATCCCCATCCACTTTTCCACTTACGGTGATCGAGCCTTCGTCGGTGTAGACAATCGCGTTTTTAAGCAAGTTAATCACGACTTGACGGAACTTGGTCGAGTCGACCTCGAGCGTGCATGCTTCAATCGTGGCGGTGAGTTTGAGTTTCTTCTCCTCAGCATCCGACGCCAACAACCGCACAACATCTTCAATCAACGCCTTCATGTCGGTAGGCTCAGTTTTCAGTTCATAATCCAAGCGGTCCATCTTCGAGATAATCAACAGATCATTCAAAATGTTTTCAAGGCGCGAGGCTTCATGAAACAAGGTTTTGATGAAGTCGGCGCGTTCGGACGCGTCCATTGTCTCGTTGTCTCTTAATATCTCGACGATGCCCTTGATCGCCGACAACGGCGTTTTTAACTCATGGCTCACGTCAGCCGTAAACTGTTTTTGGAAGGCTTCAGCGGTACGCAGAGGCGTAAT
>SLOP01000029.1 GCA_007132465.1 Candidatus Izemoplasma sp.
ACGACTACCTCGTGAAGTTATCGCAAACCGACATCGACGAAAAACTCGCCCACTTCCAAGCCATCTACATCGACGCGATTCGCGATTTTGAGCGCATTGCCGACCACTGCCAAAACCTGTTCGATTTCTTTGAACACCGCTATGAACTAAGGCAAAACCTCACCCAAGAAGCGAAAAACGACCTTGAGAACCTCTACCAGGTCGTCGATGAAACCCTCGCGCTTACGCTCAAGGCTTTTGACACCCAAGACAAGTTGCTCGCGCAGCGCATCTTGGAATACGAAGACATCATCGACACGCTTGTCCGCAAGTACCGCAAGCGCCACGTGCGCCGGATGAACGTCTGCGAGGAGCCCGATTGCGACGATGAGTTTTTCGTCGATATCCTATCCAACGTGGAACGGATTGGTGATCACTGCACGAACATCGCTGTCAACGTGCTCCATGAAAACTATTACCACGACGTGGACGTCGAACGTCCCGCCCGCGCCGAGGGGAGATGAGCACCATGCCTAAAGTCCTCATTATCGAAGACGAAATGAGCATCGCCAAAATGGTCGCCTACGACCTTCGCCAACTCGCCTATGAGGTCGACATCGAAACCGACGGGAAGCGCGGGTATGAGAAGGCTTTGGATGGTGCATATGATGTTATTCTCCTGGATGTGATGTTGCCGTCGATGAACGGCATCGACGTGTGTAAAAAACTCCGGGAAAAAGGGAAAACGACACATGTGATCATGCTAACGGCAATGGACGATGAAATACACAAGCTAGAAGGTTTTGACGTCGGCGCAGACGACTACGTCACCAAACCCTTCTCACCAAGAGAACTCGCTGCCCGCGTTAAAGCAGGGCTTCGCAGAAAACAAGAAAACGGCGAAGGCGACACCACCATCACCTACGCCAACATCATCTTAAACCTAGGCAGCTTTGAAGTCACCCGTGGTGGTGAAGCCATCAACCTCACCTTAAAAGAGTTCGAACTCCTCGAATACCTTATTCGCCATAAAGGCCAAGCCCTCTCAAGGGAACAAATCCTCACCAAACTATGGGGCTACAGTTACGATGGAGACACACGCGTCGTCGATGTGCATATCTTTAAACTGAGAGAAAAACTCGATCCAAGGCAAGAGTTCATCAAGACGGTTAGAGGGATTGGGTATAAGATTTTGTGAATCAGGGCAGTTCATCGATGAACACGGCAGCGCATGCAAGCGCTGTCTTTTTTATGCAAGAGGGGCGTTTTACCAGCGGTTTAGCTTGTATGTGTTGCAATATCGAGGAGGTTTTCACTATAATAAGGGTACATGACGCATGACACGAGAAACGATGGGGGCTTACGATGTATAACATGCTGGTTGTGGACGATGAGTATCTCGTCCGAAAAGGCATCAAAGAGACGATTGATTGGGCCGCACATAATGTGGTCATTACGCATGAAGCAAAACACGGTGAAGAGGCGCTTGCTATCGTCAAAAATCACGATATCGACATCATCATCACGGACATTCGGATGCCGGTGATGGATGGGGTCGCGTTGATTCGTGCGCTCGGTGATGAGGACGATATCGGGATTGTCGTGCTCAGCGGTTATCAAGATTTTGATTACGCCAAACAAGCCCTAGAAAGCGGCGCCCAGGCATATTTGTTGAAACCGGTGTCCAACGATGAACTGGTTTCGAAAGTGTGCAAGGTCATCGTTCGGTTGGAAGCGTCGCGGTCGCGTAACCGATTGGTGGAGACGGTCGAAGGCGATTTAACCAACATCACGCGCCAACTCGTGCGCGACTTTTTGCGTGGACACATTGACCACGAGGCGTTTGTCACAAAGGCCGCCAGCTATAACCTCCCCCTGATCAACTGTGGCGTCGCCTTGTACGTTGGCGATGAGGTCGACGACTTGCGGGGCGCGCATGCCTTCGCCGCGAAATTAACGCATCAATTCAAAGTCAATGACTGGTTACACTACGATGTCTACGACGACGATGAGCACCTCATCATCATCGATTCAGATAACGCTTCCCATGTCTATGACGCCGTCTGCGAGGCCTTGCAGGATGCTGATGAACCGGTGGAAACGCCACTCATGCTTGGGCTTTCTGGGGTGTTTGACACGGGGCACACGATGCCGAAAGCGGCTGATGAGGCAAAGCGTCTCGCTCAGCGAAAACCCTACCGTTTAATCAACATGGTCATGACGCCTAGTGGCGAGCTCCCGTTAAAGCCGCAGATGAAATCGGTGTTGCAACACATCGCTGAGCACTACCATGAGAACATCACCGTCAGAAGCGTCGCCGAAGCGCTTTACATGAGTGAGTCGAACGTGATGCACGCGTTTAAGGATCAACTCAACATGACTTTTAATGAGTATGTCACATCGTACCGATTGACTAAAGCTAAAGCCTTGTTGCGAACGGGGAAGCATCATGTTTACGAAGTGGCGGCGAAGGTTGGGTATGGCGATGTCAAGTACTTTTCCCAGGTGTTTAAAAAGCACCTCGGCATGACGCCAAGCGACTTCATAAAGCGGGTGGGGACATCATGAAGTTACGCAGCGTGAAGATGCAGATTGTTGTGCCGACGATTTTGATGTTTACGGTCCTGATGGTGCTTTTGCTTGGGGTTGTCCGCTTTGGTGCACGACGAGCGATTGAAAACTTTATTTACACCGATATCTACGCCAAACAAGAAGACATGTATCAGGGCATCTCAATGGTGCTTGATGAGATGAGCCTGTTTTACTCACGCATTGTGCTTTCAGACCATTTTCAAACAATCATTGACGATGATTCGTTGAGCGAGGAATCGAAGCAGGATGTGTTTAGGGACATGTTGTATCAGGTCGGGATGAACACTGATTTGTTTAAAGAAATTATTTTCTATTATGATGGAAACACGGTGCGTTACGAGGACGAAGCGCGCTTTGGCCTTGTGCCACCGTCGTTTTTGCAGACGGTGAAAGAGTCGACTGCGTTAATCGAGTTTCACGATGTTGTCATGACCGCTGATAACGTCCCACTTTTGCTGTTTGCCAAGCCCTTGAGCACGGCATTTTCCAGCGTTGATGAAGGTGCGGTGTTTTTCTATATCGATGAGGCGACGTTCCGGAGTTTTTATGACACCATCGACGAAGCGCTAGGCTACTCGTTTGTGCTCACAGACGACAACCACGTTGTCTCGAGCACTAGCGGCGAGTTTGTTGGATCGCAGCTGTTTGACGCCGGGGTGTTTCCCGCAACCAACCTGCCGCAGCACACCGAGCACACGATCGACGGTGAGACAATGATTATCATCGTCAATGAACAGGGGCGCTTCAGCAACCAATACAACCTGCGCTGGCGGATGGTCAGCGTGCTATCGCACGATGCGTTATACGCTGGGGTCATGCGGTTAAACGCGCTCAACGTGGCCCTTGGGATATCGATGGGGGGGATGGCGCTCTTTTTGTCTTGGCGGGTGGCACACAAAATTAGCCGACCAATCAACCGCATCATCGAGAACCTTCGGCATTTTACCAACACGCGGGAACGCGCTGAGGACAAGAAAGCCTACAGCGACGAACTGCTGGAGCTTGAATCGACTTACGACGAGATGATCAATCACATCATCGCGCTGATTGAACGCACCAAACAAGACGCGGAAAACCAGCGAAAACTGGAACTGTATACCTTGCAGATGCAAATCAATCCGCACTTCCTTTACAACACCTTGGATGCCATCGCTTGGATGGCGAAACTCAAAAACCAAGCCGACATCGAACACCTCGCGATTGTGCTGGCGAAATTTTTCCGGATGTCTTTACACAAAGGCGATAAAACGATCAAGGTCAAAGAAGAAGTGGAAATTATCAGACATTTTCTTGCAATCGAACTCGTTCGTTTTCCAGATAAGTTCACGGTTGAATACCACATTGACCCGGTTATTGAGGATTATCAAACCCTTAAACTCGTGCTTCAACCGATTGTTGAAAACGCCGTGAAACACGGCATCGGTGGACTCGAGCGCAAAGGCCACATCATCATACGCGCGCTTGATCAGGGCGAGGATATCGTCTTCGAGGTCGAAGATGACGGCATCGGGTTCAATCCTGCGTCGTTAAAAGCACAAGGCAACGACGATGCGAGCGATGGAGGCTACGGCTTAAAAAACGTCAATGATCGCTTGGAACTTGCCTACGGCGAGGGGTACGGCCTCTCCGTCGATTCCAAACCCAACGGAGGGACCACCGTGCGGTTGAACATAAAAAAGACCTGATTACTCAGGTCTTTTAAGCAAATGCCTTGAGGGTTGCATGCGCGTGTTGAGGCGTTGCAGCGGTGTGACGATGCGTCGCTCCACCCACTGGGCGACAAAGTACGACATGGCGATTATCAGCACGTTGAGCACAAGCAGCAACACGCCCGTGCGAATCAGCGTCGCATAAAGCGGTCCCATCGGAATCAGGGTTATCAATTGATGTTCCTCATGGAGCGTATGCGCGTGCATGAGGTAGCGGCCGTTGCTGCTCACGGCGTTTGAGTTTTGCAGGGCCTCGTCGATGTAGTCGGCGTGCGTCTGGTGGGCGAGCGAACCAAGCAGATGCGAGCGATTCTCGCCAATCATGAACGAAACGGTGCCTTGAAAACGTGGGTGGTTGTCGTAATTGAAGTAGGTTTGGTAAACGTAGGTGGGGGCGATATCGACAAACAACAGCCCAACGACGTTGCCTTCGCGTTCGAGTTTAACGACATAGGTAATCATCCCAAAGGCGTCGTTGTACCGGACGTTATTGTAAATTTGGGCGATGTGGGTTGTGCGAATAGACAGCATGCTCGACGATTCGCTCATCAGCAGGTTATTGACCGGGTCGTATTCAAGCCATTGCGTGTAAGGCACGACGTTGGTGACGTTGAAGGTCGAATAGGTCGGTCCCTCGACGACGTAGACGGTCGCGGCCAAGATGCCGAATGAAGAGTTTTTCAAGGTGTTGAGCACCGGGACAATCTGTGGGTTGAATTCGTCTGAGTCAATCGCTTCGAGAAAGGCTTCGTTTTCCGAGAGTTGACGTGAACTGAGCATCACGTTGTTGAAGGCAAAGGAGCTCAAGGTAATCTTCTGATCAATCGTGTCGTTCGCTGCGTTTTTGTAGTGATTGTATTGGCTATGTGCGATCACGATAAAAGAGGCCAAGCTGGCGCCAATGGATAAGAGGACAGTCGACAGCATGATGCTGCGGATGATGTTTTTTTTCAATGTGGTGAACATCACGGACCTCCTTCGTTTGCCTCTATTTTATTATAGCGCATTTTATCTCACTAAAGCAACGAAGCGCGAAGGATGAGAAAACATGCACGATTATCACCCTTTTTGCACGTTTGTCGTCTTTCGATGCAGCGGTGCATTCTATATAATAAGGGTAAGGATACGTACCCATCTGGAGGGATCACGATGAAAAAATACTTTGCCGTGTCGATGCTTGCGCTCGCGACGTTCTTGTTGGCCGCATGTGGCCGCGTCGACGACGGGCGCATCCGCATCACCGTCGGCATGTGGCCACAGCCGTATTTGGCCGAAAATCACGCCATGTTTGAAGAATGGAAGCGGCTCTTTGAAGAAGATTATCCGGAGTACGAAATCGTGCCGCAACCCTACACTTACTCAGTTGACACCTTTTTCCCCATGGCCCAGGCGGGCACGCAACCGACGATATTTCAAACCTGGTTCACCGAACCGGAAAAACTCATTCGCAACAACTTCGTCCGGGAAATCACCGATCAAATTGCTGAACTCGGATGGGATGAACACCTTGATCCCTACATGCGTGATACCTTGACTTTCGATGGAAAGCTCTACGGCATCCCGCGAGATGGCTACGGCCTCGGGCTAGTGCTGAACCTCGAAATTTTTGCGATGGTCGGCTTGGTCGATGATTGGGATGGCGATGGCACATACAACATCTACGACCCCGAGGGTACGCCGCGTTATCCGACGACCTTTGATGAGCTCGCCGACATGGCCGAACACATTTCCAACACCATGGATGAACTCTACGAACAAAACGTCGCCGGGTTAGTCATCCTGTCGTCAAACAACACGGGAGGTTGGCAATTTTCTAACATCGCGTGGAACTTTGGCGCCACCTTACAAAAACAAGACGACCACGGCAACTGGGTGGCGAATCTCGATGACCCCGCCGCCATCGCCGCGCTGGAATGGATTAAAGAGATGCGCTGGGAGCGTGAAGCGCTGCCGGCCAGCTCGTCGCTCAGCTATGGCGATTGGTACAACTACATCGGCACCAACCGTGCGGCCATGGCCATCGCTGGCAACGATGCGTTGTCCCTACCGGTGACCAACTTCGGCATGGACCGCGACAACCTCGCCTTTGTGCCGATGCCCGCAGGACCCAACGGCGATCAACATGCCCTCTTCGGTGGCACACCCTACATGTTTTCGGCGCACGCGAGCGATGAACAAGTGCTCGGCGCCCTCAAGTTTTTAGAATACATGGGCCGTTCGCCAGAAACGTCGGAAATCGCTGAACAAAGTTTGCGCGTCGGCCGCATCACCGCCGAGGCCAAAGGCATGCCGATTTTGCCGGAAATCACGCCCTGGATCAACGAAGAGTACGTTGAGCTAATCGAACGCATCGACCAGCAGTTCATCAACGTCAACATGACCAACTTCCAAGCCTTTTACGATACGCTCTTCACCATACGCCGAAACGAAGAGCCCTACCATAGCCAAGAAATGTATGAAATCCTCGATTCGGTCATTCAACAAGTGTTGACCAACCGCAACGCCAACCCAAGCGCGCTGCTTTCCAGCGCCAACAACACCTTCCAAACGCAATACATGAACAACGTCAACGATTAGGGGGATGGCCATGACGGCACAAAAGCTCGCGCGATTCATACGTAAAAACATCGGGGGATGGCTTATATTACTGCCATCCCTTCTTCTCTTTTACTTTTTCATCTGGGGACCGTTGCTTGCCAATGTGTCGCTGTCGTTGTTTACGTCCATCGGCTACACGCGCGGTGATTTCGTAGGTTTTGACAACTATCGCGCCGTCTTGCAGGACCCCGTGTTTATGAAGGCGCTGATCAACACCTTCCAATATACCTTCTGGTCGATTGTCATCGGCTTTTTCCTGCCGATTATTCTCGCCTTGATTTTAAGTGAAGTCGTCCACGCCAAAGGCTTTTTCCGCGCGAGCTTGTTTTTCCCCAACATCTTACCAGGGCTCGCCGTGGTCATTTTGTGGACGTTTTTGTACGATGCTTCCGAAGGCGGTGTACTCAACGCTATTTTGGCCAATTTCGGCATCGGCGCCAAACCGTGGTTGAATGACCCGAGCGCGGTCGTGCCGCTCATTGTTGTGACGATGACGTGGCGCGGGGCGGGCGCGACGACGCTGATTTACCTTGCCTCGATTCAGTCAATTGACAACACCTATTACGAAGCCTCGCGCATCGAAGGGGCCTCGCTTTGGCAACGCATCCGCTACATCACCTTACCCCACCTGTTCCCGCTCATCCGGATGCTTTTCATCCTGCAAGTGATCAACGTCTTCCAAGTGTTTTACGAACCCCTCGTCATGACCGGCGGCGGCCCCGACAACGCCTCGGTGTCGTTGCTGCAGTTGATTTACCGCTACGCCTTTGTCCAAGGCAACGCCGCCAAGGCGGCGGCACTCGGTGTGATTGTGGCGTTGATGTTGTTGCTGCTGACGGCGGGGTATCTCAAACTCTCAAAACGCGCGGACAATACCTAAGGAGGGATGGCGATGAAAAAAAAACCACGCATCGGCCGTTTGCGCAGCCGTAACGAAGGCCTCGTCAACCAATTCGACTATCGTTTACGCCGCTTTAAGGTGCTCTATGGCATCTTGCTTTTCCTCATGGGCACGATGGTGCTTGTCATGGCCTTTCCTCCAATTTGGCTGATTTTGTCAAGCTTTAAATCAAGCGCGGAACTCTACCGCGTGCCGTTCACCTTGTTACCAGAGACGTTCGACCCACGCAAAATCCTCGACGTTTGGAACTTGATTAGTTTCTCGCGGTATTACATGAACTCGTTTGTCATCACGCTCGGTGCCGTGGTGGCCGCTGTTGTCTTCAACGGCCTGCTCGCTTATGCGGTGAGCGTCCTCAAACCGGCGGGACACAAGGTCATCTTTGGCTTGATCATGGTCAGTTTAATGATTCCGCCGATTTTGAACATGGGGACACTGTTTCACAACATCGTCCGCACCGGCCTCATTAACAATCCCTTGCCCTTGATGTTGGTTTTCGGGGCGAACCCGTTTTACTTTATCATTTTCAAAGCCTATTTCGATCGCCTGCCGCGCGCGTTGTTTGAAGCGGCACAGCTCGATGGGGC
>SLOP01000041.1 GCA_007132465.1 Candidatus Izemoplasma sp.
GGAAAAATCGGCGTCAAGGTATGGATCTACAAAGGTGAGATCCTGCCGGCTAAAAAGAACAAGGGGGCTAACTAATCATGTTAATGCCTAAACGTACCAAATACAGACGCCCTCACCGCGTACCTTACGAAGGCAAAGCCAAAGGCGGAACCAATGTCAATTTTGGTGATTACGGATTGCAATCACTTGAAGGCGCTTGGATCACAAGCCGCCAAATCGAAGCAGCCCGTATCGCCATTAACCGTTACATGAAACGCCAAGGAAAACTTTGGATTCGCATTTTCCCGCATTTGGCAAAAACCGCCAAACCGCTTGAAGTGCGCATGGGATCAGGTAAAGGCGCACCCGAAAGTTGGGTCGCGGTCGTCAAAGAGGGCACCATCATGTTCGAAGTGGCCGGGGTCACTGAAGAGATCGCCCATGAAGCGCTGCGTCTGGCAGCACATAAGCTCCCGGTCAGAACCAAAGTAGTCAGAAAAGAAAGTGTTGGTGATTCTAATGAACGCAAATGACATTAGAGAATGGGACACCGCCAAAATCAACAGCGAGATCGTCGCCCTTAAAAAGGAGCTCTTTAACCTCCGTTTTCAACAAGCGACGGGACAGCTCGAGAACACCGCCCGTATCCCCAAAGTCAAAAAAACCATTGCGCGTATGAAAACGATTCTCAACGAGCGCAGTGCGAAATAGGTTGAAAGGAGAATTCGATGGAGCGCAACAGTAGAAGAATCCTTACCGGTACCGTCGTTTCGACGAAGACCGACAAAACGATCACCGTCATGATTGACAACTATAAAAAACATCGATTGTACGGAAAACGCGTCAAAAATTCCAAGAAGTTTGCCGCCCACGATGAAAACAGCCAAGCGCAAGTCGGCGATGTCGTCAAAATCATGGAGACACGTCCGATTTCAAAAACGAAAAAGTTCCGCTTGCTTGAGATCGTAGAAAGCAAAGTGCTCGTTTAACGCGCATATAAGGAGGTTCTTACCATGATTCAACAGGAATCGAGATTAAAAATCGCAGACAATTCTGGTGCCAAAGAGATTCTCACCATTAAAGTTCTTGGCGGTACCCGAAGAAAATACGCACGAATTGGTGACATCATCACCGCGACGGTCAAGCAAGCAACCCCGGGCGGCACGGTGAAAAAAGGCGAAATCGTCAAAGCCGTCATCGTTCGCACCAAACGGGAGACTCGCCGCCCCGACGGGACGTACATCCGATTCGATGAAAACGCGGCCGTCATTGTCCGCGACGACAAATCACCGCGTGGCACGCGGATTTTCGGGCCCGTTGCGAGAGAACTTCGTGAAGAAGGCTTCATGAAAATCGTCTCGCTAGCCCCGGAAGTACTATAACGGAGTAGGAGGAAAACCGCATGAAAATCAAAAAAGGCGATAAAGTACGTGTCATTTCCGGCGAAGCCCGCGGTAAAGATGGCACCGTGCTGAAAACGTTCCCCAAGACTGATCGCGTGCTCATCGAAGGCGTTAACATCGTCAAGAAACACGCGAAACCTACTCAGGCCAACCCCGATGGAGGCATCATCGAGTTTGAAGCGCCGATTCACGCTTCCAACGTGATGATTGTCGACAAAAAAGGCAAGCCCACACGAGTAGGGTCTAAAACCGTCACAGAAACCGTGAAGAAAAAAGATGTAACACGCAAAGTACGCGTCGGTAAAAAAACCGGCGAAGTCTTGGACTAACTGAGAGAGGAGGCATCAGTGGATGAACCGTTTACAAGAAAAATACATGAACGAGGTACGCCCCGCCCTGGTCGATAAGTTTGATTTCTCATCCGTCATGCAAGCACCACGCGTCGATAAAGTTGTGGTCAACATGGGCGTCGGCGATGCCGTTGAAAACACTAAAGCACTTGACGACGCAGTCAAGGAGCTTACCCTTTTAACCGGACAAAAACCTGTCATTACGCGAGCCAAAAAATCAATTGCCAACTTCAAACTGCGTGAAGACATGGCGATTGGCTGCAAGGTTACCCTTCGCGGCGTTAGAATGTACGAGTTTTTGGACAAACTCATGAACATTGCACTTCCACGTGTGCGTGACTTCCAAGGCGTTAGTCCCAAGGCGTTCGACGGGAGAGGCAACTACACGCTCGGCGTCCGTGAGCAACTCATCTTCCCGGAAATCAACTACGACGACGTCAACCGTGTCCGTGGCATGGACATTGTGATTGTGACGACGGCGGAAACGGATTTGCACGCGAGAGAACTGCTCGGGCAACTCGGTATGCCGTTCAGAAAAAACTAAGGAGGCTATTATGGCTAAAACGTCAATGATTGAAAAGACAAAACGAACGCCGAAATACAAAGTTCGACAATATACTCGTTGCGAACGCTGCGGAAGACCCCATTCCGTCATTCGCAAGTTTAAACTGTGCCGTATTTGTTTCCGCGAACTCGCATACAAAGGACAAATACCCGGCGTCAGAAAAGCAAGCTGGTAACGCTATTTATTAATTTTTTGGGAGGAGGCAACAACCCATGGTAATGACAGACCCTATTGCTGATATGCTTACGCGTATCCGCAACGCGAATCAAATGAAAAAACAAACGGTCGATATGCCTGTCTCGAAGCTCAAGCAACAAGTGCTCGAGCTGCTGCGTGAAGAAGGTTACATCGCCAACGTCTCGCTCGTGAAAAGCAAGCCAGTAAACTTGCTTCGCGTGACGCTAAAATACATGCAAAACGAACGCGTCGTCAAAGGGCTTAAACGTATTTCTAAGCCGGGATTAAGAGTGTACGCAAAACACGGCGACATGCCGAAAGTATTAAACGGACTGGGTATCGCCATCGTTTCCACGTCACGAGGCATCATGACCGACCGTGAGTGCCGCAAACAAGAAATCGGTGGAGAAATCCTAGCGTACGTATGGTAATCACACAAAGGAGGTAAAACCATGAGTCGTATTGGGAACAAACCGATCGAACTGCCGAAAGGCGTCAGCGCATCGGTGAACGAACAGACCGTTGAGGTCAAAGGTCCCAAAGGGACGCTTTCAATGGAGTCGCATCCTTCCATGCGCGTACGCGTCGAGGAAGACAGCATCATCGTTGAAAGAACCGGAGAGACAAAAACCGATAAAACGCTGCACGGCACGGCCCGCTCACTCATCAACAACATGGTCGTCGGTGTCAGCGAAGGGTATACAAAGCAACTCAGCATGGTCGGCGTCGGATATCGCGCCCAGCTTAAGGGGAGCAGTCTTACGCTTAACGCCGGGTACTCACAACCTGTCGAATTAGCGATTCCCGACGGCATCACCGTGGAAGTGGTGAAGAACACCCAAATCACCGTCACGGGCATCGACAAACAACGTGTCGGCGAGTTCGCCGCCAACGTACGTGCGATTCGCAAACCCGAGCCTTACCTCGGGAAAGGCATCCGTTACGTCGATGAGCATGTACGTCGCAAAGAAGGAAAAACTGCCAAATAAGCAGTCAGAGGTGACACGATATGTTTAAAAAGAAATCACGCAACACCCTACGAAAAAAACGCCATTTGCGTATTCGCAAATCGCTTGTCGGAACACCGCTCAAACCGCGTCTGAACATTTTCCGTTCGAACAAGAACATCAGCGCGCAAGTAATCGATGATGTGAACGGCGTGACCCTTGTCAGCGCATCGTCACTCGAAGATTATTGTGAAAAAAACGATGCCGGCAACGTGAAAGGCGCCGGACTCGTCGGTGAAAAACTCGCCGAACGCGCGCTTGAAAAAGACATTAAACGCGTGGTCTTCGACCGCAGTGGATACTTGTATCATGGGCGTGTCAAAGCGCTCGCTGAAGCCGCCCGCAAAGCGGGACTGGAATTCTAAAAAGGAGGTAAGCCGATGCAACAGAAGAGAAGAAAACAACGCAGAAAAAGAGAAGAAAACATCTACGAAGAACGTGTTGTGAACATCAACCGCGTGGCCAAAGTTGTGAAAGGCGGACGTCGCTTCCGCTTCAGCGCACTCGTGGTTGTTGGTGATCGCAAAGGGCAAGTCGGATTCGGAACCGGAAAAGCGCAAGAGGTTCCCGACGCCATCAAAAAAGCCATCGAAGAAGCCAAACACAACTTCGTTAAAGTGCCAATGTATGGCACAACGATACCCCATGAAATCACCGGACGTTTCGGCGCTGGGAAAGTATTTCTGAAACCAGCCGTTGAAGGTACCGGCGTCATCGCCGGCGGACCCGTACGCGCCATTTTGGAAGCCGCAGGCGTTGGAGACATCCTCAGTAAATCGCTCGGTTCCAGCACCCCGATTAACATGGTTCGCGCCACCATGGATGGCATTAGCCGTCTGCGTACCGCCGACCAGGTCGCCCGCGTGCGTGGCAAAACCGCAAAGGAGATTTTGAGCTAATGAAAACCGTTGAAATCACTTTGGTGAAAAGCCCCATCGGCAGCAAACCGAACCAGCGTAAAACCGTCGAGGCCTTAGGCCTTAGAAAAATGCAACAAACGGTCACTAAAAAAGACTCTGCCACCGTTCGGGGAATGATCGCGACCGTTTCCCATCTCGTCAACGTGGTTGAGAAATAGGAGGTACCCCCATGAAACTGCATGAATTAAAACCGACACCGGGTTCGCAAACCCCCAGAAAACGCGTCGGTCGTGGCGCCGGTAGTGGTACCGGGAAAACGGCCGGCAGAGGACATAGAGGACAAGGACAACGCTCGGGAGGCAACGTTCGCCCCGGCTTCGAAGGTGGACAAACGCCTTATGTCAAACGGTTACGTAAAGTTGGGTTTACCAACCCTAACCGTGTGGAATACGCCGTCGTCAACGTCGCTGCGTTAAACCGCTACGATGAAGGCACCGTCGTGACCCCGGAAATGCTTTACGCCGATCGGCTAGTTCGGCAAAAAAAGTTGCCGATTAAAATCCTCGGCAACGGCTCACTTGAGAAGAAAATCACAGTAAAAGCACACAAATTCACGGCATCTGCCGAAACGAAGATTACAGACGTCGGTGGAAACGTCGAGGTGATTTAAATGGAGACCATTAAAGCGGTATTCAAAAACAAGGCGGTCATGAACAAGATTCTTTTCACGATGCTCGTGTTTTTGGTTTATCGACTGGCCGTCTACGTTCACATCCCGCTGATTAACCGTGACGAAGTGAGCGCCATCTTTACGTCACCAACCGGATTTCTCGGCATCATGGACGCCTTCACAGGCTCCGCCCTCAGCAACCTCTCCATCATCGCCTTAGGGATTGGTCCCTACATCACGGCATCGATTGTCATGCAGCTGTTGCAGATGGACATCGTGCCGAAGTTGAAAGAATGGAGCGAAGAGGGGGAAACCGGGAAACGCAAAATCAACCAGATTACCCGTTACCTTGCCATCGCGCTCGCCTTCGTGCAAGCGCTTGGCATGATTATCGGGTTTCACATGACAAGCCCCGGCTTGTTTGATCGCGTCGCCGTAGGCACACCAAACTTCCTAACCTACACGTACCTCGCCCTTGTCATCACGGCGGGAACCGCGTTCTTGCTTTGGCTCGCTGATTTAATCACGCAAAAAGGCATCGGAAACGGCACGTCAATGATCATCGTCGCCGGTATCGTTTCGGGCATCCCAGCGATGTTTGCTACCCTCGGCCGCGAGTACCTGTTCGCCGATGGCACGAACCTGGGATCATACGCCACCTACGGATTGATTGTCATCACCTACTTGGCCGTGTTGCTCGGGGTGACCTACATGCAATCGGCCACACGAAACATTCCTGTGCAATACTCAAACCGCTCTACCGCCGCCAAAACGCGTGGAAAACAAGACTCGAACATTCCGTTGAAAATTAACTCAGCAGGTGTCATTCCCGTCATTTTCGCGGTTACCATTTTGAGTTTACCGCAGACGTTGTTCGCCTTTTTACCGGCGTTTCAAAACCCTAACCAAATGGGCGTTGGCGCCACGTGGCTGATGGAACTATTTGATTACACGCGTCCTGCCGGCCTTGTGGTGTATGCCTCGTTGATCATCGTCTTCACATTCTTCTACTCGTTTGTGCAGATCAACCCGGAAAAAATGTCCAAGCGCTTGCAAAAACAAAACGCCTACATTCCCGGCATCCGTCCAGGAATCGAGACGGAGAACTACATCTCCAAACTGCTTTTCAAAATCACCATCATCGGGGCACTTTACTTGGTTGTTGTGGCACTCATGCCCATCTTACTCGCCATGGCATTTGGCCTACCCTCATACGTGCAAATTGGCGGAACATCGCTCTTAATCGTGGTGGGTGTCGCCATTGAAACCACCAAACAAATAAAAACCGATGTTCAAGGCAAATCATATACCGGATTCATTCGGTAGGGGGTTTAACGGTTGAAAATACTTCTGATGGGACCCCCAGGAGCAGGCAAAGGAAGCCAGTCCGAACGGCTGGTGAAAGATTTCGATCTGACGAGCATATCGACCGGTGAAATGTTTCGCGAAGCCTACCGCAACGGTGAACAACTCGGCATTGAAGCCATGACGTACATCGAACGCGGTGAACTGGTTGACGACGACATCACCAACGAAATCGTCCGCAAACGCCTGCTTCGAAAAGATGCCGAACGCTGTTTTTTACTTGACGGATACCCACGCACAGTCACTCAAGCCGAAGCGCTCGACGGCATGCTGAAGAAGATGAATTCTTGCCTCAGCGCTGTCATCAACATCGTCGTCGACAAAACCGCCATCTTGGAACGCATGGTCGGTCGCCGCGTCTGCAAGCAATGCAGCGCCACCTACCATCTGTCGTTTAGACCCCCCAAGGTTCGGGGTGTGTGTGACCAGTGCGGCGGCGAACTCTATCAACGCGAAGACGACCAACTTGAGTCGGTCCAAAACCGTCTAAACATCTACGAAACGAAAACCAACCCGCTCATCAACTACTACGATAAACGAGGCATTTTGAAAAACGTCAACGGCATGCAGTCGTTTGCCGATGTGTATGCAGACATTAAACGCGCATTGAGGGATATCACGTGATCTCAATTAAGTCCCCGCGCGAAATCGACCTGATGCGTGAAGCCGGTCGCATCGTCGCCCTCGCTCACCAAGCAATTATGCGACGCATCCAACCCGGCATCACCACGGTTGACATTGATTGCATCGTCGAAAAGGTTATTCGTGATCACGATGCCACGCCTTCGTTCAAAGGCTACGGGGGCTTCCCCGGCAGCGCCTGCACCTCCATCAACGATGAAGTGGTGCACGGCATTCCCTCAAAAGAGCGAAAACTCAAAGATGGGGACATCCTTAAGGTTGACATCGGCGCCTATTACAAAGGGTATCACGGTGATTCCGCCTGGACCTACGCCGTTGGAAACGTCTCTGAGGAAGCCGCAAGGCTGCTTGAGGTCACCGAACAATCCTTGTTTGCAGGATTGAAACACGCCAAACAAGGCGCAAGGCTTTCCGACATTTCCCACGCCATTCAATCGCACGTCGAAGATCGTGGATACCACGTGGTTAAACACTTCGTCGGGCACGGCATCGGAAAAAACTTGCACGAAGCGCCACAAATTCCCAATTTTGGTCTTCCCGGAAAAGGACCGGTGCTGAAAAAAGGCATGACGCTCGCCATCGAACCGATGGTCAACGTCGGAACCGACGCCGTTAAGGTGCTTGCCGACGACTGGACCGCAGTAACCACCGATGGCTCACTCAGCGCCCACTTCGAACACACGGTACTGATTACGGAAGACGAATGCGTTTTGCTTACAGCGCTCTGACAAGGAGGAGAAATGATGGCCAAAGAAGACAAGATTGAAATGGAAGGCAAAGTCATCGAAGCCCTACCCAACACGCGGTTTCTCGTCGAGTTGGAAAACGGGCACAAAATCACAGCCCACGTTTCGGGTAAAATCCGTATGTACTACATACGCATTCTACCTGGTGACAGAGTCTCGGTAGAACTCTCGCCTTACGACTTAACACGTGGTCGCATAACCTATCGACACAAGTAACTAAAAACCGGAAAGGCTTCAAAGGAGGATAACCATGAAAGTCAGACCCTCAGTCAAGAAAATTTGCGATAAATGCAAAATCATCAAACGCAAAGGCAAAGTCATGGTCATTTGCGAAAATCCCAAGCACAAACAAAGACAAGGTTAAATAGGAGGTGCACGAATGGCACGTATTTCAGGTGTAGACATTCCCCGCGA